>CAMBRC010000104.1 GCA_945869965.1 Asaia bogorensis
CGCTGCGCCAGCGCGGACCGGCCAGTGGCAAAACCAAGCAAGGCAGGGGCAGCAAGCACAGCACGGCGCGACAGCGCATGGCGTTGGGTCATTGTTGTTTCCTCCGGAGTCTTTCGCCGCCAAGCTAAAGGCGACCCGCAACACCCCGCAATGGGGGCAAAGCCAAACGGATGAAAAGTTTTTGCTTCTTTTTTCAAAAAGAAGCGCTTTCTTTTTTGAAAAAAAGAAACAAAAAACTTTTACCCATTAGCGCGGCAGCACCGCATTCAACCTGTCGGCATCCGCACCGGTGAACAGCCCGTGGCGCAGCAGCAGGGCTGCCAGCACCACCGAGACGTTGAACTTGAAATCGTCACTCTTGCGGATCGCCTCGGCAATATCAGTCAACCGCCACAGCGCGAACGACTCAACCTCGCCGTCATGCGCGCGCGGCACGAAATCCTCCGGCAGTTCCACCTCGTAGCAATGCAACAGGTCACGCCGAAGCCCCTCCGGCCGCTCCATCGCATAGCGGATGATCCCGGTATGCACCGCCCGCCGGGCCAGGTGCTCCGGCATCGCCGCCTCCTCCGCCGCCTCCTTGACCAGCGTCTCCGCCGGCCCGTGCCCCGCCGGCATCCCGCCCGCCACGATGTGATCGAGCTTGCCAGGATCCAGCGCCTTCGTGCGCGACCGCCGGGCGATCCAGATGTGCAGCCCGTCCGCCTTCCGCACCAAGCCGTCCAGATGGATTCCCTGCGCCTCGATCCCGAACGCCGGCAACGCCCCGCGATCGATCGTCGACAACACCGGCCCGTCCGGCGTCGCCCTGACATCGAACGCCTCGCGCCGGAACCGCATCAGCCCGCGCGCCGCCAACGCCCGCGCCATCCCCGGCAAAGCGGCGGCATCGTCCAGCACCACCCCGCCTGCCCCGCGATGCACCCCGTCAAACCCCGCCACCACCTCCGCCAGCGCCGGCTTCAACCAACCAACCTGCTCCGCCCCGAGAAAAAACCGCTCGCGCGCGCCCCAATTCCACCCGGGCAGCCGGGCATCGTTCACGCTGGCGATATGGCGCAACAGGTCTTCCATCCCCCGCCGATAGCCCCGAATGCCTGCCACGACCAGCCCGGCCCTTTGCACCGCGCCCCCGGCATGCCACATCCACCCGCATGAGAAGCACCAGCGGACCGCAACTGAACGTGGCGGGGGGCGAGCAACGCTCCGGCCTGCAAACGGTGGGCTCGCTGTTGCCCTATCTGTGGCCGCGCGACGACCTGGTGGCGCGGTTCCGGGTGGTGGTGGCGTGCGTGTTCCTGGTCTGTGCCAAGATCGCCGTGGTCTGGGTGCCGGTTGTCTATAGCTGGGCGGTGGACGCGCTGGCGCCGAAGATTGCCCCGGGCTCGCCGGCGGTGATCCTGGTCGTGCCGGTGGCGCTGATCGTCGCTTATGGCCTGTTGCGCATTGCCGCCAGCGGGTTTGGCGAAATGCGCGATGCGGTGTTCGCGGCGGTGCAGCAGCGCACGGTGCGGCGGGTGGCGCTGCAGACCTTCCAGCATCTGCATCGGTTGTCGCTGCGCTTCCACCTGGATCGCCATACCGGCGGGCTGTCGCGCGCGATCGAGCGCGGCACGGTGGGCATCGAGCAGGTGCTGCGCCTGGCGGTATTCAACGTGATCCCGACGCTGCTGGAAGTGCTGATGGTGGTCGGCATCCTCTGGTACATGTTCGACTGGCGCTTCGCGCTGGTCACCATGGTGGCGGTGACGCTGTACCTGACGTTCACCCTGGTCTTCTCCAATGTGCGGGTGCGCATCCGCCGGCGGATGAACGCGACGGACAGCGAGGCGCAGTCCAAGGCGGTGGACAGCCTGTTGAACTACGAGACGGTCAAGTATTTCGGCAACGAACCGCACGAGGCCCGCCGCTTCGACGAAGCCTGGGCGCATTACGAGCGCGCAGCGGTCAAGAACCAGGTGACGCTGAACATCCTCAACCTGGGCCAGGCGGTGATCATCGCCGTCGGCCTGTCGGTGGTGATGCTGATGGCGGCCCAGGGGGTGGCCGAGGGCACGATGAGCGTGGGGCGCTTCGTGCTGGTCAACACCTATCTGATGCAACTGTATCAGCCGCTGAACATGCTCGGTTTCGTCTATCGCGAGATCAAGCAGGGCCTGACCGACATGGAGCAGCTGTTCCGCCTGCTGTCGCTGAACCAGGAAGTGGCCGACAAGCCTGGTGCGCCGGCTCTGGCCACGGCAAAAGGCGAGCTCGTCTTCGACCGCGTCCATTTCGGCTACCAGCCTGAACGGGAAATCCTCAAAGGCATCTCCTTCCGCGTCCCCGCCGGCGGCAGCCTGGCCATCGTCGGCTCCACCGGCGCCGGCAAGTCCACCATCAACCGGCTGCTGTTCCGCTTCTATGACGTGACCGGCGGGCGCATCCTGATCGACGGCCAGGATATCCGCGACGTGACGCAAGACAGCCTGCGCGCCGCCATCGGCGTGGTGCCGCAGGACACCGTGCTGTTCAACGACACCATCCGCTACAACATCGGCTATGGCCGCACCGGTGCCACCCAGGAGCAGATCGAGCACGCCGCCCGGCTGGCCCAGGTGCATGACTTCGTGCTGCGCATGCCGGACGGCTACGACACCCGCGTCGGCGAGCGTGGCCTGAAACTCTCCGGCGGCGAGAAGCAGCGCGTGGCGATCGCCCGCACCATCCTGAAGGACCCGCCGATCCTGGTGCTGGACGAAGCCACCAGCGCGCTGGACACCCGGACTGAACAGGATATCCAGTCCGCCCTGCGCGCCGTGTCCAGCCATCGCACCACGCTGACCATCGCGCATCGGCTGTCCACGGTGGTGGATGCCGACGAGATCATCGTGCTGGACCAGGGCGAAGTGGTGGAGCGCGGCACCCACGCCGAACTGGTCGCCCACGGCGGCAGCTACGCCCGCATGTGGGCGATGCAAGCCGAGCAACAAGACAACGTCGCCGCCAAATAACCGGAGCGCCCGCCATGCCTGACGAGGACTTCGACGAAACCGGCTCCCCCGCCGACCTCAGCCACGCCGGCGCTGTGATCGACAAAGCCATCGAATACATGACCAGCCAAAATATCAGCAGCCTGGCCATCGCCTCCGCCCTGCTCGGCGGCGCCATGGGAATGCTCGCCCGGTCCATGTCCGACGACGCCGTCATCCAAGTCCTGCACAACGCCATCGCCTCGGTCCGCTCCGGCGAACTGCGGCATGGGGAGCACTGAGGGGAAGCAAGCCGGGGCTTTGCCCCGGACCCCACCAGGGTCCGAGACCCTGGACCTCAACCTTTAAGCGCCTTCGGCAAGGGGGCCATCGAGGCCTTGATGAAGGCCTCGATGGCCCCCTTGCCGAAGGCGCTTATGAATGGGGGTCTGGGGCCTCAGGCCCCAGCGGGTCCAGGGCAGAGCCCTGGCCTTGCTTCTTCTAGAGTGCCCGCCGAGCCCGCAATGCGGCCGCGAGCGTGCCGTCGTCGAGGACGTCCAGCGCGCCGCCCATGGGGACGCCTTGGCCGACGCGGGTGATGGTGATGTGGGTGTGGCGGAGTTTTTCGGTCAGCCAGTGGGTTGTGGTGGCGCCGTCGACGGTGGCGCCGAGGGCGAGGATGATTTCGGTGATTTGGCCGGTTTGGACTCGGGTGAGGAGGCTGGGGAGGTTGAGGTCATCGGGTCCGATGCCGGCCAGCGGGGAGAGGGTGCCGCCGAGGACGTGGTAGGTGCCGCGGTGGACGTGGGCGCGTTCGAGGGCCCAGAGGTCGCCGACGCCTTCGACGACGCAGATGATGGTCGGATCGCGGTGGGGGTCGGCGCAGATTTGGCAGGGGTCGGTGCTGTCGAGGTTGCCGCAGGTGGTGCAGGCGCGGACGGTGCGGGCGGCGTCGAGCATGGCCTGGGCGAGGGGGAGGAGGCGGATTTCCGGTTCCTGGAGCAGGCGGAGTGCGGTACGGCGGGCGCTGCGCGGGCCGAGGCCGGGGAGCTTGGATAGCAGGCCGATCAGGCGCTCGATTTCGGGGCCACCCATTGGGAGCTAGAAGGGCAGTTTCATGCCGGGCGGCAGCGGCAGGCCGGCAGTGAGTTTCTGCATTTCCTCGCTGCTGGTGGCCTCGGCCTTGCGCTTGGCGTCGGTGTGGGCGGCCAGGATCAGGTCCTGGAGCATGTCGGCATCGCCGGATTCACCAACCAGTTTCGGGTCGATCTGGATGGCGCGCATTTCGCCTTTGCCGTTCAAGGTGATGCGCACCATGCCGGCGCCGGCGCTGCCTTCGACCTCGGTGGCGAGGAGCTTGGCCTGCATCTCCTCCATCTTCTGTTGCATCTGCGAGGCCTGCTTGAGCATGCCGGCGAGGTTTTTCATGCGGGGGGCTCCCAGTTGTCATCCAGCGCGTCTTCGTCGGGTGGGGCGAATTCGAGGTCGTCAGCAGCCAGCAGGCTTTGCGGTTCCGCGGTGATGCCACAGGCGTCAGCGCGGGCGTCATGGACGGCTTCGATGCGGGCGCCGGGGAAGGCGGCCATGATCGCCTGGACCAGCGGGTGGATGGCGGCGGTGCCGCGCCGGGCGGTGTCGGCGGCGGTGCCTTGCTCAGCGAGGGTCGGTTCGCCGGGGGCGGCGGACAGGGCGATGGTCCAGCGGGTGCCGGTGGCGTCCTGCAACAGGCTGGAGAGCCGGGCGGCGAGGTCGCGGGGGGCGTCCGGTTCCGGGCGGAGTTCGATGATGCCCGGGGCGAAGCGGACCAGGTGGACGGAATGGACGAGGTGGGCGTGCAGGCTGGGCTCGCGACGCTCGGCGACCAGGGCGGCGACATCGCGGAAGCTGGACAGGCGCGGTCCGATTGCGGGTTCGGCCATCTGGGCGGGGGGGCCGTTGGCCACGGCACGAGTGCCGCCGCCGGTGCTGGTGGGGGCGGCCGGGGCGCGCGATTCGGGGGATTCGGTCAGGCGGCGGACGAGGTCGCCGGGGGTCGGCAGGTCGGCCGTGTGGCAGAGGCGGATCAGGACCATCTCGGCGGCGGCGCGGCGGTCCGGGGCGGCTTCGACTTCGGCGATGCCTTTGAGGAGCATTTGCCAGGCGCGGCCGAGGATGGGGATGGAGAGGCGTTCGGCCAGGGCGACGCCACGGGTGCGTTCGGCTTCGGGCAGGTCGTTGGAGGTGCGCAGGGCGGGCACGGCGCGCAGGCGGGTCAGGGTGTGGACGAGGTCGAGCATGTCCTGGAGCATGACGCCGAGATCGGCGCCGCGGGCGTGGGCGCGGTCGGTGATGTCGAGTGCGGCTGCGGGTTTGCCGGCCATGGCGGCTTCGAACAGGGCGAAGACGGCTTCGCGGTCGGCGAGGCCGAGCATGTCGGAGACCATCGCGCCGGTGATCTTCTGGCCGGGTTCGACCTGGGCGATTGCCTGGTCCAGCAAAGACAGGCCGTCGCGGGCGGAGCCGTCGGCGGCGCGGGCGATCAGGGTCAGGGCCTCGGCGTCGATGCTGGCGTGTTCTTTTTCGCAGAGCGTGGCGAAGTAGCTGGCGAGTTCGGCGACGGCGATACGGCGGAGGTCGAAGCGTTGGCAGCGCGACAGGACGGTGACCGGGACTTTTCGGATCTCGGTGGTGGCGAAGATGAATTTGACGTGCGGGGGCGGTTCTTCGAGGGTTTTCAGCAGGGCGTTGAAGGCGTTGCGGGAGAGCATGTGGACTTCGTCGATGACGAAGACCTTGGCGCGGGCCTGCATCGGGCGGAAGCGGGTGGCCTCGATGATCTCGCGGACGTCCTCGATGCCGGTGCGGGAGGCTGCGTCCATTTCGACGACATCGGGGTGGCGGTCGGCGAGGATGGCGGTGCAGTTGGGACAGACGCCGCAGGGGTCGGCGGTGGGGCCGCCGGTGCCATCGGGGCCGATGCAGTTCAGGGCGCGGGCGATGATGCGGGCGGTGGTGGTCTTGCCAACGCCGCGGACGCCGGTGAGCATGAAGGCGTGGGCGACGCGGCCGATGGCGAAGGCGTTGCGCAGGGTGCGCACCATCGCCTCCTGGCCGATCATGTCGTTGAAATCGACCGGGCGGTATTTGCGGGCGAGGACGCGGTAGGCGGGGGCGGAAAGGGCGGGGACGGCGGCCAGTGGCGCGTCGCCGAAGAGGCCCGGACCTTCGGGCGCTGGCGGCTTGTCTTCGTCTTCCTGGAACAAGCCGGACATTTGGGGCCCAGGGTGAGGGGTGGGAGGCCGAACAAACGACCCGAGCGGAAACTCGTTGCGGCTGCTTCCTTCCGGATCTGACCGGGTTGGCGAGGCGCCCGTCCGCCGCCGACCTCCCGCGTTTCATATCGTGCATTGGGGCGGCGCTGGCAAGGGTGGGGGTGGATTTTGAATGTTTTGATAACGGAATGATATGAGCGTGGGTTTGCGGGGGCTGGGAGGGCTGGTTTTGGTGGGGGCGGGCCGCGCGCGGGGCGGATTCGGGGGTGAGGGGCGCCGGTTGGGGGTGGGGTGGAGGGATTTTGGGTGGTTGGAGGGTGGGTTGTACGGACGGAGAAGCGTGGATTCTTCGCTGCGCTCAGAATGACGGGGGTTTGGGTTTGGGTCCGGGCGCGGGTGTGGGGGGCGCGTGCTTGGGCTGGGCGCGGGGAAGGCGTGCGGGTGCTGGGGTCGCGGATGGGGGGTACGGGGAGGGTGCCGGACTGCCAGAGTGCGAGGAGCTTTTCGAGGCGGGCGAAGATTCGGGCGAAGATGGCGGCAATCAGGGCGTCGAGTGCTGCCGGCAAGCGGGCGCACGTCTGCTGCCCCAAGGGGCGGGTTTGGGGGGCGGCGATCGGGGCGCCGAGGGTTGGTCTGGGTGTCATTGGTTTGGATAATAACTAACTATTGTCGGAGATGCAAGGTAGATCTTGGCTTTGTAGGAAATTTTTTGCTGCGTGGGGTGGCGAGAGCCCCCCTCGTCGATCCGCTTCGCGGCTCAACCCCCCCGCCCAAGCGCGGGGGGAGAGAAGCAAGCAGTGGATGAAGTTTTTTTGCTTCTTTTTGTTCACAAAAAGAAGACTGCCTGCCTCGGGGTTTCCCCCGTTCGCGCGGCATGGCACGCTTGGCGGAACGAATGCCCAAGGAAGAACGCGCGTGACCCTGATCCTCGCCAGCCGTCCCAATGTCTATTCCGGCAGCCCGCTCGATCGCGCAGCGCTGCGTCGCGACGATGCCGGCTGGATCGAGGCGGCGATGGAGTCCGAGGAGGCGTTGTTCGTGCCGGTCTGGCGCGCCCGCAACCTGATGCGCGGGGTGGCCGAGGGCACGCCGGAGGCGGTGTTTCTCAGCGGGGCGGCGGCGGCGGCGCTACGGTTGCGCGGCTGGCCGGATGGCGGCATTTGGGCGTTTCTGGGGTTGCAGGGACCGCGGCCGGTGTTCTGCGTTGATATTTCGCCCGAGGACGATCCGATGCCGCTGTTGCCGCCGGAAATGGGGGCGTTTACCGATTTGCGGGCGGTGGCCGGGTTGTTGCCGGGGGGCGATGCCGCGATCCTGGCGCATGCGCGCGGGCTGATGCACTGGCGCACCAAGCATCGTTTTTGCGGCATCTGCGGCGCGGGCTGCCTGCCGCAAAGTGCCGGGCATTCGATGAAGTGCACCGGCTGCAACGCGTCGCACTTCCCGCGGACGGACTCGGCGGTGATCATGCTGGTGCATCGTGGCGACCGGGCGCTGTTGGGGCATTCGACGCGGTTTCCGAACTCGAAGATGTACTCGACGCTGGCGGGGTTCCTGGAGCCCGGTGAGACGCTGGAAGAGGCGGTGGCGCGCGAGGTGTTCGAGGAAGCGGGGGTGCGGGTCGACAACGTGCAATACCATTCGAGCCAGCCCTGGCCGTTTCCGGCCTCGATCATGCTGGGGTTTTATGCGCGCGGGCTGACTGAGGAAATTACGATTGATCCCGAGGAAATCGCTGACGCGAAGTGGTTCTCGCGGGACGATATGTTGCGGCATCGGGATCTCGGGTTTCAGCTGCCGCGCGGGGATTCGATTGCCAGCCGGTTGATCGCGGATTGGTTGGCGGCGGGGTAAGGCAAAAGGGGGAGGAAGTCTTCTTTTTGTGAACAAAAAGAAGCAAAAAAACTTTATTCGTTTGGCGGATGCTAGCGCCCCGCTGCGGTTGCCGCCGGGAAGAACGCACGCAAGTGAATGAAGTTTTTTTGCTTCTTTTTGTTCACAAAAAGAAGACTTTTCTTGATTGCTTTCGTTTTGTCCGGTTGGCGCGCCGCAGTTGCGGTTGCCGCCGTCACCAGACCCGGGCGCCGGCCAGATCCGGCTTGAAGATCAGCAGGTCGCCGCGCTGCTCGACGACGCCTTCCAGGGTGACATGCAGGGCGGTGAGCGCGCGAAAGCGTTCGGCCAGCGGTCCGCCGCCGGGGTCGCCGAGGAGGAGATGGTTTTGGCCCTCGATGGGGCCGGTTGCCAGGAAGACTGGCGGCACCCCGCTGGTGATGCAGAGATTGGCGCAGGCGCGATGGGCGATGCCGGTGCCTGGCCGCATGGCGCCGGCCAGGCACTTGCCGTCGCAGATCTCGCCGGTGATGCGCCAGGTGCCGAGGTCGCGCGCGGGTGGCGCGGGCAGATCCGTCTCGGCGCGGCGCAGCGTTTCGGTGACTTGCAGCATTTCAAGCGCGCCGCGGCGCAGCATGTAGCCGGTGGCGCGCACGGTGCGGCCGTCGAGTGCGGCATCGAAGTCCGGGGCCATTTTGCCGGCGCCGCTGAGCAGGATGGTGCGCGCGGGTGCGGCGCTGGTGGCGGCGGCCAGCGTCAGGGTTGGGTACGGCAGGGCGGTGAGCACGCCGTCCAAGGTCACCTCGGCCGAAGCGCCCGTGCCGCCGCCGGGGTCGTCCTGGGCCCGGCTCAGCAGCAGGCCGGCCAGCAGGAAGCCGCCGAGTGCGACGGCGACGGCGGAGCGCAGCCATGGCGCGTGTTCGGTGGGCAGGCGGCCGGCCCAGCCGACGAAGAAATCACGTTGCCAGCTCATGCAAGCTCCCCCTGCTTAGGTAAGTGCCAGGGGTTCGACGCGGGTGCCCGGCGGATTGGGCCGCGGGTCCAGCAGCACGACGCCGTCCTGGAGGCGCAGGTGGTAGGTGGCGAGCCGCTCGGTGTAGGGCGGCGGGGCGCAGCCATCCTCCAGCCGGTATTGGAAGCCGTGCCAGGGGCAGGTGATGCAGCCGTCGATCACGCGGCCCTCGCCCAGCGGGCCGTTCTGGTGGGCGCAGAGATTGCTGACCGCGGAGAGGCGACCGAGGTGGCGGAAGATGGCGACGGACTCGGCGCCGGGAACCGGCACCACGCGGCCATGGCCTTCGGCGAAGGCGTCGGCGGGGGCGACGACGAGCCAGGGGGGTTGGGTGGCGGCTGCGGCGACCGCGCTGTCGCGGCGATCCTGGCGATCCTGGCGATCCTGGCGGTGGGCGGCGGCGAGGTGAAGCCCGGTCACCAGGGCGGCGCAGCCGGCGACGATCACGGCCATCACCGGGTGGCGGGCATCCTGGAGCGCGCCCAGTGCGATATGCAGCACCGCCAGCACATAGGCGGCATAGATGCCCATGTGCAGCGTCTTCCACAGGCGCGGGGTGAGGAAGGCGAGCCAGAAATCATGGCTGGTGGCGGCGAGGGCCAGCAGGATGACGAAGGCGGCAATGCCCAGCGGAATGAACGGGAAGCCGCGCCATTGCCCGAAGGCGGTGTCAGCACCCAGCAGCGCCTGGAATGACGGGGTTGGGCTGAAGGCGAAATACCAGTCCAGCACGTACATCGCATGGCCGGCGGCGACCGCGCAGGTGAGCACGCCGAAGTGGCGGCGGTTGTAGAGCAGCGGCAGCAGCCGGGGGTCCAGGCGGGCCAGCGGGCCGATGCACAGCACCAGCGTCATCAGCAGGAACGCGCAGCTGCCGTAGGCCTTCATGGCCAGGGTCGGGGCGTCGATCGGCATGGTGGCGGCGGCGAGGTGTTCGGCCACCCATTGGTAGCCGAACAGGTAGGCCAGGATGGCGGCGACCAGGACGGCATCGTAGACGATCTTGAAGGGCAGCCAGCCGACCGGGACGTAGCGATGGCTCATGGCACGGCAACTTTGGGGGCCGTGAGACGTTGTGGCGTCTGCTCCGCCGGGCCGCCGGGCCGCAGCATCAACGCGGCGAGGAAGAGACCTGGCAGCAGCAGCGCGATGGCGATCCAGATGCGCCGGTGGGCGCGCCGGTGGCGCATTCTCATCGCCGGCTCCTTGTCATCGGTGGGCTCGCCATTCGAGGATCGCCCAGCGCAGCAGCACGAGTGGCCATAGCAGGACCAGGCCTGGCAGCAGTAACGGGCGGAAGGTGTAGGCGCCGTGCGCCGCGGCATCGACACGATCGAGCCCGATCAGCAGGAACGCCAGCGCCACCACCAGCCCGATCAGGCCGTAGGCGGTGACGTGGTCCACGATCAAGCCGGGCAGAGTCCCGAACATGCGACGATGATCTCCCACAAGGGCTGGCATCTCCGGCAAGGGCTGGCCGGCCGGAGCCGTTATGCCCATTGCCGGCGGCCAAGACAACGCGATTGGCCCCGTTTCCGGTGCCGATTTTCTATGCCGCCACCAGCCGCAGCGGCAGGGCGGTGAGGCCGCGCAGGGTGTTGTTGTAACGGCGGGTGGCCGGGCCGGTGGGCTCCAGGCGGGCGACGCGGCGGGCCAGGGCGGCGAGCATGGCTTCGCCCTCCAGCCGCGCCAGGATTTGCCCGACGCACATGTGGATGCCGGCGCCGAAGCCGACATGACCAGCCGTGGTTCGGGTGATGTCGAAGCGGTCGGGGTCGGGGAAGCGGCGCGGGTCGCGGTTGGCGGCGGCGAGGAACATCAGGATTTTGGTGCCCTCGGGGATGGTGGTGCCGGCCAGTTCGACGGCGCTGCTGGTGGTGCGGAAGAAGGTTTGCACCGGGGATTCGAAGCGGATCGCTTCCTCGAAGGCGTTGCGGGCGAGGGACGGGTCGGCGTGCAGGCGGGACCATTGGTCGGGGGCGGCGGACAGGCAGGACAGGGCGCCGCCGAGGCCGTTCACCGTGGTGTCGACGCCGGCGGAGAGCAGGGCGCGGACCAGCAGGGGGGCTTCGGCGTGGGTGATCTCGCCGGCGTCGGCGGCGGCGTGGATGATCGCGCCGATGCCGTCCGGGGCCAGGCGGTCGCGCTGCGACTGGCGGGTGGCCCATTCGGCCAGGGGGGGCAGTTCGGCGAGCGAGGCGGCGAGCAGGTCGTTGTCGGGGCCGTGCGAGTTGAAGACGAAGTTGCCGAAGGGGAGGAGGTTTTCGCGGCCCTCCGGGGCCATGCCGAGGGCGTCGGGGAAGACGCCGAGCGGGTAGGCCTCGGCGATGTCGCGGATGGCGTCGATTTCCGGCTGTTGCAGCAAGCGGTCGACCAGGGTTTCGGCGGCGGCCTCGAAGCGGGGGCGCAGGCCGCGTACCACGGCAGGGGAGAGGGCGCGGTTGAGCACGGCGCGGCGCTGGCCGTGCAAGGGCGGGTCGATCTCCAGGATCATGCCGGGGCCGCGCAACGGCGGGTGCGCCACATAGTCGCGCAGGCCGGCGCCGCGGCCGGAGACGTAGTTTTGCCAGTCCATAAGCACGGCATGGACCTGTTCATGGCGGCCGATGCCGAGCACCGGGCGGCCGCCGGTCAGGTTGTGCGCCTCCAGCACCGGCAGACGGACAACCGGGGCGGTCTCGCGGACCGTGGCGTGGCCGGGGTAGGGGTCATCGAAGAACGCGCGGCTGAACGGGTCGATGTCGATCGATAGTATGTCGGTCATGGTGCGAATCCCCTCGTGCGACAGGCTGGAAAGCCAGGTGGCAGGAAGGTTCTTCTTTTTGTGAACAAAAAGAAGCAAAAAAACTTTATCCGATGGGGCCGGGCCTGGTGGGCGATGCGCGGTGGTATGCCAAAGCGCACGCCACCCGCGAGGGCAAATGGATGAAGTTTTTTTGCTTCTTTTTGTTCACAAAAAGAAGACTTCCTCCTTACGCTGCCTGCGCGAACTCCGCCTGTGCCACCAGGTTCACCACGATCGGATGGTGATCGGACGACGCCCGGCCGAGCACCCGTGTGCCGAAGCAGTCGAGGCCGCGCACCAGGCAGCGGTCGATGCGCAGGGGCACGAATTCGGCCGCGCGGTGGGTTGGCTCGCGCGGGCCGACGTCGCGGAAGCCGGGGACCATGCAGGGGCCGACCAGGTTGAAATCGCCGAGCACGGCGGCGCGGTCCGGCAGGGCGCGGGCGATGCGCCAGAGCTGGCGGCGGTTGAGCACCTGGCCGTGCGAGAGGTGGACGTTGGCCAGGGCGAAGTCACCGACATCGACGACCAGGCCGATACGGCGGAACATCGCGCCGTGCGGCAGGGTAACGACGCGGGGATGTGCCACCGGCTTTTCCCGGGTCCAGATGGCGAGGCCGTGGACGCGGCCGGGTTGCAGGCGGCGCATGTAGTGGCCGCCGGCCAAATGGGGCAGCTGGTCGATCGCCTGGGTGGCTTCCTGCATCAGGAGCACGTCGGGCGCTTCGCGGGCCACGAGGGCTGCGACCTCGTCGGCGGTGGCCCCGACGAGGCGCAGCAGATTCCAGCTGATGATCTTCATGATGGTGTCACATAGGCAAGTCCGTGCGGCTTCGCCATGGCGATCATGATGCGCGGCAACAGGCGGGCAATGCGGAATCCGCGTGGCTGGGTTAGATGTCTGGTAACCGGTTGCCGGTTCGCCAGTTGCGGGCTTGGGTGTTGCGGGCCAGATGTTTGGATCAGCGGATGGAGATGGCGATGCAGACGGGCTCGATCGATGCCGCCGAAGTGACCCGTTTCAACGCGCTGGCGGCGCAGTGGTGGGACATTGCGGGGCCGATGCGGCCGCTGCACCAGATGAACCCCGCCCGGGTCGGCTGGATTGATGAACGGCTGCGGCGGCGCTTTGGCGGGGAGGTGCGGGTGCTGGATGTCGGCTGTGGGGCGGGGCTGGCGGCCGAGGCGCTGGCGCGGCTGGGGCACCAGGTGACCGGGCTGGATGCGGCGGGCGAGGTGCTGGAGGTGGCGCGCTTGCATGCGGAAGGACAGGGGCTGGCGCTCGAATACCGCGTTGGGGCGGCGGAGGATTTGCTGGCCGAGGGGGTGCGTTTTCCGGCGATCACGGCGCTGGAGGTGATCGAGCATGTGGCCGACGCCGGCGCCTTCTTGCGCACGCTGGCGGGGTTGCTGGAACCCGGCGGGGTGCTGTTTGTCTCCACCCTGAACCGGACGCGGCGGTCTTGGCTGACCGCCATTCTCGGGGCGGAGTATGTGCTGCGGTTGCTGCCGGCCGGGACGCATGACTGGCGGCGCTTCGTGACGCCGGGCGAGCTGGCGGCGGGGATGCGGGCCGCCGGGCTGCGGCTGTCCGATATCACCGGCATGGCGCCCGATCCGTTGCGCGGTGGCTGGCGCACTGGCAAGGGGCTGGCTGTCAACTATTTGGCGATGGCCGAGGCGCCTGGTGAGGGCAGGTAGGCGGGCGGGGCTGGTAGGTAAGCGGGCATGTCGCGTTTAATGTGAAGCCGGCCATCCCGCGTGCTATGGTACCTACGGTTTCAGACCCCAAGGCAAGATCATGTCCTCCGATTCCGCGCTCGTTGACCTGCCGCTGCCGGATGATGCGCTGGCCGCGCTGATGGCTTCGCCGGGATTCCAGGCGCAGATGGCCGCGCTGACGCAACAGGCGATGGCCTCGCTTGAGGGCTTGGTCGCGGCGTTGCGCGCGGCCGAGGCGCAGATGGCGGCGAACCCGCCGGAGCTTCTGGTGCCGCCCACCCTGCCCGTGCCCGAGCCGATCATCGACATCCCGTACGGCCTCGCGGTCGAGCCGGTCTTGCTGCCGTGGATTGACACGCCCGCACCGCCGCCGGACGGGGTGGAGCATGGCGTGCTGGGCGCCGGCTGGGGCAGCAAGGGCGTGTTGTATGGCGCGGCGGTGATGGGCACGCCGGTGTTCCGCGCGGCGCTCGCGCCTTCGCCCGAAGAGATTGCCCGCGACATGCTGGCGGTGCTGCCGCAGCCGGCGGCCGCGATTGAGGTCGTGGCGGCCACACTGTCCGGCGCCGCCGGCAGCAGCGAGAGCCTGTCCAGCTTCGTATTCCTGACCGATGAGCGCGCGGGCGGCGAAGGCGGCACCGGCTAGGCTTGCTGGGCGGATTCCCAGGCTTCGTCCCGCGAGGTTGCCGCGCGGCGCGCGCGCCGGTATGTGTGCGCCCCCTTCGCAACCAACGGCACGCAATTCCCCCCATGGCCCGCATTGTCATGAAGTTCGGCGGCACCTCGGTGGCCGACCTCGACCGCATCCGCAACGTGGCCGCGCGCGTCAAGCACGAGGTTGAACTCGGCAACGAAGTGGCGGTGGTGGTCTCGGCGATGTCCGGGGTCACCAACACGCTGGTGAAATACTGCCAGGACCTGTCGCCGCTGCATGACCAGCGCGAATATGACGCGGTGGTGGCGACCGGGGAGAATGTGACCGCCGGGCTGACCGCGATTGCGTTGCAGGCGATCGGGGTCGAGGCGCGCTCGTTTGCCGGCTGGCAGATCCCGCTGGTGACCGATGATGCGCACGGCAAGGCGCGGATCGACAGCATCGATGGGGCGGCGCTGATCGCGCACATGCAGGCCGGGCGGGTGCCGGTGGTGGCGGGGTTCCAGGGCATCGGGCCGGATAATCGGGTGACCACGCTCGGGCGCGGCGGGTCCGATACCTCGGCGGTGGCGCTGGCGGCGGCACTGAAGGCGGATCGGTGCGATATCTATACCGATGTCGACGGGGTCTATACGACCGATCCGCGCATCGTGCCGCGGGCGCGAAAACTGGCCAAGATCGCCTATGAGGAGATGCTGGAGCTGGCTTCGGTGGGGGCCAAGGTTTTGCAGACGCGCTCGGTGGAACTCGCCATGAAGGAGCGGGTGCGGGTGCAGGTGCTATCCAGCTTCGGCAGCGAGACCGGCGCCAACCTGCCGGGCACAATGGTGGTGGACGAGGAAGAGATCATGGAAAAAGCCCTGGTGGCCGGGATCGCCTATTCGCGCGACGAGGCCAAGATCACGGTGCGCCGGGTGCCGGACCGGCCGGGTATCGCGGCGGCGATCTTTGGGCCGCTATCGGATGCCAATGTGAATGTCGACATGATCGTGCAGAACGTGTCGGCGGACAGCACCACCGACCTCACCTTCACCATCGGGCGCACCGATTTGCCGCGGGCGCAGGCGGTGCTGGCGGCGCATCAGGGCGAGATCGGCTATGCCGAGCTGCTATGCGACCCCGAAGTGGCCAAGATCAGCGTGGTCGGGGTTGGGATGCGCAGCCATGCCGGGGTGGCGCGGACGATGTTTTCGGCGCTGGCGGCCAAAGGGATCAACATCCAGGTGATCTCGACCAGCGAGATCAAGGTGTCCGTGCTGATCGGCGCCGAGTACACCGAGCTTGCGGTGCGGGCGCTGCACACCGCTTATGGGCTCGATGCCGCGTAGCGGATATTCCGCTCGCGCAATACAACCGATGGCGCGATGATGCCGCAGCCTCGCCACTGCCGTGTGGCGAGGGACAGGCAGGGGGCAAGAGCCGGATGACCGAGATTTCCGCAGCGTCGCGTGCCGCCGCCAGGACCGAGCTGGACCGGCTCTGGGCGCGCGGGCGTGATTTCCTGGGCAGCGAGGTGGCCATCCTGGCCGGCGCGATGAGCTGGGTCAGCGAGCGGCACCTGGTTTCAGCGATCTCCAACGCGGGTGGATTTGGCGTCATCGCCTGTGGCTCGATGGGCCCGGACCTGCTGGCCGCCGAAATCGCCGCCACCCAGGCGCTCACCAGCAAGCCGTTTTGCTAAAGGAAGAACTAGAGGCTTTATGAATTATGTAAAATCAACTCTTTATACATTATTCCATTACAAGCCCATTGAAATTAGTATCGATAAGGGTCCATTAGAAAAAATTTTCTC
>CAMBRC010000105.1 GCA_945869965.1 Asaia bogorensis
CCGCCAACGCCACCTTCGCCTTGAAGCCCGGGCTGTGCGTCCGTCGTGTTCGCTTCGTCATGTTCGCTCCTGATCCGCGGCAACATCGCCGCTGTCAGGCAGGAAATCCACCTATCGCCCTGTCCGAATTTCCCGAGCCACCTCTATCCTCCTCCGGCAATCTTGCCCCATTGTGGGTGGATCACTTCAAGGGGGGCAGACCACCGGCGCCATTTTCCGCGCGCCAGCGAAAATACGTCTGCTCACTGACCTCGATCGATCGCGCCGCTTCCGCGATCGATCGGCCCTGCCCAGTCAGAACCTCAACCTGACGGAGCTTGGCCACGATCTCCTCGGGCTTGTGATGCTTGCGTCCCATGCGATCCTCCTCGGGCAATCTTGCCCTATTGTGGGTGGAGCACTTCAAGGGGGGCAGAACACTGTCCGCCACCTACAACCTCGACGGCCTGATCGCCGTGTCCCGGCGCGACAAACGGCGGGAGCGGTTCGGTATGCTGCTGGAACTGCACGCCGGCAGTCGAATGTGGCGGTTTGCCACACGGTCGGTGCTAGGATGCCCATCCTCTGGAAGAGTCCCCACTTTTGATCGAACAGTATGGTTGGTCCGATACGCTGCGGCAGGCCTTTGAGCCGCATGAGCGCGCCGGCCATGTCCCAGGGCGTATCATCGTCCAGCAGCGCGAAGCGCATACGATAGTCACGGGTGGCGGCAACCTGAGCGCCAGGCTTTCTGGACGCCTACGTCATGAGGCGCGAGAAGCTGGCCATCCCGTCGCCGGTGACTGGGTGGCCGTGTCGGCAAACGCCGGCGATGGAACGGCCACCATCCACGCCATCCTGCCCCGCCGCACTGCCTTCGTGCGCCGGGCGGCCGACAGTGTGCAGACGCTGCAGGTCATCGCCGCCAATATAGACGTTGTTTTCATCGTCACCTCGATGAACGCCGACCTCAATCCGCGCCGGCTCGAGCGCTTCCTCGCTGCTGCCTGGCAGAGCGGAGCCCGGCCGGTGGTGGTGCTGACCAAGGCCGACCTGTGCGAGCAACCCGAGGCCAAGGCTGCCGAGATCGCCGCCCTGGTGGCGGGCTGCCCAGTAGTGGTCGTTTCGGTGCGGCAGGGTCTGCGTATGGCCGGCTTGTTGGAGCACATCGCGCCCGGTGAGACCTGTGTGCTGATCGGCTCATCTGGCGTTGGGAAATCCACTTTGGTGAATGCTCTGCTCGGCGAGGAGCGGATGGCGACCCAGGACATTCGCGCGGCGGATGCCCGTGGGCGTCACACCACAACCAATCGCCAACTCGTCCTGCTGCCGGGCGGAGGGCTGATCCTCGACACGCCTGGCATACGCGAAGTGGGTCTGATCGACGCGGATGAGGGTCTCGGCACAGTCTTCGAGGACATAGAGAACCTAGCACAGCATTGCCGGTTTCGCGATTGTGGGCACGACAGCGAACCGGGCTGTGCGATACGCGGCGCGCTAGATGAGGGCCGTCTCGACGCCGAGCGCTGGGCGCATTTCCAAAAGCTGAGCGGGGAGCTGGCGGCGTCGGGGCTGAAGAAAGACCGGATGGCCCAGGAGACTGAACGCCGTCGCTTGGCTTCGCTGCAAAAGGCGTATCGGGCGACCAAAAGAAATCTGTGAGACCTGTGTCCATAAACGCCGAGGGCGTCGGCGATGTCTCCACCTCCCACCAGGCTATAGAGGCATGCTGACCTTCCGCTACGACGGGTATTCGCACTACGTGCCCAAACCATGCTGGCGGAGCAGAAGGAAGAGAGTGCCGATCTGATTCTGCGCGAGATGGATTTCGAATGCACTTATCCAAATTGGCACGGCCAACCTCCGAAGGTCGCCAGTCCGAAGCACGCCAGCGTCGCGTCGGCGAAATCGGCCCGTTGGTCGCCAGCGGCACAGACCACCCCCAGGACCGGCTGCCACACACCTTCGGCCGACACGCGGGTCTGGCATGGCCTCCGTTGCCGTGGTTGAGTATGGCAGAAGTGTCATTCAGCCTTGCCTTGGACCCGCTCGGGTAACTGGCGCAACAGGGGATAACGTGTGGTTGATTTAACAGACGCCGCAGAATACAAATTCACAGTTCAGTCAGACTGGTCTCGCTTGCCAAAGGAGATCGAACTCGGCGATGTCGCCGGTATCGCGGTCGACAGGCAGGACCGTGTCTATCTGTTCAACCGCGGCGCCCATCCGGTCGTTGTTCTCAGCAAATCCGGCGAGTATCTGAACTCGTGGGGACATGGGCTCTTCGTGAATGCGCACGGCGCCTATATCGGCCCGGACGACGCGATCTACCTGACCGACAACGGCGATCACACTGTCCGGAAATTCACGCTCGACGGAAAGCTGCTGCTGCAGATCGGCGAGCCGAACAAGCCGTCGCCGTTCATGAGCAACAAGCCGTTCTGCCGCTGCACGCATTGCGCACTGGCCCCCAACGGCGACATCTATGTCTCCGACGGCTATGGCAATGCCGCCGTCCACAAGTTTTCGCCCGATGGAAAGCTGCTCAAGAGCTGGGGCGAGCCTGGGACTGGGCCTGGCCAGTTCAATCTCCCGCACAACATCTGCTGCGACGGCGATGGCTGGGTCTATGTCGCCGACCGCGAAAACGACCGGGTGCAGATCTTCGACGGGAATGGAAAATACGAAACGCAGATCGTCAACATGCACCGGCCCAGCGCGCTCGCGATCACCGGCGGCCAAAGGCCGGACTGCATCGTCGGCGAATTGATGTCCTATCTCGGCGTCAACCGGCTCACCCCCAATCTCGGCCCGCGCGTCAGCGTGTTCAGCCGCGGCGGCGCGCTGCTGGGGCGCATTGACCAGCGGAAAGGTCCAGGGCTGACGCCCGGCCAGTTCGTGTCGCCGCACAGCATCGCGTTGGATTCAGCCGGCGACATGTATGTCGGCGAGGTCGCGGCGACCGATTGGCTGGCGGTTTTCCCGGACACGCCGAAACCAGGCCAGCTCGGCCGGTTCCAGAAATTCACCCGCGTCGCGGCGTAGCTTGCCGGCAGCGGTGGCCGCAGCCGGGCGTTGCGTGGTATACGGCGTGCCGGATGGCGTCGACATGCACCCTCGTCGGGAGGCACTTGATGACAACGCTCCTGCTCAGCCGCCGCGCGCTCGTCGTCGCCGGCGGCTCCGTGTTGGCGACCGGGGTTTCCGGGTTCCTGTCGCGGCCCGCGCGCAAGGCTTCGCACCGACCGCCTCTATGTCGGGCGGGGCGAACAACTATCGCAAAGGCGCGCCGGTCGTGGATCGGATCGGCAAGGGCGGGTTCTGGATGACGGGTACCGTGCGCCGCGCCGGCGATGGGGCTCCGATGGCCGGGCAGCGCGTTCAGATTTGGGCGCACACGACCGAAGGGCAGGAGCATGAACCGCAGAGTCACGGCGCCACCCTCATCGACGGGAATGGGGCGTTCCGCCTCGAAATGCCGCAAATCGTCCCCGTCTTTGGCCAGCCCCATGGCCATCTCGCCTATGACAGCGGCGAGTTCAGGCCCGTCTTCTTGCGCCCTGTGATGCGGAGCGCCAAAGACACCAGCCTGGAGGGGCACTTCATCCTCCAGCCCGCCTGACCGCGCTGGCCGTTGAGGGACGAGGCCGGTTCGGGCGATCCTGATCTGGACCGCTCTTGCAGCCGTTGTTTGCGTGCCGATTGCCGCTGCAGCGGCAAGCCCGCTGCTCGCGTGGCGCGACCCGATCTATATCCTGGCCGGATTTGCGGGAATCATAATAATGGGCCTCGTGCTCGTCCAACCGCTGCTGATAGGTGGATACTTGCCGGGTGTGTCAGCCATTCGCGGGCGGCAAGTGCATCACTGGGTCGGAGGCGCGCTGGTCGCGGCGGTCGTCATCCATGTCGGAGGGCTTTGGATCACCAGCCCGCCCGACATGATCGACGCCTTGTTGTTCGAATCGCCGACGCCGTTCTCCTCCTTCGGCGTGATCGCGATGTGGGCCGTGTTCGCCGTGGGACTTCTGGCCGCACTCCGCCGGCGGTTGAGGCTTCGGCCGCGAACGTGGCGCCTCGCTCACATGATCCTCATCGTGGTCATCGTCGCAGGGGGGCTGGTCCATGCCATGCTCATCGAGGGGACGATGGAAACGGTGTCGAAGTCCGTCTTTTGCGCGCTGGTTCTCGCGTCGACCATAAAGGTCATGACTGACCTCCGAGTCTGGAGAAGGCGAGCGTCGTCTCGCTCCGAAAAATCGCAACCCTGACCCACGCAGAGACCGTCAATGTCGGCTTTCGCGAGGCAATCTCTGCTCATTTAAGAATGCATTTGAGCGAGACCCGCCAAGCGGCCGGCGTTGTTGGGTTGGTTCGCCTGCTTGGCCGAATGAGCACAAACTTCTCGAAGGTTGAAATGCCGGTCGCCACTGCCGCCCGCGATTCCCTAGTTTTCCGCCAATTCCAGCCACCGCCATGCGCAGCGTCAAGCCCTGCCAGCTCAACGAATCGAGCCAGCTTGTTCGCCCACGTTCGCCGAAAGCCGCCCACAGCCACGCGAAAGTGGCACCCAAAACGGCACCCAGACGCAGTATACTCCGCACCGAAGGGGGCGCCGAATGGACCATAAATAATTGAAATCATTGGAGAAAACTTGGAGCGGGCGATGGGATTCGAACCCACGACCCCAACCTTGGCAAGGTTGTGCTCTACCCCTGAGCTACGCCCGCACTCCGTACCGAGCATGCTCGGGACCGGTCGTATACGTCGCTTCGATGGTGCTGACAAGTGTTGGTGGGTCGGGTTCATTGGGTTGGGTAAAAAATTTGGTGTGAGGAAGTTATGCTGGGATCAGGCTGAGCTGCGGCGGTCTGTGGGGGAGATTGGGATTAAACATGGCGTCGGGCTGATGGTGATGCTGTGGTGGTGGAAGAGGAGATTTTATCGGAATATTCTGTTTTTGCAATAATATGGGCGTGCGGAGTTTCTGTGCCAGGGGCGTCGAAATTTTTGGAATGGGTCGTGGCGTGGGTCAGTAGAGGCGGAGTGAGACTTGGGGGATGACGCGTGAGATTGAGGGCGCGGGGGTGGTGGATTGCCGCCGTGGGTCGGGCGGCGATGGCGCGGGGCGCGGCCGATTGGCGGAGGGAGGGGCGGCGGACGGAGGGGTGGCGGGGCGATGGATTGGCGGGTGTGAGGGGGACGGATTCTGGGTTTGTGGCCCGCGGGGTGTCTTCGCGCGCGGGGCGCTGGTGGGTGGGGGGATTCGGGGCGAGCGTGTGGGGGATGGGGAAGCCGCCGGTGCGCAAGAGGGCGAGGAGGTGTTCGAACTCGGCGAAAAGTGCGGCGATACGGCGGAGGACGCGGTGGGGCAGGAGTACCGACAAGACGTGATTCATCAGGGCCCGCACCCTTGCGGGCACGGGAGAGGAAGCGTTTTGGGCGGCGCCGCGGGGGGTCGTCCGGGTGGGGGTCAATAACATTATATGGGACATTATCTAACTATTTGACTCGCTGCAATGGGTTTTTTTGAGAGTTCGGTGGATCGGGAGGGGGTGCGGCCCGGCGTGATCGAGCATCTGGATCGCAGTGCAGAACAGGTCGGGTTTATGATGGTCATATACACTGATGATCGAATTCAGGCGCATCGCCGGGTTCGACTGGGATGCAGGAAACGCCCGCAAGCACGTGGCGACGCATGCGGTGGATCAGGCGGAGGCGGAGCAGGTGTTTTTCAACGATCCGCTGTTGATTGTGGACGATGCGCGGCATAGCGGGGCGGGGGCACGGTATCATGCGCTGGGGCGGACGGATGCCGGGCGGTTGGTGCATGCGACGTTCACGCTGCGGATGGAGGGGGGGCGGCAGGATGGGGCGCTGATCCGGGTGATTTCGGCGCGGGATATGAGCCGGCGGGAGAGGGTGCGTTATGGCGAAGAAGGGTGAGGTGGTGCCGGCGTTCGCCAGCGAGGCGGAGGAGCGGGCGTATTGGGAGCGGCATGATTCCAGCGACCATGTGGATTGGACGCGGGCGCGGCGGGTTCGGTTGCCGAATCTGAAGCCGTCGACGACTTCGATTTCGTTGCGGGTGCCGGTGGGGCTGTTGGAGCGGATCAAGGTGGAGGCGAACCGGCGGGATGTGCCGTATCAGTCGTTGATCAAGATTTGGCTGGCTGAGAAGGCGGGATAGCGGCTCGGGGCCGGTCAGGGCGGGGGGAGGTTGAGGCGCTGGCGGAGGGCGGTGGCGTCGGCGGGGCGGTTGAGGGCGTCGTAGGCTTCGGCGGTGGTGCGGGCGGAGTCGAGGGTCCAGGCGTGGGTGGGGCCGAGCACAGCTTCGTGGACAGCGAGGGCGCGTTCGGCTTCGACGCATGCGGTTGTGGGGTCGGAGCGGTAGAGGAGCAGGCGGGCTAGGTGGCGGCGGACGCGCGCGGTGTGCGAATGGTCCGGGCCGAGGGCGGTTACGTTGATGGAAAGGGCGCGGCAGAGGAGCGGAAGGGCGGCGTCGAGGTCTCCCATATCCTGCAGCAGACGGGCGAGGTTGTGAAGGCTGGCGGCGGTATCGGGATGATTCGGGCCGGGCGTGGCCTCGAAGATGGCCAGTGCTCGCCGGTGGACTGTAAGGGCGGCGGCGAGGTCGCCCATGTCGCGATGTAAACGGGCGAGATAGTGGAGGCAGGTGGCGGTTTCGTGGTGATCCGGGCCGCGTCTGGCCTCGAAGATGGCCAGGGCGCGCCGCGAGAGCGGAAGGGCGGCGGCAAGGTTGCCCTGGACTTGCAGCAGAAGGACGAGGTTGTTGAGGCTGGTGGCGGTGACGAGATGTTCCGGGCCGAAAGCGGTCTCGCGGATGGCCAGGGCGCGCTCGAAGAGCGGCCGGGCGGCGGCAAGATTGCTCTGGTCTTGCAGCAGAACGGCGAGGTTGTTGAGGCTGGTAGCCGTGTCGGGATGGTCCGGGCCGAGGGAGGTTTCGCGGAGGGACAAGGCGCGCTGGAAGAGTGGAAGGGCTTCGCGGTAGCCGGCGCGATGCCCCTGGCGGAACGATGCCATGGCGTCGAGGAGGGTGGCGAGGGTCGGCGCGGCGGCGAGGGGGACGTCGGCGACCAGGGCGGTGGCCAGGGGATCGAGAAGGCGGGCGCGCGGCCAGGTCGCGGGGGTGTTGTAGGTGCCCGCGGGGTAAGTTGCGGCGAGGGCAGCGAGCAGGGCGGCCTGGGCGGCTGTGCGCGCGGCGGGCAATAGGCGGGCCGGGGCGACTTCGCGGACGAGGCGGTGGAGGCGGAGCGAGTCGGTCAGCAAGCTGGGGTCGCGCTCGTCGGGGATGGCTTCGCGAGTGACGAGGGCGAAGGAGCGTAGGGCAGCGAGGGCGTCTTCCAGGCCGAGGCCGGCGAGGCGGCTGGCTAGGGGTTCGCCGAGGTGTTCGCGGCCTTCGGCGAAGAGGAAGACGGGGATGGGTTCTGGGGCGAGCAGGGCGGCGTGGGCAAGGAGAAGGGCGGCGGCAGGGTGGCGGGCCGTTGCCTGTTCGATGGCGAGGGTAAAGGCGCGGGCGACGGTGGTGCCGTCGTAATAGGCGCCGGGGGCGCGGGGGGTGTCGTCGAGCAGGGCGAGGGGGGTGGCGGCGAAGAGGGCGGCGTAGGCGGCGAGGGTGGTGCCGGTTTGCTCGCAGAAGGCGGCGGCCATTTCGTGGGCGAGGGGGAGGCCGCCGAGGGTTTCGGAGAGGGATTCGGCGGCTTCGCGTTCTGTGGTGCGGCCGGTGCGGGCGATGAGGAAGTCGGCGCCGATGGCGGCGGGCCAGAGGCGGATTTCGACGGGTTCGGCGAGGTCGCCCCAGGCGGGGTTGTTGGAGGTGATGATGATGCGGGCGGCGTCGCCCTGGGGGAGGTAGGGGGTGAGGGATTTGGCGTCGATGGCGTTGTCGTAGATGAGGAGGATGCCTTCGCCGTCGTCGCGCAGGCGGGCGAGGGTGGTGGCGACGGCTTCCTCCTCCTTCATGTCTGGCGGGAGCCAGGCGAGGCGGGTGCCGAGGGCGACGAGGCTGGCGCGCAGGGTGTCGGGGGTGGCGGCGGGGAGCCACCAGGCGGCGCGGTAGGCGGTGCGGTGGCGCTGGGCGTAGGCGGCGGCGAGGACGGTTTTGCCGACGCCGCGCATGCCATGGAGCGCGGTGATGGCGACGCGGCCTTCGTAGCGCTGGAGGGCGGCGTGGACGGCGGCGAGGGAGTCGTCGCGGCCGAGGAAGTGGCGGGGGACGCGGATGGTGATGTTGGTTTCGGCGAGCGGGAGGGCCGGGGCTTCTGCGCCGCGGGCAGCGTCGAAGGCGGCGATGAAGGCGGTGCGGGCGGGTGTGTGTTTGGGATCGCTGCCGAAGAGCCTTTCGAGGGTTGGGGCGAGGTCGCGGGGCAGTCGGGAGCCGTCGCGGTAATATTCCATCTGGCGCTTTGAGACGCCGATCTGTCTGGCGAAGTCGTCGACATTCCAGGCGCCGACGATGGGGATGCCGGCGGGGCGGGTGCCGATGTCCATGTGCTGTCTGAGCAGGGCCGCAAAGACCGCGCGGGGAGAGCCCGGCGGGGGGACAGGGCGGGGCTTGTCAGGAGCCCTGGATTTCTCCGGTTTGGGCGTGCGCATCGGGTTCGGCGATGGTTCGAGGGGAAGTCTTCAGAAGGTGAGCCGTGGCGTTCATTCTTTTAGGAGGCACGGCGATGATGGAGATGGTGGCGGTGGTCGAGGCGGTTGGCAATGGCTGGTCGTTGGCGGTGGATTGGCATTGTGTGGAGAAGTGCTGCGAGGCGGTGGGGTATGGGCTGGTGTTGTTGGCGGGGGTGGCGTTGCGGTTTGGGCATCGGCTGCATGTGGCGGGGTATGGGTTGCTGGTGGGGTTGAAGGTATTGGCGGCGGTGGGGGGTTAGGTGCGTAGGGCGTGGGAGGTTCTGGTATGGGAGGGAAGGGCTTGCTTTCTGACTTTGCGGGTGGAGCAAGAGCCCCCCTCCGGCTCCCCCCGACCGCGGGGGGAGAGAAGAGTCGGGGTGCGGTGGGTGAAAGTTCTTTGGTTCTTTCTTTCAAGAAAGAAGGGCTTGCTTGCCTTGATTTGGGAAGGTTGCGCGGCGGAGGCGGCGCTTTCCTACTCGTTGTGGTCCAGTTCGAGCGCCTGGAGGTCACGTCCGCCGTGGTAGATGGCGAGGATGTCCACGGTTGCGGGTTCGGCGCGGTAGATGATGGCGGCGCGGCGTTCGAAGCCGAGGAGGCGCAGGCCGGGGCCGAGGTTGTCGGCGGGGCGGCCGATCAGGGGGAATGAGGCGAGGTTTCGGCAGGCGGCTTCGATGCGGGTGATGTAGGCGCCGGCGCGGGTGGTTCCGGCTTGCTGGGCGATCCAGGTGTAGAGGTTGAGGAGGTCGGCCTGGGCGCGGGGGTGGAAGCGGAGGCTACGCGTCACGCTGGGCGGCGGCGGCGTGGTGGGCGCGGAGGTTGGCGAAGACTTCGTCGGCGGGGAGGAAGGCGGCGCCGTCGGTTGTGCGGGCGGCGAGGTCGGCGCGGATTTCGGCGCGGCGTTCGGCGGCTTGGGCGAGGAGTTGGAGGGCGGCGCGGACGACGTCGCTGGCGGTGCGGAAGTGGCCGCTGGTTATCTGTTGCTCGATCTGTTGGGTCAGGTCGGGGTCCAGGGTGAGTTCGGGCATTGGGGGTCTCGTGCGGGTATGGCGCCGGGGAGCTTACCACGCCAGGGAGGGACGGCTTAAGCGGATAAAAGTTCTTTGCTTCTTTCTTTCAAGAAAGAAGGGCTTGCTTTCTGACTTCGGTGGTGCAGCAAGAGCCCCCCTCCGGCTCCCCCCGACCGCGGGGGGAGAGAAGAAAAGTCTAGCCGGAGAGGCCGAGTTTTTCGGCGAGGCCGATGCGTTGGAGTTTGCCGGTGGCGCCTTTGGGGATTTCGGGGAGGAAGACGATTTTTCTGGGGACTTTGAAGGGGGCGAGGCGTTGGGCGCAGAAGTCTCGCAGGGCGGGTTCTTCGATTGTGTGGCCTTCGCGCAGGACGACGGCGGCGGCGACTTCTTCGCCTAGTTTGGCGTGGGGCATGGCGAAGGTGACGACTTGGGCGACGGCGGGGTGGTCCATGAGGATTTCGTCGACTTCGAGGGGGGAGATTTTTTCGCCGCCGCGGTTGATGATTTCCTTGAGGCGGCCGGTGAGGCGGAGGTAGCCGGCTTCGTCCAGGGTGCCTTGGTCGCCGGTGCGGAACCAGCCGTTGGTGAAGGCGGTGGCGTTGGCGGAGGGGTTGTTTTCGTAGCCGGCGGTGACGTTTCGGCCGCGGATGACGATTTCGCCGAGGGCGCCTTGGGGGAGGAGTTGGCCGGCTTCGTCCATGATGGCGAGGTCGGGGCCGGCGGCGATTCCGACTGAGCCGGCGTAATGGGGGCGGGGGGGGAGGGGGTTGGCGGCCATTTGGTGGGCGGCTTCGGTCATGCCGTAGGACTCGATGACGGGGACGTGGAAGGCTGCTTCGAGGGCGGTCATGACCTGGGGGGGGAGGGAGGCGCTGCTGGAGCGGATGAGGCGGAGGCGGCCGCGGGCGATGAGATCGGTGTTGCGGGCGGCGAGCGGGAGGAGCGCCTGGTGCATGGTGGGGACGGCGGTGTACCAAGAGGGGCGGATTTCGTCGTAATGGGCGAAGAATTTGAAGGCGTTGAAGCCTGGGGTGCAGGAGACTGAGCTGCCGGCGGCGAGGGAGGAGAGGACGGCGGCGATGAGGCCGTGGATGTGGAAGAGAGGCATGATGTTCATGCAGCAGTCTTCGGGGGTGAGTTCGAGGAAGTGGCCGATATGGGCGGCGGAGGCGGTGATGTTGATGTGGCGGAGGGGGACGATTTTGGGGCGGGAGGTGGTGCCGGAGGTGTGCAGGACGAGGGCGATGTCTTGGGGTTGGGCGTTGCCTGGGTGAGCGGGGGTGCCTGTGAGGGGAGCGGCTAGGGTGAAGTTGCCGGCTTCGGTTTCGGTTGGGATGAGTTCGATGATGGGGATGTTGCGGGCGGCGGCGACGGCGCGGGCGGGGCTGTCCATGCCTTGCTGGATGACGAGGGCGCGGGCGTTGAGGTCGGAGAGGTAGAAGTCGAATTCTTCGGCGCGGTAGGCGGGGTTGAGGGGGGCGGTGGTGGCACCGCAGGCGATGGCGACGAAGGCGGCTGCCATTTCGGGGCCGTTGGGGAGGACCATGGCGACGCGGTCGTTGCGGCCGATGCCCATGGCGTTGAGGCTGGCGACGGTGCGGGCGGACAGGGCGCGCAGGCCGGCGTGGGTGAGCCAGGGGCGGCCGGGGGTGCCGATGGCCGGGGCGGTGTCTGCACCTTTGGCGAGAAGCTGGACGACGGTGTCGGCGGGGTATTGGATCATGGTGGGCCTCCCGGCGTTTGGTGCTTGGGATAGGGAATAGCGTGGCGCGGGCGGTTGGTGAAGGGTGGGGAATGCGGATTGCGGGGGTGGACGAGGTGGGGCGGGGGCCGCTGGCGGGGCCGGTGGTGGCGGCGGCGGTGGTGTTGCCGGGGCGGGTGCCGCTTGGGTTGGCTGGGCTGATCGATGATTCGAAGAAATTGTCGGCGGGGGCGCGGGAGGCGGCGTTTGCGGCTTTGGTCTGTGCCGATGGGGTGGAGATTGGGGTGGGGGCGGCTTCGGTGGGGGAGATTTTGCGGCTCAATATTCTGGGGGCGGCGATGTTGGCGATGCGGCGGGCGGTGTTGCGGTTGGGGGTGGTGCCGGAGTTGGTGTTGGTGGATGGGAATCGGGCGCCGGATTTGCCGTGTGCGGTGCGGTGTGTGGTGGGGGGGGATGGGAGCGAGCTTTGCATCGGGGCGGCGTCGATTGTGGCCAAGGTGGTGCGGGATCGGTGCATGGCGCGGCTGGATCGGCGGTATCCCGGGTATGGCTGGGGGGCGAATGCGGGGTATGGGGCGCCGGCGCATCTGGCGGGGCTGCGGGCGCTGGGGGTGACGGTGCATCACCGGGCGGGTTTCGGGACGGTGCGGAAGATGTTGGAAGTGTGATTGACGCGGCTTCGCTGGGTTGGCGAGAATGGGGGGTCACTCTGGAGCGTGCCCAATCACAGTGGAGATCGTGCGCGAACTTCCTCTCGACCAGGTGATGCTGGGCGATGCCGTGCGCATCATGCGGATGCTGCCGGCGGCGTCGGTGCACTGCATCTTTGCCGATCCGCCGTACAACCTGCAATTGCGGGGGGAGTTGCGGCGGCCGGATGACAGCCTGGTGGATGGGGTGGATGAGGAGTGGGACCGGTTCACTGATTTCGCCGCGTATGATGCTTTTACGCGCGAGTGGCTGGTGGAGTGCCGGCGGTTGCTGCGCAAGGACGGCACGCTGTGGGTGATCGGCAGCTATCACAATATTTTCCGGATCGGGGCGCTGTTGCAGGAGCTGGGGTTCTGGATCCTGAACGACGTGGTGTGGCGCAAGGCCAATCCGATGCCGAATTTCCGTGGGCGGCGGTTTACCAACGCGCATGAGACGCTGATCTGGGCGGCGCGGGGGCAGGAGAGCCGGTATCGGTTCAACTACCAGGCGATGAAGGCGCTGAACGACGACGTGCAGATGCGCAGCGATTGGTATTTTCCGCTGTGCACCGGGGCGGAGCGGCTGCGCAATGACCATGGGCTGAAGCTGCATCCGACGCAGAAGCCGGAGGCGCTGTTGCATCGCGTGATGGTGGCGAGCACCGGGGTGGGGGATATCGTGCTGGACCCGTTCCTGGGGACGGGGACGACGGCGGCGGTGGCCAAGCGGCTGGGGCGGCATTTCATTGGGATCGAGCGGCATCCGGCCTATGTCGAGGCGGCGCTGGGGCGGTTGCTGAAGGTGGAGGTGGCGTCGGACACGGCGATCGGGGTGACGCCGAGCAAGCGGGAGGTGCCGCGGGTGCCGTTCGGGTCGATCGTGGAGCGGGGGTTGTTGCCGGCGGGGAGCGTGCTGGTGGACCGGACGCGGGCGGTGCGGGCGGTGGTGGTGGCGGATGGGACGATCCGGGTGGGGGAGTTGCAGGGCTCGATCCACAAGATCGGGGCGGCGGTGCAGAACGCGCCGTCGTGCAATGGCTGGACGTTCTGGCATTTCGAGCGCGACGGGGTGCTGGTGGCGATCGACGAATTGCGGCGGGTGGTGCCGGAGGCGTCTTAGGGCGCGCAGTGCGGGGCGCAGGCGGTTTGCCAGAACGGCGTGCCGGGTTGATGGGTTGGCACGCCCGGGCGGTTCGGCAGGTCGGGCGGGCTCGGGGCGACGAGGTCCCACCAGCCATGGGCGCATTGTGAGCGCCAGGCCATCTGGTCGGCCAGGGTGGTGCCGTGGCGGGCCAGGGCGGTGTCCAGGGCTTGGGTGGTGTCCTGGATCGCCTGTTGGGTGACGGGGCTGGGGGCTTGGGCGTTGCGGACGAAGGCCAAGGTGAAGGCCTGGACGTCGTTGGCGATGTCGGCGTAGGCGCTGGTGTCGAGGTGCCAGGCGGCCATCCATTCGCCGGCGACCAGGCTGGCGGCTTCGGCGAGGGGGCGGCTGGCGAGCTTGGCGGCGGTGGTGCGCATGTGGCGCAGCAGCTCGGCGCGGGCGTGCAGGGCGCGGGCGTGCATGGCGGCGGCCTGCATGGCGGCGATGGCGGCGTCGGCTTCGGCGAGCATGGTGTCGACGATGTCGGGCATGGCGGGGTCCTTAGGGGAGGCGGGACAGGGCGTCGATCACGCGGTCGAAGAACGGGGTGGCCTGGATGGTGTCGGGCACGTGGGCATTTGCGGGGCGGCGGAGGCGGTTGTGCCAGTCGATGGTGGTTCGGCCGCGCAAGGAGCCCGCGGTGGTTTCGACGTCGATGTGGCAGTCGCGGCCGGTGAAAAGGTCGGGCCAGGCGAGCAGGCCGATGACGCAGACATCGTGCATCGGGTGGCCGGTGCTGCCGAGGCCGCTGGCGCGGGGGCGGGTCAGCATGCCGTGGACGGCGCGGCCGGTGTTGGTACCGAGGGTTTGGAGGCGGGCGGCCTGGGCATGGGAGGCGATGGCGGTCAGGGTGAGGTGCAGGCCGATCAGGGTGATCTTCAGGCCGCTGCCGAGGACGACGGCGGCGGCATGCGGGTCGGCGTAGATGTTGTATTCGGCGGCGGGGGTCATGTTGCCGAGGTTCATGGCGCCGCCCATCAGGACGACCTGGTCGATCCCCGCCGCGATGTCTGGGGCGAGGCGCAGGGCGAGGGCGAGGTTGGTGAGCGGGCCGAGCATGCATAGGGTGATGCTGGCGGGGGCGGCGGCGCGCAGCAGGGTGATCAGGGCGGGGACGGCGTGGCCCTCGGCTGGCGGGCGCGCTGGCGGGGGGAGGTTGGCGCCGTCCAGGCCGTCCGGGCCGCAGACGAATTCGGCGGTTTCCAAGGGGAGGACCAGGGGGGCGGCGCTGCCGGCGTAAACCGGCACGGCGGGATGGCCGGCGAGTTCGACGATGCGGCGGGCGTTGATGGCGGTTTGCGCGACGGGGACGTTGCCGGCGACGGCGGTGATCATGGGCAGGTCAAAATGGTCGGGCAGCGCGAGCGCGAGCAGGATGGCGACGGCGTCGTCCTGGCCGGGGTCGGTGTCGATGACGATTGTGCGGCGCATCGATCAGGCGGCCTTGTCCTGGCCGGTCATGATCATGTGGCTGAGGTCGTCGGCGCTGAGGCCATCAATCGGGCGGTCGATGACCTTGGCGCCTGACTTCATGATGGCGACGCGGGTGGCCAGGGCGGCGACGTCGGCCATGTTGTGGCTGATCAAGATCACGGTGCGGCCCTCGGATTTCAGGCGGCGGACGAGGTCCAGCACCTGCGCGGTTTCGCGCACGCCAAGTGCGGCCGTCGGCTCGTCCATGATGATGATGCCGGCGTCCCAGCGCAGGGCGCGGGAGATGGCGACGGCCTGGCGCTGGCCGCCGGACAGGCCCTCGACCGGGCGGCGCATGTCGTCGATCTGAACCGACAGGCGGGCGAGATAGGCGCGGGCCTGTTCGGCCATGCGCGCCTTGTCGAGAATGCGCAGGAAGGGGATGCCGAAGGAGCGGGTCAGCTCGGCGCCCATAAAGACGTTGGCGGCGATCGACAGGCGCGGCGCCAAAGCGAGGTCCTGGTAGATGGTGGCCACACCCTGCGCGAGCGCGTCGTGCGGCGAGCGGAAGCGGGTTTCGACGCCGCGCAGGTGGATAGTGCCGCTGCTGGGCGGCTGGGCGCCGGCGATGATCTTGATCAGGCTGGACTTGCCGGCGCCGTTGTCGCCGCAGATGGCCAGGACCTCGCCGGGGAAGACGTCGAGATCTACGTCGCGCACGGTAGTGACAGCGCCGTAGTTCTTGCCGATGCCGCGCAGGGAGAGGAGGGGGGTGGGCATTTGGGACCGGAGGAAAAGGGAGGGAAGGCAAGGGGCAGGAAGGGTCTTCTTTTTTGAAAAAAAGAAGCAAAAAACTTTTATTCATTGAGAGGGCGGACAGGTGCGTCAGCATGGGGGCAAGGAAAGCGTGGATCCTTCGTTGCACTCAGGATGACGGCATGTATTTTTTGCGAAACCCTCTCCCCCCAGGGTTGTTCAACGCTGATTAGATTTCCTTGTATGCCAAGATGTGATCGAGGCTGAGCGCGCCGTTCCAGAGTGCCTTCGCGACATTCGTTACGTGATTTTTCCGCAAGATGTTGAGGGCGAAACTGCGTGCCCTTGCCATGATG
>CAMBRC010000106.1 GCA_945869965.1 Asaia bogorensis
CAGCCGGATGCTCCTCGGGCTGGCGTGATGCGGCACCGCCAGGGCGGCGACCTCCGCCCTGGCGGCCAGCGCCACCGCTGCGAAGGGTCGAAGGTGCCATTGTGCAGCGCACAATAATCAAAAGCCCAAAAATGTTAGGTTCTTCTGAAGACTGGCACATACGAGGGTATGCAATGCGCTTAACATCGCTAGTTCCAGCCGGGAATAACGGCTAAACTAAACAGTCGCAGAGGAGCCGCTCATGGCACGCAAAGCCCCGCCGCCGCCGCCGTTGCCCCTATGGGATGCGACGCCCGCCTACACCATGGCCAAGGGCGCTTTCGCCGCCGACATGAACGTGTCGCGTGGCGCCGCGTCGCAGTGGATCGCGCGGGGAATGCCGGTGCGCGATGATGGGTTGCTGGACCTGCTGGCGACGGCAAAATGGTTGCTCGCCAATCTTGACCCGCTGCAAGGCCACCGAACTCGCGTCGAGGCGCGAAGCGTTCATGCGTACTGCATCGGGTTGGAAAATGAGCGCAACGGCGTTCGCCAGACAATCGAGGCCGCCGCCGCCGCCGCCCACGCCGCCGCGTTGGCTGCCGGCCTGGCCGATGACGCCGCCGGGTTGCTGGCCGATACCGTGGCCGGCGGGACGGTGGCGCGGATCAACCCGGCGTTGACGGGTGACGGCAACCTGGCGCTGCCGCCCCCGCCGGCTGGGTTGTGGGAGCGGTGGGAGGCGCCGGCCGTCTGACGCTGCGGCCGAACTGCGGATCAGGGCTGAGCGGCGGATGGGGGAGGCGTTGCGGGATGGGGAGAAGGCGACGGGTGCACGCGGGACCGGCAGCAATCAGCATCAGGTGCGGTCGGCCAGCACAACCGCACCTCCACCCACGCTTGCAGAAATCGGAATCACCAAGGACCAATCCTCGCGCTAACAGGCCATCGACCGCCATCCTATTGGATGCAGCCGAGGAAACGGAAACTTGCTAAACTTTGTGCCCCCGGTGTGCCCCCTGGGACGTTGTGCCCCCATAGGCCAGAAAGAGGGTGCTAACTCTTTGATTTGGTGGGCGCACCAGGGCTCGAACCTGGGACCCGCTGATTAAGAGTCAGCTGCTCTACCAACTGAGCTATGCGCCCGCTCACCGCGATGACCGGAAGGTTGTCACGGAGGCGGGCGTATAACAAGGCTCGGGGGGCTTGTGAAGGGGCACGGACCGGGCATCGCGCCTAAAGTAAACGGTTGGCGCGGGCGAGGACGGCTTCGAACAGGACCTGGGCGCCGGCTTCGGCCTCCTCGGGCTCGATGCTTTCGGCTTCGTTGTGGCTCAGGCCGTCCTTGCAGGGGGTGAAGATCATCGCCGTGGGCACATGGCGCGCGACGTAGACGGCGTCATGGCCGGCTCCGCTGACGATCTCGCGGGCGGACAGGCCGAGCCGGGTGGTAGCCTGGCGGACCAGGTCGACGCAGGCGGCATCAAAGGGCTGGGCGGGGATGCGGAAGAGTTCGGTCAGCTCCCATTTGATGCCGGCGGCAGCGGCGATGGCGGCGGCGGCGGGGCCGAATTCTTCGGCGATTCTGGTCACTTCGGCGCCGTCGGGGTGGCGGAACTCGATGCTGAAGCGGACCTCGCCGGGCACCACATTGCGGCTGTTGGGCAGCACATGGAGCTGGCCGACCGTGCCGCGGCCGTCTTCGCCGCGCGTGCGCATGAGGCGGTCGACCAGGTCGATGATGCGGGCGGCGCAGACCAGGGCGTCGCGGCGGGCCGAGGGCGGCGTGGTGCCGGCATGCGAATCCTGGCCGGTGGCGACCGCGTCATACCAGACCTGCGCCTGGGCGCCGGTGACGATGCCGATCTGCTTGGCTTCGCGTTCCAGGATCGGGCCCTGTTCGATGTGCAGCTCGAAATACGCGTCGGCGGGGAAGGGTTTCGCCGCCTCCGGCCCGGCATAGCCGATGCCGTCCAGCGCCTGTTTCACCGTCACGCCCTCGGTGTCGGTCAGGGCGAACGCCTTGTCGCGGGTGTAAATGCCGGCCCAGACGCCCGAGCCCATCAACGAATGGCCGAACCGGCTGCCCTCCTCGTCGGTCCAGTTGACCAGCTCGATCGGCGCCTCGGTGGTGATGCCGAGGTCGTTCAGGCTGCGCATCACCTCCAGTCCCGCAATCACGCCGAGCGCGCCGTCGAATTTGCCGCCGCTGGGCTGGCTGTCCAGGTGGCTGCCCATCAGCACCGGCAGGCGGTTGGGGTCGCGGCCCGGCCTGCGGGCGAACATGTTGCCGATTTCATCGACGCGCACCGTCAACCCTGCCGCCTCGCAATTCGCACGAAAATGGTCGCGCCCCTGGCGGTCGATATCGGTCAGGGTCAGGCGCCGCACGCCGCCCTTGGCCGTGGCGCCGAAACGCGCCATGTCCATCAGGCTGTCCCACAGCCGCTTGCCGTCGATGCGCTGGTTCGTCTGGCCGCTCATGCCGTGCCCTCCGGGTTCGCGCCCATCTTGCCCAGCGGCGGGCTTCCTGCAAGCTTCGAAGCACCCTGGAGGTTTGTCCCCGATGCGCCACGCCTTTGCCGCCGCCGTCCTCGTCCTGTCGGCCGGCTGCACGCTGGTCGACCAGCGGACCTTCCAGCCCACCGCCGCAGCCCCCGGCGCGGCCGAGATCGCCCGCGCCCGCGCGCCCGCCCTGCCGCTGGTGACGATCCGCATGGACCAGGAATACCGCGCCGCCCTCGCCGAGGCGGTCCAGGCGGCGCAGCAACGCAAAAGCGACGTCACATTCGACATCCAGGCCCTGGTGCCGCTCCAGGCAACGCCCGCCGACCAGGACCGGCGCATCGCCGAGGCAAGCCAGGACGCCCAAGCCGTCGCCACCGCCATCGGCGCCGCCGGCATATCCAGCGACCGCCTGCGCCTGGGCCTGCTGGGCGACGCCGGCAGCCCCGCCCGCGAGGTGCGCGTCTACGTCCGATGAGCGGTTAGGCGGTGAGCGCCTAGGCGATCGCCGCCAGCGCGCGGTCAGCCGCGGCCAGCGTTTCGTCGATGGTCGCGTCGTCGTGCGCGGCGCTGAAGAACCAGGCGCAGCGCTGGTTCACCCGCACCCCATTGTCTTGCAGCGCCTGCGAGAAGGCCATCGCCCGGTCACGGTCAATCAGGCTGGATTCGCGCCAGTTGCTGGGTGGCGCCGCGATGAACATGGTCTGGAACATCGTCGGCACGCCGGTCATGTGCATCGCCACGCCGCGCCTGGCCGCCGCCGCACGCAGCCCTTCCATCAGCCGGGTGCCGCGCGCCTCAATGGTCTTGTAGAGCGCGCCATCGTCCTCGGTCAGAATGTCCAGCGTCGCAATGGCGGCGGCCATGCTTTGGACGTTGCCGTTATAGGTGCCGCCATGCATCACGCCCTGTGTCTGCATGATCTCCATGATATCCCGCCGCCCAGCAACCAGCGCCATCGGGAAGCCCGCGGCCACCGCCTTGGCGAAGATGGTCAGGTCCGGGATGACGCCGAAGCACCCCTGCGCACCGGTCAGGCCGAGGCGAAAGCCGGTGATCACCTCATCGAAAATCAGCGCCGCGCCATGCTCGGCGCAAAGCTTCTTCGCGCCCTCGAGATAGCCGGGCTTGGGCAGGATGACCCCGCCATTGACCATCATCGGTTCCATGATCACCGCGGCAATCTCGCCCTTGTTGGCGTCCAGCGCGCGCCGCAAATGGTCGAGATCGTTCCAGCCACAGATCACCATGTCGGCGATCGCGCCCGGAGCAACCCCCGGTGTGTCCGGCATGGCGGTCGGCGCCTCGGCCGGCCCCGCCTCGTTGCCGGACGGGCGGACGGAGACGTAAACGTTGTCGACCCAGCCGTGGTAGTGGCCCTCGAACTTGATCACCTTGGACCGCTTGGTGAACGCACGGGCAATGCGAAAAGCCATCTGCACCGCCTCGGTGCCCGAACTGGCATAGCGCACCAGCTCCACACCCGGCAGCAGCGACGTCAACCGCCGCGACAGCTCAAGCTCGCGCACATGCTGGCCCGCAAACACCTGCCCCAATGCCAGCGTTTCGGCCACCGCCGCACAAACCCGCGGCGGCGCATGGCCGAGAAACGCCGGCCCGTTGCCCAGGATGTAGTCGATATGGACGTTGCCATCCTCGTCATACAGCCGCGCCCCCTCGCCGCGCGCAAAGAACAGCGGCACCGGCACGCTGGCATAGCGCACATTGCTGCTGACCCCGCCGGCAAGGTGCTGGCGGGTTTCCTCGTAAAGCGCGATCGAGCGGTCATAGCTGGGCATGGGCGGAGGGCCTCCAAGTAAGAATCTTCTTTTTCTGTAGAAAAAGAAGCAAAAATACTTTCATTCATTTAGACAAGCCTAAATGAATGAAAGTTTTTTGGTTCTTTTTTCCAAAAAAGAACTACTTCTTTTTGTCGGAGTAAGTCCCCCCCGACAGCGCCCGAATCTCCGCCGCCGAGTTGCACGAACGCAGCCGGGCAAAATGCGCCGCCTCGTCCTCCAGCATCTTCGTGGCGTTGGACAGCACGATCTCCGCCCGGTCGGCCGGGAATTTCACCGCCCCATTCTCGTCCATGTGGATCAGCTCGCCGGGGGCCACGTCCATGCCGCCGACCGAAACCGGCACATTCACCGCCTGGACCGCCATTTCGCCGTGCCCGGCCGTGACTCCGCTCAACATGAGCTGGAAGTTCAGCTTGCGCACCGCGTCGATGTCGCGCGACGGGCCGTTGGAGATCATGCCAACGCAGCCGACGCGAATCATCGTGGTGACCATGACTTCACCGGCCAGGCCGGCCTTGGGAAGGATGCCTTCGGGCCATTTCTGCTGGATCACCAGAATCGTCGGCTTCTTCATCGCGTCAAGCGCGTCAACCACATCCATGAAAGTGAGGCGGTTCTGGTAGTTCGGATCGGGCATGCCATACACGCAGGTCACCGCGTATCCGATGCGCGGACCCATCTCGGGATACATGCAGCGGATGGAGGTGTCGGTGTACCAGTTCTCGGTCCAGGGATTGTAAAGCCCAAGACACAGCGGGTTCTTCGGGTACGTCGCCACCACATTGGTGATCGTCGGCGTGTCGATCTTCAGCAGCCCTTCGAAAGTGCTGTCCACCACCTTCGCGGCGGGTTTTGCGGCCTTTGCCATTATCGTTCGTTCCTCTGCTGCTGGCGTGTTCGTCCAGCGGGGAGCATCCGCCGCGCCGCCCGCCGTGGCAAGAGTTGCGCCCGGCTTGCCGATCACCGGCGCATCCCATAGGAACGACCCTCCACCGCCAATTCAGGCCCCCCATGATCGACCGCCTGCGCATCGCCCATTGCGCCGACATCCACCTGGACTCCAGCGGCTACGGCCAGGCCATGGGCGCCTCCGGCAGCGCGTTCCACCGCGACGCCTTCACCGCCGCCCTGGAAGAAATGCGCGCCCACGACCCGCACCTGATGCTGCTCGCCGGCGACCTGTTCGACAGCAACCGCGCCACCGCCGGCACCATCGAATGGGCCATGCAGACCCTGGCCGAACAGCCCTTCCCCGTCCTGATGATCCCCGGCAACCATGACTGCCTGGAAACCGGCTCGATCTACCACCGCTACGACTTCAACGCCCTGCCGAACGTCCAGATGATCCTCGCCCATGACGGCGAGATCGTCCGCGTCCCGGAACTGGACGTCGCCTGCTGGGGTCGCGGCATGGTCGAACACCACCGGCTCTACAGCCCCCTTGGCGGCCTGCCCCCCCGCCCCGCCGGCGTGCGCTGGTACCTCGCCATGGCGCACGGCCTGTTCGTCCCGCACGGCGGCGACACCGACCGCTCCTCGCCAATCCACGCCCGCGAAATCGACGCTAGCCCCTGCGACTACATCGCCCTAGGCCACCACCACGCGGCCATGGAACTGGGCGAAGACCGCGTGCTGGCCGCCTTCGCCGGTTCGCCAACCGACAAGGTCGGGCGCGGACCAACCTACGTCATGTGCGAACTGTCCGAGGACGCGCCGCCTTCGGTGATGGTGCATACGGTGAAGAAGGGGTGGTGAAGGAAGAAGTTCTTTTTTGAAAAAAAGAACCAAAAAACCTTTAGTCCTGAGCGAAGCGAAGGATCCATTCTGCCTTCGCAAACGAATAAAAGTCTTTTTGCTTCTTTTTCTTCAGAAAAAGAAGACCCCTGCCTTACTATCTATCTGTCGGCAGCTCGCAATCCATCGTGGTGACGACAAATATCCCGTACCGCAACCGACGCAAGGCAACGACGTCACAGTCCGTGCCGCTCCAGCGCGCCTTGGCCGCCTCCAGGGTCAGCGCATCATCGCGCGCCGCGACCAGGAACGACATGTTGTTCATCCCGCCCCAGCCCCAGTCCTCCCACATTATCAGCACACCGTCCTCTGGCGGCTTGCCGAATGGCGGCAGGTCAAGAATCGCCGACCACAACACAAGCCGCAACTGATCGCGCGGCCAGTCCAGTGCCCAGCCGCTGAACGGCGCCAGCAACAGCCCGACCAGGATCGCCAACGACCAGATCATCAGCGGCCGGTTGAACCCGCGGAAAGCGTCCACAACCGCGATCGCCGCCACGATCGCCACGCACGGCACCAGAAGCACCAACAGCAAGCCACCGATAAAGAACACGGCGACATCGCGCGGCAGGTTGAGCAACCCGACGACGACCAACACCCCGGCCACCCAAAGGGTTGCCCGCAGCGCCAGCCGCCACATCACCTCAGCCCGCGACGCGCTCCAAAAACGGCACCAGCGCCGCCAAAAAACCCTTGGTGTTCTGGCTCGGCACCCCATGCCCCGCCTTTTCGACGGTGATCAGCTCGCCGTTCGGCAGCGCATCGCGCAACCGCTCGGCGGCATCGGGCGCCAGGATGTTGCTGGTTTCGCCGCGCACCACCAGCACCGGGAGATCGAACTTCCGGCAGTCGTCCAGCGTCACGCTGTCGCCCGGCTTCTGCCCCGGCCGCAGCCCGAGCCGGCGCGGATTGGCGTCGCACTTGCTGATGTATTTGCCGTCCAGCCGCTCGAACATGTTGTACTTCACCGTGCGCTCAATGTGCTCGCGCGGCCGGTACGGGTCGTATTTGCGCACGTTCTCGATAAAATGTTCGAGGTTATCGAACTCGTTGTTGGCAGCAACGAAACCGGCGATCTGCTGCCGCCCGGCATCGGAGATTTCCGGCCCGATATCGACAACGCACAGCGCCTTCATCAGCCCGGCATGGTCGCGCGCCAGCAACATGCCGTTGCGCCCGCCCATCGAATGCCCGACCACGATCGGGCTGCCACCCCCCACCGCCCGGATGAACGCCGCGGCATCCAGCGCCATCGCGGCCCCGGAATAATCGACATCGCGCGCCCATTCGCTGTCGCCATGCCCGCGCTGGTCCAGCGCCAGCACGCGAAACCGCCGGGCCAGATGCAGGCTGACCAGGTCCCAGGAATGCGACTGCTGATGCCCGCCATGCAACAGGATCACCGTCGGCGCGTCCGCCCGGCCCCATTCCAGGTAGTGGAACCGATGCTGCCGCAGCACGATGTTGCGCGAGGCATAGGGGATCGCCGGATCATGCTCGACCCCCAGTTCGCCCGCGCTGGTCAACAGGCTGCGGAACTCGTCCGTGGTTGTCATGTCGAGCGGATCGCTTGATGGCGCGAAGATGTTCAGGTTCATGAGGCCGTCCCGCTGGTCGTTTCCTGGCGGTGACCATAGGGCGGGGCAGCGGCGCGCGGCAATCCGGCTTGCGGGAAACCGCCCAATGCGGTGTGGTCCCTCTCGGGCAGGAGACGAGCAGACAAGATGGAATTTCGCATCGGCGACCAGCAGCGCGACATGATCGCCAGCGTGCGCGACCTGGCGCAACGCAACTTCAAGCCGCGCGGCCTGCGCTGGATGGACGGCACCTTCCCGTGGGAGAACATCCGCGAGCTGGCCGGGCTCGGCGTGCTCGGCATGACGGTGCCCGCCGAATATGGCGGCCTCGGCCTGCCGGTGTTCGACACCGCGCTGATCCTCGAAGAGATCGCCAAGGTCTGCTACCCCACCGCCATGGCCGTCCTCGGCGAAGCCGGCGTGCAAACCCGCGTCATCGCCCACTATGCCCCCGAGAGCATCCGCAGCCGCATCCTGCCCCGCGTCGTCAGCGGCGACTGCATCCTGGCCATCTGCATGACCGAGCCGCACGCCGGCACCGACGTCGCCAACTTCCGTACCAACACCCGCGTCCTCGCGGACCGCCTCATCCTGCGCGGCACCAAGACCCTGATCAGCCGCGCCCCCGAAGCCGGCATGCTCGTCGTCTTCACCCGCATCGACAACAGGCCGGGCCGCGAAGGCATCGGCTGCGTCCTTGTCGAACAGGGCACCCCCGGCTTCACCGTCACCGGCACCTACCACACCATGGGCGGCGAGAACCTGCACGAAATCCAGTTCGAGGATTGCGAACTCCCCCTGGAAAACCTCGTCCTGCGCGAGGACGGCTTCAAGCGCCTGCTCAGCGCCTTCAACACCCAGCGCTGCCTTAACCCGGCGATCTCACTCGGCCTGGCCGAAGGCGCCTTCGACGAAGCCGTCACCTACGTCCGAAACCGCGAAGTCCTCGGCGGCCCCCTGGCCGACAAGCAAGGCGTACGCTGGAAACTCGCCGACATGTACAAAGACATCGAAGCCGCCCGCGGCCTGCTCTACCGCGCCTGCCTCACCGCCGACCCCTTCCCCGACCCGTTCCAGGCAGCCACCGCCAAAATCTTCTGCAACGAAATGGCCATGCGCGTCACCAGCGAAGCCGTCCAACTCCACGGCGGCTACGGCTTCACCGACGAATACCTCGTCTCCCGCCTGTACCGCGGCGCCCGCTACGGCTCCCTCGGCGGCGGCGCCACCGAAACCCTGCGCGACCTGATCGGGCGCAAGCTGGTGCGCGATGTCGATGGGGTGCAAGGGATTTACGGGCTTGGCACATTCTAGAAAGGAAGCATGTTCTTTTTTGAAAAAAAAGAACCAAAAAACTTTTACCCATTTAGCAAGTGGATAAAGTTTTTTTGCTTCTTTTTGTTCACAAAAAGAAGACTTCCTTTCTTCCTTGAAAGGCTAACCAAATGCTGCTCGTCGAAGCTGACGGCAAAGCCCTGTTCCGCCAGGCCGGCATCGCCGTCCCCCCGGGCGCCGAGAGCCCAGGCCCCTGGATGGTCAAGGCGCAAGTCCCCGCCGGCGGTCGCGGCAAGGCCGGCGGCGTCGCCCGCTGCGCCGACGCCACTGCCGTCAGCGCGGCCGTCGCGCACCAGCTCACCCTGCGCATCAAGGGCCACCGCGTCGAATCCTGCCTGGTCGAACAGGCCGTCACCGGCGCCGAGCGCTACCTCGCTTTGATGCTCGACCCCGCCGCCTACGCCGTGCGCGTCCTGTTCGCGGCCGAAGGCGGCGTGGATATCGAACAAGCCGGCACCATCGCCTTCCGCCTCTGCCCGCCGGAACCGGACGCCATCACCGCCGCCATCGCCGACCTCGTCAGTGCGGAACCCGACACCTGGCGCCAGGCCCTGATCGACACCGGCCACCGCCTCGCCCACCTGATGCTCGACGCCGAACTGATGCTGGCCGAGATCAACCCGCTCTTCGTCAGCGCCCAGGGCTGCATCGCCGGCGACGCCAAGGTCGTCGTCGACCTGAACGCCATCGACCGCCAACCCGCCATCGCCGCCCTGCTCCGCGCCCGCCCGCAAACCTACGCCGACGCCGTGCGCAAACTCGACGAAGGCTTCGACTATGTCGAACTAGACCCCAACGGCGAAGTCGGCCTGGTCACCACCGGCGCCGGCCTGTCGATGATGCTGGTCGACGAAATGACCGCCCGCGGCATGAAGCCGCTCAACTTCCTCGACATCCGCACCGGCCAACTCCGCGGCAGCCCCGCCCGCCTGATCCGCGTCCTCGAATGGATCGCCGCCGCCCCGCGCGTCAAAGTCGTCCTGGTCAACATCTTCGCCGGGATCACCGACCTCGGCGAATTCGCCCGCCTCCTCGCCGACGCGATCCAAGCCACCCCCGCCCTACGCGTCCCCATCGTCGCCCGCCTGGTCGGCCGCGGCGCCGCCGAAGCCCGCCGCGTCCTCGCCGACCGCATGCCCGGCCTCATCGTCGAGGAAGACCTCGACGCCGCCCTCGCCCACGTCGCCGGATACACCAAATGATCGCCACCCTCTCCCGCACCACCCCCGTCCTGGTCCAGGGCATCAGCGGCCGCATGGGCCGCGCCCACACCGCGAACATGCGCGCCTGCGGCACCAACATCGTCGCCGGCACCGCGCGCAGCGAAGGCGACATCGACGGCATCCCCGTCTTCCCCGACTGCGCCACCGCTGTCGCCGCCACCGGTGCGGTCGCCTCCATCGCCATGGTCCCCCCCGCCGACGTCCGCGCCGCCGTCCTGGAAGCCCTCGCCGCCGGCATCCGCCTCATCGTCACCATCGCCGAAGGCGTCCCGGTCCACGACGCGCTGGCCATCGGTCGCGCCACAAGCACCGCCGGCGCCACCTGGATCGGCCCGTCCACCCCCGGCCTGGCCGTCCCCGGCGAAATGAAACTCGGCTTCCTGCCTGACGCCGCCCTGCGCCCCGGCCCCATCGCCATCATGAGCAAAAGCGGCACCCTGTCCTACGAAATCGGCTGGCGCCTGGCCCAATCCGGCCTCGGCCAGTCCCTCTGGATCGGCGTCGGCGGCGACCCGGTCAAAGGCGTCCGCTTCGCCGACCTCCTCGCCCCCTTCCAAGCCCACGCCACCACCCAAGCCATCGTCCTGGTCGGCGAAGTCGGCGGCGACGAAGAAGAACAATTCGCCGCCGCCATAACCCAATTCGGCCCAGCCAAACCCGTCTTCGCCGTCATCGCCGGCAGCGAAGCCAAGGAAGGCGTCGCCATGGGCCACGCCGGCGCCCTCACCTTCGGCGCCACCGGCACCGTCGCCACCAAACGCCGCGCCCTCGAAGCCGCCGGCGTGCGCGTCCACGCAACCATGGCCGCATTGGTCGCGGACGCGGTCCGGCTCAAGCCGTAACCATGCCTTCCCGATTGCCCTGTTCCCGCGTTTCGGGCTTGATCACACCAACAAACCCAGGGGGCTGCCCATGAAACGACCCATCGCGGCGCTCTGCGCCCTCGCCGCCCTGCTCGGCCTCGCCACCCCCGCCACCGCCGCCGACCCCGCCCTGATCGAAGCCGCCCGCCGCGAAGGCGCCCTGGCCTGGTACAGCACCCTGATCGTCAACCAGATCACCCGCCCCCTCTCCCTCGCCTTCGAGAAAAAATACCCGGGGATCAAGGTCCAATACTCCCGCGCCACCAGCAGCGACGTCGCCCTCAAAATCACCAACGAAGCCCGCGCCGGCCGCATCCAGGCCGACGTCTTCGACGGCTCCAACACCATCTTCCCGCTCCAGGACGCCGGCCTCGTCGAGCCCTACCTCGTCCAATCCGCCCGCGCCTACCCGGCCGATTTCCGCGACAAAGCCGGCCTCTGGACCACCATGAACCTCTATTTCATGACCGTCGGGTACAACACCGACCTGGTAAAAGGCGCCGACATCCCAAAAACCTACGACGACCTGCTGAACCCCAAATGGGCCGGCCGCATGGCCTGGACCACCGACCCCACGGTGAACGGCCCCCCCGGCTTCATCCAGCACATCCTCGCCCTCAAGGGCGAAGCCGCCGGCATGGCCTACCTCAAATCCCTCGCCGCCCAAAAGCCCGTCAACATCCCCGCCGCCCAGCGCGTCGTCCTCGACAAAGTCATCGCCGGCGAATTCGCCCTCGGCCTGATGACCTTCAACCACCACTCGGCCATCAGCGCCGCCCAAGGCGCCCCCATCGCCTGGACCCGCATGGAACCCCTCCTGGCCAGCGCCAACCTCATCAGCATCGTCAAAGGCGCCCCGCACCCCAACGCCGCCAAACTCTTCCTCGAATACGTCCTCTCCGTCGAAGGCCAACAAGAAGTCGCCAAAGCCCTCTACCTCCCCGCCCACCCCGACGTGCCCGCCAGCGTCCCCGACCTGAAACCCGAAGCCGGCAAATTCACCGCCCGCGTGGTCACCCCCGACATGATGAAGACCAATATCGACGGCTGGATCGCGCTTTACCAAAGCATGTTCAGGTGAAATCAAAGAAAGAATCTTCTTTTTGTGAACAAAAAGAAGCAAAAAAACTTCATTCACTAAGAATCCTCTCTCCCCTCGCGCTTGGGCGGGGTGAGCCGAAGGGGGGCTCTTCCCACCCGCCACCCCGCGCCGATCGCCTGGCTCCCCTCTTTCGAACAAAGTTTTTTTGCTTCTTTTTGTTCACAAAAAGAAGACTTTTCCTACCCCTTGCCTTACCCCAATGCGCCTGACCGCCCGCACCGCCACTTCCCTGATCGTCGGCGCCCTTCTCGCCGCCCTGATGCTCCCCCCCCTGGTCATGCTCATCCAGGGCAGCCTGGTCGAGACCGACCCCACCGGCCGCGCCACCGCCTGGACCCTGGCCCATTTCCGCGCCCTCTTCGCCGCCCCGGCGCTCGTCGAAACCCTGTGGAACAGCGTCGTCTTCAGCGCCGGCAGCACCGTCCTGTCCCTGCTCGTCGGCGGCGTCCTCGCCTGGCTGGTCGAGCGCACCAACGCCCCGCTGCGCTTCCTCGCCACCATCTCCACCATCATCTCGATGGGCACGCCCTACATCCTGCACGTCGTCGCCTGGCTCTTCCTCCTCGGCCCCGTCGGCCCGATCAACGAGGGCTGGAAGGCCGCCGGCGGCACCGGCAAGCTGGTCGAGGTCCAGTCGATGTGGGGCATGATCCTGATCGAGGGCTTCCTCTGGTCCCCGCTGGTCTTCCTCCTGCTCGGCGCCACCTTCCGCGCCGCCAACGCCGACATGGAGGAAGCCGCGCGCACCGCCGGCGCCGGCGTGCTCGCCACCGTCTGGCGCATCTCCATCCGCCTCGCCATGCCGGCCATCCTGGCCCTCGCTTTGTTCGTCTTCATCCGCGCCATCGGCGCCTTCGAGGTCCCCGCCCTGGTCGGCATCCCCAGCCGGCTTTACGTCCTGACCACCGCCGTGTTCGAGAGCATGACCACCATGCCGCCCAATCTCGGCCACGCCTCGGCCTTCGCCGTCGTGATGGTCGCGATCGTTTCAGTCCTGCTCTACTTCTACGGTCGCCTCTCCGCCAACGCCGACCGCTACCATTCCGTGACCGGCAAGGGCTACCGCCCGCGCCCCTTCGACCTCGGCCCCTGGCGCTGGCTCGCCGGCGCCCTGATCCTGCTCAACTTCGCCGTCGTCCTGCTGCTGCCGATGATCACCCTGGTCTGGATGGCGCTGCAACGCTTCCCCCGCGCCTTCAGCATGGCCGGCCTCAAGACCCTCACCCTGGCCAACTTCACCGCCGTGATCGAGGCGCCGAACTACCTCGACCTCGCCATCAACTCCCTGCTCGTCGCCGCCGGTGCCGCCACCGCCATCATGCTGCTCGCCGCCTTCGCCGGCTGGATCGCCGCGCGAAACGGCCCCGGCGGCAGCGTCATCGACCAGCTCGCCACCCTCTCCTTGGTCTTCCCCGGCATCGTGCTGGGGGTCGCGGTGATGGAAGTCTACCTGCGCGTGCCCCTACCCATCTACGGCACCCTGTGGATCATCCTGATCGCCTACATCATCCGCTTCATGCCGTTCGGTATGCGATACGTCTATTCCGGCGTGCTCCAGCTCCACAACGAACTCGAAGAAGCCGCCACCGTCGCCGGCGCCGGCTACCTCACCGTGCTGCGCCGCATCGTAGCCCCCCTACTAACCCCCGCCATGGTCGCCGGCTGGCTGTTCATCTTCCTGATCGCCAACAAGGAACTGGCCATCGCCATCCTGCTCGCCAGCCCCGGCTCCCAAGTCGCCGCCGTCGCCGTCTTCGACCTCTGGGTCAACGGCCAAGGCGGTGAACTCGCCGCCTTCGGGCTGATCTGGACCGTCCTGATGACCGCCGTCGCCATACTGTTCTTCGTCCAGTCGCGCCGTGGGCGCACCGACATATGGGGCAACTGATGCCGATGATCAGAGAAAGCATCCAAGAAAAGTCTTCTTTTTGTGAACAAAAAGAAGCAAAAAAACTTCATTCATTTAGACTCTTTTCTCCCCTCGCGCTTGGGCGGGGGGGTTGGGCCGCGAAGCGGACCGACGAGGGGGGCTCTTCCCACCCGCCACCCGGCGCCGATCGCCTGGCACCCCCTCAAACGAATAAAGTTTTTTTGCTTCTTTTTGTTCACAAAAAGAAGACCCTTCCCCCTTGCCTTCAAAACCTAAGCGGCCTCACACAATGCTAACCACCACCGGCCTAACCCGCATTTTCGCCAACCGCTACGACAGCATCGCCGGCGGCGTCCGCGACGCCAGTTTCACCCTCGCCGCGGGCGACTTCTTCACCCTGCTCGGCCCTTCCGGCTGCGGCAAGACCACCACCCTGCGCTGCCTCGCCGGTCTCGAACGCCCCGATGCCGGCCGCATCGACCTTGCCGGCCAAACCATCTTCGACGCCGAAGCCGGAACCCTGGTCCCGGTCCACCGCCGCGGCATCGGCATGGTGTTCCAGTCCTACGCCATCTGGCCGCACATGACCGTCTTCGAAAACGTCGCCTTCCCCCTGCGCGTCGCCCAAACCCGCACCCCGCGCGAAGACCTCGCCGCCCGCGTCGAACGCGCCCTTGCCACCGTCGGCCTCGCCGGCTACGGCCCCCGCCCCGCCACCCGCCTCTCCGGCGGCCAGCAGCAGCGCGTCGCCCTGGCCCGCGCCATCGTCCACGAGCCCAAGCTCCTCCTGCTCGACGAACCCCTCTCCAACCTCGACGCCGCCCTGCGCGAGGAAATGCGCGGCGAACTCCGCCGCCTCCAACAGGAAATCGGCGTCACCACCGTCTACGTCACCCACGACCAGGCCGAAGCCCTCGCCATGTCGGACATGATCGCGGTGATGGATCGCGGCCGCATCGTCCAGCTCGACACCCCGCGCGCCATCTACTTCACCCCCATCAACGAATTCGTCGCCCGCTTTATCGGCGCCGCCAACCTCCTCCCCGGCACCGCCCCCGCCGCCGTCGCCGCCAACACCATCGGCCCCGTCCGCCTCGCCGACGGCACCCAAATCCTGGCCCATTTCCCCGCCGCCACCGCCCAAGGTGCGGCCATCCAGGTCGCCGTCCGCCCGGAATCCATCAGTCTCGCCCAAACCCCCGGCCAGAACACCATCCCCGCCACCCTGCGCGCCACCAGCTTCCTCGGCGCTACCATCCGCTGCGATGCCGAAGCCGCCGGACAAACCATCCGAATCACCGCCCCCGCCGGGCCCGCCCCCACCCTCGGAACCGCGATAACCCTGCACTTCGCCGCCGAACACGCGAGCGCGCTTGCGGGCGAGTGACAGCAAGCCCTTCTTTTTGAAAAAAAGAAGCAAAAACTTTCATCCGTTCAGAAGGTTACCCATCCCCCCACCGTCATCAACTCACTTGAACGCCCGCCGTTCCACTACGTGCGTCGCGTAGCTTCGCATTGGCGATGACGACGATTTTTCGCATCAGCGCGGTGACGGCAACGAGCGGTTTTTTGCCGTTCGCGACAAGCCTTCGATAAACCTCGCTGA
>CAMBRC010000107.1 GCA_945869965.1 Asaia bogorensis
CCCCACATCCCCCCCCTCGTCATCCTGAGCGCAGCGAAGGATCCACGCTTCTTCCTCCCAGCCTCCCCCAACTTTCCCCGCCCCAACGAATAAAGTTTTTTTGCTTCTTTTTGTTCACAAAAAGAAGATTCTTCCCTCCCCTTCCCTCCTTCAAAAAAACCTCCCTCCCTGCACCTTTTTTTCTTGTTCTCCGAAAACCCGTTAGTTAATATCGGAGAATGGAGAACCAACCCCCCTCCCTCGGCGAGCGATCCGCCGGCCTGCGCAGCGATGCGCAGGCAGGGCGGGAGAACTGTGTCTGGATTCCCGCGGCCATCCACGCCGCGATCGCCGCCATTTTCGCCCGCATCTTCGGCCGCCTGGAGCAACTCCTGGCCCAATGGCAGGCTGGCGCCCTGCCGCCGCTACCGGCCCGCACGCCCGCGCGCCGTCACCCCGCCACCCGCACCTCGCGCCGCCGCGCCCATCGGCCCCGCCGGACCACCCACGCCAAAAATCCCATCACCCGCGCCAGACACGCGCCCCCGTGCCCGAACGGCGCGCCATCCATCCGCCCTCGCATCGCGTCATCCCGCGCCCGCCCCGGCCGCGATCCTCCCCCAGCGCCGCGCGCAAATACGCCTCAGCCGCGGTCGCCCGCCCATGAGTAAATTATTACGATTTAACAATTAATTCAGAAAAATCTTCCCGGGATTGAGGATCCCCTTGGGATCAAGACTGGCCTTCACCCCCCGCATCACCGCCAGCGCCTCTGCCCCCACCTCGGCCTCCAGGAACTCGCGCTTGCCCAGCCCCACCCCATGCTCACCGCTGCACGACCCGCCGAGTGCTAACGCCCGCGCCACGATCTTCTTGTCCAGCTCCCAAGCCCGGTCCAGCCCGCCTTCTTCCGGCGGCACCAGGATCACCGTGTGGAAATTGCCGTCGCCGACATGCCCCACGATCGGCGCCGTCAGCCCCGACGCCTTGATATCCGCCTGCGCCCCCAGGATCGCCTCGGCCAGCCGCGAGATCGGCACGATGGCATCCGTCGCAATCCCCTGGTGCCCCGGCTTCAGCGCCAGCGCCGCCCAGTACGCATCATGCCGCGCCCGCCACAACCTGGCCCGATCGGCGGCATCAGTCGCCCACTGAAACCCGTCCGCCCCGAACCCCTCGGCAATCTCCTCCGCCAACGTCGCCTGCTCCGCCACCCCGGCCGCCGTGCCATGAAACTCGAAGAACAGCGTCGGCACCGCCTTCAACCCCTCCAGCTTGGAGTAGCTGATGCACGCCGCCATCTGCACCTCGTCCAACAGCTCGATCCGCGCCACCGGAATCCCCACCTGCATCACCGCGATCACCGTCTCCACCGCCGAACCCAAATCGGCAAACTGGCAGATCGCCGCACTGGACGCCTCGGGAATGCCATGCAGCCGCAGCTGGATTTCGGTGATCACCCCCAGCGTCCCCTCGCTGCCGATGAACAACCGCGTCAGGTCATACCCCGCCGCCGATTTGCGCACCCGCCCACCGGTCTTGATCACCCGCCCATCCGCCAGCACCACCGTCAGCCCGAGCACGTTCTCCCGGATCGTCCCATACCGAACCGCCGCCGTCCCGCTCGCCCGCGTCGCGCACATCCCCCCCAGCGAGGCATCCGCCCCGGGATCGACGGGAAAGAACAGCCCTTGGTCCCGCAGATACGTGTTCAAACTCCGATGCGTCACCCCCGCCTGCACCCGGCAATCCATGTCCGGCGCGTTGACTTCGAGCACCGCGGCCATCTTCGACAGATCCAGGCTGATCCCGCCCCGCACCGGCGTCACATGCCCCTCCAGCGAGGTCCCGGTGCCAAACGGCACGACGGGAACGCCATGGGCATGACACAGCACCATCAGCTTGGATGCTTCCTCCGTCGTCTCGACAAACGCCACCGCATCCGGCTGCACCGGCGTCTGCGTGTCCTGGCCATGCGAGTGATGATCGCGCAGCCCGGCATTGGTGGTGATCCGCTCGCCCATGAAGCCACGGGCCGCTTCGATCACGGCATCGACAGGTCGGGACATCGCGCTCTCCAGCATGCACGTCCAGCTTTGGCGCGGCGCCGCCGCTGTGGCAAGAGAGGGCGATCATGCTTCCTTAACCGCCGCCTGCCACCATCCCTGCCATGTTCGGATGGACCCGACGCGAACCTGAACGAGCCGGCGCCGCCGCCCCCTCCCCGCCGGCGGGCGTGGTGCACGACATCGTCCAGGTCCAGATCCTCGGCGTGCTGGTCACCGACACCTTCCGCTGGAAGCGCGAATGGGCCACCTGGCGCATCCGCTTCGCCTACAGCAACGAGAGTGCCGGCCAGAGCTTCCGCGACGTCACCTCCTTCGTGCGCGAAGCCGCCGCCCAGCTGTGCCAACACCGCAACGAGTGTGCGGAGATCGTGCTTTATCTGTCGCATCTGGATGATGTGAAGGCGGTGTTCGGCTTTTATGGCATGATCCCCGCCGGCATCGGCCAGATCTCGGCGATCCAGAACCGCGACACCTATCTCCAGGCCGCCGCCGTGGCCGCCGAACTCGCCAATATTGCTCGTGCACCGGACCGCGCCGCCGAGGACGATGCAATGTCGCTCCCCGACCTCACCTGGTCGATCGACGGCTACGGCATGGGTCGGGTGGCCACCACCGAACTGCGCGGCCGCCGCATCACGGTCCGCCTCGGCGTGGTCTCGGGCAACGAATTGTGGCTGGTCGACGTCAATGACCGCCCGGGCTGTGCCCGCTTCCGCTCGCGGCTGGACGCGATGTCGAAGATGGGCGTGGCCGCGGCGATCAAGGCCTACGAGTCGCGAACGCGTTGACCCCGCCTACATGAAGCTGACGGGATCGATATCGATATCCACCTTCACCCCCCGCCCGGTCGGCACCGCCGCCACCCACTCCCGCACCAGCTTCTGCACCGCCACATCCCGCCGCGCCTTCAGCAACAACCGCCGCCGATGCCGCCCGCGCAGAATCGCCAGCGGCGCCGGCGCGGGGCCGAGCACCAGGATCCCGTCCCCCATCGGCGCCGCCCGGCCCAGATCACGCGCCGCGATATCCGCCGCCTCCGCCGTGTCAGCCGAAACGATCAGGGCCACCAACCGGCCATACGGTGGCCAGTTACCCGGCCGGCGCTCGGCCGCCTCGTTGTCGCGAAAACTTTCGAGATCGCCGGAGACCAGCGCCTGCATCACCTTGTGCTCCGGTGACCAGGTTTGCAGCATCACCCGCCCCGGGGCACCCGCCCGCCCGGCCCGCCCGGCGACCTGGTGCAGCAATTGGACGGTGCGTTCCGCCGCCCGCAGATCGCCACCCGCCAGGCCAAGATCGGCGTCGATCGCGCCGACCAGAGTCAGATGCGGAAAATGCCAGCCCTTGGCGACGATCTGGGTGCCGATGATCAGGTCCACTTTCCGGTCCTCGATCGCCTGGGCCGCCTCGGCGGCAGCCTGAGGGCCGGTGAGCGTGTCGCTGGCCATCACCAACAGGCGCGCTTCGGGGAAGGTTTCCCGAGCCTCCTCGGTGATCCGCTCGACGCCCGGCCCGACCGGGGTGAGGCTGTGGGCGGCCTTGCATTCCGGGCATTCCACGGGGATCGGGATGGTGTGGCCGCAATGGTGGCATTGCAGGATGCGCCGGGCACGATGCTCGACCAGCCAGGCGGTGCAGTGCGGGCATTGCATGCGGTGACCGCAGGTGCGGCACAGGGTCAGCGGCGCATAGCCGCGGCGGTTGAGAAACAGCATCGCCTGTTCGCCACGGGCGAAGGTGGCGTGGATCGCCTCGACCAGCGGCGGGGACAGGAATTTGCCGCGTTCCGGCGGGGTGGCGCGCAGGTCGATCAGCGCGACATGTGGCAAGGTGGCGCCGCCGAAACGGGCCGGTAGGTGCAAGCGGTGGTAACGGCCGGCATCGACATTGGCCATCGTCTCCAGGCTCGGCGTGGCGGAAACCAGCACGGCGGGGGCGGCGCAGAGCCGGGCGCGGACGATGGCCATGTCGCGGGCGTGGTAGACGACGCCCTCCTCCTGTTTGAAGGCGGTCTCGTGCTCCTCGTCTATGATGACTAGGCCGAGATCGGGGAAGGGCAGGAACAGGGCCGAGCGGGCGCCGACTACCACTGGGGCGGCGGCGATGGCGACTTCGCGCCAGGTGGTGCGGCGGGTGCGCGATGACAGGTCGGAGTGCCAGACCGCCGGCGCCACGCCGAAGCGGCGGGCGAAGCGGGTCAGCCATTGCGACGACAGGGCGATCTCGGGCAGCAAGATCAGCACCTGCCGGCCCTGGCGCAGGCATTCGGCGATGGCTTCGAGGTAGACTTCGGTCTTGCCGGAGCCGGTGACACCGTCGAGCAGGGTGACGGAAAAGCGTTTTTCCGAAACCGCGGTGCGCAGTTCGGCGGCGGCGGCTTGCTGATCTTCCGACAGGGCGGGGCCGGGGTGGTCGGGGTCGGGCCGGGCGAAGGGTGGGACGACCGGCAGGGCAACCGGGGCCAACAACCCGGCATCGGCCATGCCGCGCAACAGGGTGGTGGAGACCTCGGCCTGTTTGGCCAACGCGGGGCCGGGGACATGCCGGGTTCCCAGCACCTCCAGCACGCGCTGGCGCTGGGCAGTCATGCGGGCCTCGGGCAGGGGATCGGCGCGGCGCCAGCCCATGGGGACGGTGTCGGCTTGGGTGGCAGGCACACGCAATGCCATCGCCAGCACCTCGCCGGGCGGGGTCACGGTGTAGGCGGCGATCCAGTCGACGAGTTGGCGGATGTCCGGGCGCATGGGTGCTGCGTCGACCAGCGCGATGATCGGGCGCAGGCGGTTGTCGCCAACCGTGCCCTCGGCGGCACCGTCCCAGACGACACCGATCTCGGTGCGGCGGTTCAGCGGCACATGCACGATGTCACCCGGCGCGACCGTCATGCCCGGCGGCACACGGTAATCGAACGGGCCGGCGAAGGGGTACGGCAGCAGGACGGGCACCGTCTGACCCCTCCCGACCGGGGCAATGAGGGCGCCTTGCGCGTCCGGCTTTCTGTTCCGCTCGGCCATCCGCTATGATCTGCCTTGATCCATGTGCTGCTGACTGCCCCTCCATACGGAAGACCGCCATGAAATTCTTTGTCGATACCGCCGATACCGCGGAGATCAAGTCCCTCGCCGCCTCCGGCCTGCTGGACGGCGTGACCACCAACCCGTCCCTGATCGCCAAGTCCGGGCGCAAGATCCTCGATGTGGTGGCGGAAATCTGCGCCCTGGTCGAGGGGCCGGTGAGCGCCGAGGTGGCGGCGACCGACTATGACGGCATGATGCGCGAGGCCGCGGTGCTGAAAAAGATCGCCACCAACGTCACCGTCAAGCTGCCGCTGACGCCGGACGGGCTGCGCGCCTGCAAGACGCTGACATCAGAGGGCGTGAAGACCAACGTCACGCTGTGCTTCTCCGCCGCCCAGGCTTTGCTCGCGGCCAAGGCGGGGGCGACGTTTGTCAGCCCGTTCGTCGGGCGGCTGGACGATATCGGCCAGGATGGCATGGGGCTGATCGCCGATATCATGCAGATCTATCGCAACTACCCCGCGCTGAAGACCGAGGTTCTGGTCGCCAGCGCGCGCCATCCGATCCATGTGGTCGAGTCGGCCAAGCTGGGCGCACATGTGGTGACGCTGCCGCCGAACGTGCTGCGGATGCTGTATGGGCATCCGTTGACCGATAAGGGGCTGGCGGCGTTTTTGGCGGATTGGGCGAAGACGGGGCAGACGATAGCGTAAGGCAAGTGTTCTTTTTTGAAAAAAAGAACCAAAAAACTTTTATCCGTTTGGGCCGGGCCTACTCCCGCCAGCGCGCCCTAGTGGATAAAAGTCTTTTTGCTTCTTTTTCTTCAGAAAAAGAAGATTCTTGCCTTCTCCTATGACCCGCGCCGAGGTCGCCGCCTACCTACGCGCAAACCCGGATTTCCTGGCGGACCAGCCTGAGCTGTATCGCGTCCTGGTCCCCCCGGCGCGGGTGCATGGCGAGCGGATGGCCGATCACATGGCGGCGATGCTGAGTGCCGAGCGGGCGTATGCCGGGGAGATGGCGGAGCGGGCGGATGGGGTGTTGGCGGCCGGGCGGGCGGCGGCGGGGATGGCGGTTCGGGTGCAGGAGGCGGTGCTGGCGCTGATTCGCAGCGACAATCCGGCGGACTGCGTCAGTGCGGTGTTTCCGGTGTTGCTGGCGGTGGATGCGGCGAGTTTGTGCATCGAGGCCGATCTGGCCGGCGCGCGGCCGTTGGCGCCGGGGCAGGTGGTGCGGCTGTTGGGGCATCGGGCGGTGGTGTTTCGGGAGGGGGGCGATGATGCCTTGGCGCTGCATGGCGAAGCGGCACGGCTGGCGCGGTTTGAGGCGTTGTTGCGGCTGCCGGGGGAAGGGGCGCCAGGGTTGATCGCCTTGGCGGTGCGTGATCCCGCGCCGTTGGATGCGGCGCAGGGGGCGGGGCCGTTGGCGTTCCTGGCGCGCGCGGTGGCGGCGGCGCTCGGACGGTGAGCGGGGGGCAGATGATGGCCGAGGCGGCGCGGGTTGGGTTTCTGGCCTGGCTGGCGCATGAGCGGCGGGCCTCGCCGCTGACGGTCGAGGCGTATGGGCGGGATATCGCGGCGTTTTTGGGGTTTCTGACCGGGCATCTTGGAGCGGAGCCTGATCTGCTGGCGCTGGGGGCGTTGCGGGCGGCGGATTTGCGGGCCTGGCTGGCGTGGGAGGCGCGTGGGGGCGCGGGGAATGCCACGCGGGCGCGGCATCTGGCGGCGGTGCGGAGTTTCTTCAAGTTCCTGGCGCGGCGGCATGGGGTGGCGAATGCGCAGATCGCGCTGTTGGCGACGCCGCGGGCCACGCCGCCGTTGCCGCATGCGCTGAGCCCGGCGGAGGCGCTGTCGGTGGCCAACGACATTGGCGAGGCGAGTGATGCGGCGTTCACCCAGGCGCGCGATACCGCGCTGTTCAGCCTGTTGTACGGCAGCGGGTTGCGGATTGCCGAGGCACTGGCGCTGAACGTCGGCGAGGCGCCGCGCGAGGGCACGGACGCCATGCTGCGGGTGGTTGGCAAGGGATCGAAGCCGCGCATCGTGCCGGTTCTGCCGGTGGTGCGGGCGGCGATCGCGGCCTGGCTGCGGTTGCATCCAGGGGCGGGCGATACGGCGGCGGCGCTGTTCGTGGGGGTGCGGGGGGAGCGGTTGAACCCGGGGGTAGCGCAGCGGACGTTGCGGGTATTCCGGGCGCAGAACGGGCTGCCGGAGCATGCCACGCCGCATGCGCTGCGGCATTCCTTTGCCACCCATTTGCTGGCCGGGGGGGCGGATCTCAGGACGATCCAGGATCTGCTGGGCCATGCCAGCCTGTCGACGACGCAGCGCTATACGGCGGTGGATACGGCGCAGCTCATGGCGGTGTGGGCGCGGACGCATCCGCGCGGATAGAGCGGAGCAGGCAGAGCAGGAAGAGCGCGGCCAGGGTCAGCGGGCCGGTCCAGAAGAAGCGGTTGGTAAGATGTAGCACGGCCGGTAGCAGCAATGTGGCGGTGAGTATCGCGACTTCCGGCCAGGCGAGGCGGCGGCGGGTGCTGGCCAGGCCGAAGGCGGCGGCGGCGGCGACCGGGAGGTCGTAGAGGAAGCCATAGGGCGTGAACAGCAAGGTGCCGGCCAATAGGGTGCAGGCGGCCGGGACGGTCGGGCCGCGGCGCCAGGCCAACGCCACCCCGATCGCCACCAAGGCTGCGACCGCCGCTTGGATCAGCAGGCCGGTGGGGCGGCCCAGGCCGAGGAGTTTCATGCTGGCGGCGACGGTGACCTGGCGATAGGCGTTGATCCAGGTGGCGGCGTATTCGCCTTGGCTCTGGATCGCGTCGAACCAGCCGAGCCAGGCTTGCGGGCCGATCCAGGCGGCGCTGGCGAGCACCAGGGCGAGGCCGGTGATGGTGGCGGCGCCGATGGCCCGCCATTGCTGGCCGGCGAGCAGGGCCACCGGCAGCAGGGCGGCCATTTGCGGCTTCACGCAGGCCATGGCGAGCAGCATGCCGGCCCAGCCGGGGCGCGTGGGCAGCAGGCGCAGGCCGCCGATCAGCAGGGCGGCGATCAGCAGTCCGTTCTGGCCATAGGCGATGCAGATGATCGTGGCGGGTCCGATTGTGGCGAGCAGCACCGGCCAGAGGCGCCAGCTTCCCCATGCCGCCCGGCCGTGAAGCAACGCCACGAGGTAGGCGCCCACCGATGCCAGGGTCCAGAGGATCGCGGCGTGCCACAGGCTGAATGGTGCCAGTGGGAGCACCAGGAACAGGTAGGGCGGCGGATAGGCGTAAGGCAGCGACTGGAGCTTGCCGTCAAACAGCGAGGCCTGGAAGGCGTGGATCGCTACGTTATCGTAGATCGCCGGGCCTGGGTGGGTGGCGGCGAAGCGGGCATAGCTCCAGTGGGCGAACAGGTCGTTGAACACCAGGTTGCCGCTGACGATCGGGCCCCAGAGACGGATGCCGATGCGCCAGCCGAGGTAGAGCCCGGTGGCGATGATCGCGGCCGCTATGATCCGCGCCAAAGGCGAGTCCAGGCGCAAGCCGTGGTGCCACATCAGCCGCCATCGTGGCACCATGCATCGATCCCTTGAACCGCCGATCCCCCACCCTGGCGGCTCGCGGCGCGAGACGCGATACTGCGGCTAACCCGCGGAGGACGCCATGGAGTTCACAGTTTCGCCTGACATCGAGGCCAAGCGCCTTGCCATTCGCCGCTTCGTTGACGAGCGGCTGATTCCGCTGGAGCGCGATCGCGCCAGCTATGACGCGCATGAGAACATCACCATGGGGCTGCTGGCCGAGCTGCGGCGCGAGACCAAGGCGATGGGGATCTGGGCGCTGCAATCGCCGAAATCGCGTGGCGGGGGCGGGCTGAAGATGGTCGAGCAGGCGGTGCTGTACGAGGAGATGAACCGCTCGATCTTCGGGCCGGTGTGCTTCAACTGCTCGGCGCCGGATGACGGCAATATGCGGGTGATGGCGCAGGTGGCGACCAAGGCGCAGCAGGATTGGTGGCTGCAGCCGGTGATCGACGGGAAGATGAATTCGAGCTTCATCATGACCGAGCCAATGGATGAGGATGGTCGCGGCTGCGGGTCCGATCCGTCGCTGACCAATACCGAGGCGGTGCGGACCAATACCGGCTGGAAGATCTCGGGGCGCAAGTGGTTCATCACCGGGGCGGAGACGGCGGAGCATTTCATCCTGATTGCCCGGACTTCGGCGGATGACCGGAAGGGATTGACCAGCTTCCTGTTCCATCGCGACCAGCCGGGCTGGCGGATCATCCGGCGGATCGAGATCATGGGGCCGGAGGAGCATGGCGGGCATTGTGAGATCGAGTTCGACGGGCTGGAGATCCCCGATGAGAACCGGCTGATGGAGGTGGGAGACGGGCTGAAGCTGACGCAGATCCGGCTGGGGCCGGCGCGGTTGACACACTGCATGCGCTGGACCGGGCTGGCGCGGCGGTGCCTGGAGATTGCCATGGAGCATGTCCAGAAGCGGCGCAGCTTCGGCGGGCGGCTGATCGATCATGAGAGCGTGCAAACGCTGATCGGCCAGGCGGCGATGGAGATTGAAATCGGCCGCCTGCTGACGATGAAGGCGGCCTGGCTGCTGGACCAGGGCGACTTCGCGCGCAAGGAAGTGTCGATGGCCAAGATCGTGGTGGCCGATGCGCTGCACAAGGCGGCGGATACTGCGCTGCAGCTGCTGGGGGCGAAGGGCTATTCCAAGGATACGCCGGTGGAGTGGATCTACCGCTATGCGCGCCAGGCGCGGCTGGTGGACGGGGCGAGCGAGGTGCACCGGATGGTGCTGTCCAACTTCATGACCCGCGAAGGCGGGGATTTCTGGCGCTGGCGCGTGGCGGGGTGAAGGGAAGCCGGGGCTTTGCCCCGGACCCCACCAGGGACCCGAGGTCCCTGGACCCTCAACCTTGAAGCGCCCTCTGCCGAAGGGCGCTAAACGAATGGGGTCTGGGGCCGGCGGCCCCAGCGGGTCCAGGGCAGAGCCCTGGCCTTCCTACCACCCGCCAATCCGCGGCCAGACGGCGACGACGTCGTCGCTGCCGTCGACGACGTAATATCGGTCGTGGGCCGCCGAGGTCATGCAAGTGTGGTTCGGGGCGACGCGGAGTTTGTCGCCGATGCGGAACTGGGTGGTGGTGTCGAGGTCGACCACGCCGTGTTCCTGGTTGGCGCGGGCGACCAGCGAGGTGCCAAGGGTACGGCGGCCGTGCAGGTCGAGGACGAGGCCGAACTTGTAGTCGTGGGGTGCCTGTTCGGTGGCGCGGTCCTTTGACAGGGCCATGCCGCCGGCGTCGATGACGATGCGGTTTTCGGCGGGGCGGCGGCCGATGACACTGGCCAGGACGGTGACGGCGATGCTGTCGGGCGCGACAGTGTGGATCTCGGCCTGGAACAGATCGCCGAACATGTAGACGCCGGGCCGGGTTTCGGTGACGCCGCCGAGGGCGCGGGCATGCAGGGCAGTCGGGGAGGAGCCGACCGAAACCACCGGGCAGTCCATACCGGCGGCACGCAGGCGGCGGACGGCGTGCAAGGCGGCGTTGCGTTCGGCCTCGGCGATGTCGGCCATTTGGGCGATCGAGCGGCCCGCGTAGGAATGGCCGGCATGGGTTAGGATGCCGAGCAGGCTGTGGCCGAGGGCGGCGGCGATGGCTTCGAGGTTTGGGTCCTCGGCCGATATGCCGCCGCGGGCTTCGCCGCAATCGATCTCGATCAGGGCGCGAATCTTGCCCGCGCGGGAGGCAGTGGAATGAGCGGCGATAGCGCGGGCGGTGTCGAGGTCGTCGGTAATCACTTTGACGTCGACGCCGGCAGCGTTGAGCTTGGCGACCTGGTCAAGTTTTTGCGGCGTGATGCCGACGGCATAGAGGATGTCGGTGATGCCGTGGGCGCTGAAGTATTCCGCTTCCGCAAGGGTGGAGACGGTGATGCCGGTGATGGGAGCGGCCTTGTTGGCCAGCACCATGCGGGCGACGTCGATCGACTTGGCGGTTTTCATGTGCGGGCGCAGAGGCACGCCGAGGCGGCCGACGGCCTGGGCCATGCGGTCAATGTTGCGGGCCAGCACGCCGCGGTCCAGCACCAGGCAAGGGGTGGGAAGGTCCGAGAGCTTCACGGCAGCCACTCCACATCACGTTCCAGCGGGATAGCCGGGCGCGGCAGGTTCTGCCAGGGGAAGTGATGCAGCATTGGGGTGGTGAGGCCGGGGGTATCCACCTCGATGACCTGTTCATGCTTGAAGAATTCGTCGAAGCCGCCGCGGAAATGGCCGCGCGACTTGACCACGACGACGCGGGCTTTCGCGATGTCGAGTCCGAAGGCTTCGAAGAAGGCGGGGTCGGCGCATTGCACGCGCTGGGAGATCACCACGACGGTGATGGCCCCGAGGTCGAGTGCGGCGGCGCGGCCGACATCGACGGTGCCGCCGGCGAAGATGCCGCGGCGGCAGTGGATCGGGCCGGGATGCAGGGCGGTGATTGCGGCATCCGCAGACCAAGGCTTGGAGAAATCGTTTTCCACGGTGCGGTTGAAGCGGGCGGCGAAGCGGGCACCGACGCCGAGAGCGTGCGCTTCCTCGGCCAGCGCGGCGTCGTAAATCACGCCGACCAGGGCGTCCTTCACCCCGGCGGCGTGGAAGGCTTCGAGGATGTACATGGTGTTGCCGCGTCCGCCGCCACCGGGGTTATCGGCAACGTCGGCGAAGATGAGGGCGGGTTTGCAGTGGTCCTCGGTGCCCTGGGCAAGCGCGACAGCGTCATGAAGCGAGGTCAGGGTGGGGAAGAATTTTTCGCGTCGTGCCCAGCCAGCCCTCGCGATCTCCATGGCCAGGGTTTCGGCGGCTTCCTTGTCGGTAGCGGTGACCACGACGGTCATGCCGTTGAACTTGGTGTCAGCATAGGCGAAGCCACCCATGACCGAGACGTTGACAATGCGGCCGGCCCAGGGCGGTTGGTGCATCAACTCCTGGCCCAGATCGATCATTTCGCCATAGGGGCGGTTGGGCGCGTCGCGGCCGGTCAGCATGGTGACGGTGGGGGCGATGATCGGCAGGCGCACGCGAGCGATATGGGTCTTCATGCCGCCGATCAGCCGCCGCAGCACCTGGGCCGATTCGGCGCCGCGCTCGCGCATGTCCAAATGCGGATTCGTTCTGTAACCGATATAGGCGTCGATCGTCTCGATGCCGGTGTCGGACACGTTGGCATGCAGGTCAAAGCTGGCAACGACGGGCACGTCCGGGCCGACGACGCGGCGGATCATCGCCTGGATGGTGCCCTCGGGGTCGTCATCGCCGGTGGTCAAGCCGGCGCCGTGCATGACGCAGTAGACGCCGTCAATTTTGCCCGCGGCGCGCAGCCGGGTTTCCCATTCGGCCATCAGCAGGTCGAAGAACGCCTGGTCGACCGGGCCGTTCGGTTCGGTCATGGCCAGGAGAAGCGGCACGGGCTCCCACGGCTCGCCGCCGGTTGCAGTCAGGGCATTCATTTCGCCGATGAAGCCGGGCAGCTCGCCCAGCATGCGCGGCGCCGGGCCGGTGGCGTCGGACAGGATGTCGTCGCCGCGCAACAAGGTGCGGATGGCGAAATCGTGCTCGGTGGTGACTGGGGCGAAGCGGTTGCACTCGATCGAGAAGCCCAGAAGTGCGATTCGCGGGCGGTTGGTGGCGGACATCAGAGTTGGATCCCCAGCATGTCAGCGATGCGTGGCGTGGCCTTCAGCCCAGTGCCGGTCAGCACCAGCACGGTTTTCTCAGCGGGCTTGATGGCGCCGGTTTCCAACAGGCGGCGAAAGGCCGCTTCGGCCTGGGCACAGGTGGGCTCGACATAGATGCCGCTGCGGGCGAGCGACAACGCGCTGGCGGCGATCTCGTCCTCGGTCAGCAGCACCGCGCCGCCGCGGCTGCGGCGCAGGGCGGCGATCACTTCCGGCAGGCGGATCGGCTGGGCGATGGCGGTGCCCTCGGCGATGGTGGGCAGGATCGGGGTGGCGATGCGATGGTCTTTGCCCGCCATGAAACTAGTGGCGATCGGGCCGCAATTCTCCGGCTGGGCGGCGAACAGGCGCGGCAGCCTGGCGATGGCGCCGGCGCGCAGCAGTTCGGAGAATCCGATGTCACAGCCAAGAACGTTCGACCCGGCGCCGCAGGGGATGATGACGTTGTCTGGCGCTTCGAAGCCGAGGTCTTCCCATAGTTCATAGGCCAGCGTCTTGGTGCCCTGGAGGAAGAACGGGTGCCAGTTGTGGCTGGCATAGAAAATGGTTTCGGCACGTGCCTCGGCGGCATCCGAGGTGGCCTGACGATTGCCGGGGATCAGTTCGACGCTGGCGCCGGCAGCGCGCATCGCCACGGTCTTGGCCGGCGAGGTGGAATCCGGCGCCATGATGGTAGCCTTCATGCCGCCGGCCGCGGCATAGGCCGATACTGCGGCGCCGCCATTGCCGGAGCTGTCTTCCAGCACGTCGGTGATCCCCTGTTGGCGCAGGAAGGACAGCATCACGCTGGCGCCGCGATCCTTGAAGCTGCCGGTCGGCATGAACCACTCCAGCTTCAGCAGCGCCGTCGAGCCATGCAGCGTGCGCGGCACCAGCGGGGTGCAGCCCTCGCCCATGGTGATGGGGTCGCTAGCCTGGATCGGCAGCGCGGCCCGGTAGCGCCACAGGCTGCGGGTGCTGGTGTCGATCTGCTGGCGCCCGATACCCGGCAGGTCGGTCAGGAACAGCGGCGCCCGGGCGGTGCCGCACCAGCGCGGCAGGTCGAGCGGGAAGGTCTCGCCGGAGCGGGGATCGAGATAGGCGGCGGTCATGCAGGGCACTCCTGTTGGGCCGAAGGCTGGCCTTCGTGCTCCGATTGGTCAACCGTGACGGGCATAGGGTCACGAGCCGCGATGACACCGGCGCGAACGGGTTCGGCGGTGATGCCGGGACGGCCGGCCGAAGTGACCGCCGCGTTCCTGGCGCTGGGCGCCGCACTCGCGCCGCGGTCTGGCCTTCGCGCCCGGGATGGGACAGCCTGACCCCGACGCAACGGAGACGCTCCATGCCGCATACCGACGTGGTCCAGCTGGCCGCCGACCTGGTCCGCATCGACAGCCGCAGCTTTGTCTCCAACCTGCCGGTGGCCGAGCGCATCGAGGCGGCGCTGCCGGGGTTCGAGATCGAGCGGCTGGACTACCTGGACGCCGCCGGGGTGGCCAAGCGGGCGCTGGTGGCGCATCGCGGGGCAACTGGCGGGCTGGCGTTCAGCGGGCATATGGACACGGTGCCGGATACCGGCTGGACGAGCGATCCCTGGGACGGCCGGATCGCCGACGGGCGGCTGCACGGCCTGGGCAGCACCGACATGAAGGGCCCGCTCGCCGCCTGTATCGTCGCCGCGCATACGCTGTCGGCCGATATCCCGGTAACCCTGCTGATCACCACCGACGAGGAGACCACCAAGGCCGGCGCGCGGCTGATCGCCGCCAAGTCGGTGCTCGCCCGCCGCGCGGCACCCGCTGCGATCCTGGTCGCCGAGCCAACAGTGATGACCCCCGTGCGCGGCCACCGCAGCTCGATCGCCATCACCGCCGTCGCCACCGGTATCCAGGCGCACAGCTCCACCGGCCGCGGCCGCAATGCCAACTGGGACCTGCTCGGCTTCGCCACCGACATGAAGGCGATCTTCGAAATGCTGCGCCATGATCCCGCCTGGCACGACACCGACTACGACCCGCCGTTCAGCGACTTCAACCTGGTCATCGACAACCACGGCGCCCCGGTGAACATGTCCGTCCCCAAAGCCACCGCGCGGGTGAAATTCCGCTACTCCGCCAAGATCGACCCCGAACCCGTCATGGCCCGCGTCCGCGCCTCGGCGGCCCAGCACGGCCTGGCCCTGGACGCCGTCCCCGAAGGCCCGCCCCCGGAACTGCCTAGCAACCACCCGCTGATCCGCCTGGTCAGCGGCGAGACCGGCCGCGCCGCCATCACCGCGCCCTTTGGCACCGATGCTTCGGAACTCAACGCCATCGCCCCCTGCGTGATCGTCGGCCCCGGCGATATCGGCCAAGCCCATTGTCCGGCCGAAAGCCTGGACCTCGCCGAACTCCACGCCGCTATCCCGACCTTCGTTCGCCTGGCCGAGCGGGTGGCGCAGGGGAGGTAAGGAAGGCGAGGGCTCTGCCCTGGACCCGCTGGGGCCGGCGGCCCCAGACCCCATTCGTTAAGCGCGTTCGGTAGAGGGGCAAAGCCCCGGCCTTGCTTACACCGCCACCGGGCTCGTGCGGATCATTTCGCCGTGGCGGGTTTCGGTGTCGAGGCAGAGTGCGGCGATGGCCGGGGCGATGTCGGTTGGC
>CAMBRC010000108.1 GCA_945869965.1 Asaia bogorensis
CGCCACCACTCGGCCCACCGTCTGCAACCCCCGCTCACAGCACGGTGGGGTTAAAGATACCGTCGCAATTCAGGCATCTACCTGAGGCGGCCGAGGCGCAGAACGTGCGAGTACGAGGCGAATCGGTCGCCCGCGCACAGGTCTCATAATACCAACCATTGGAATGATTGACCCACACGAAGGGAAGGAAGGCGAGGGCTCTGCCCTCGACCCGCTGGGGCCGACGGCCCCAGACCCCCATTACTTTTTATAGGGTTGAGGTCCAGGGGCTCGGCCCCTGGCGGGTCTGGGCAGAGACCAGCCTTGCTTACCTGGATGAGTCAAGCGTTCCGACGGTTGGTATAGGGCGTCCGGCAAGCAGTGCGCCGCGCATCGGGACGTCCGCGCCACGGTCGCGCGAACTGTAACCTTGTTAACATATTGTCAATCTATTCTCCGCGATGCCGCCCCGTTTGCCGCAGGCTGATGGGGGGTGTCGAGGCAAATTCTGTTCAACGACCGATCGGACCACGACGTCATGTTCAACGATCTCATCCCGCAGGAAAGGGCGTTCGATGCTACCGATCGAGAGTAGCACCCTGTTGCGGGTTGTGATTTTTAGCGCCTTTGTCGGGTTTGTGCTGTTTTGCGCGTCGTATGCGACGCATGTCTGGCTGAAGCGTAACAAGGGCAACCAGTCAGCGGTGTCCTGGGTGTTCAAGGCGGGGGTTGTGCTGGTGCTCGCTGGGCTGCTTGGCAGCGGCGGCAGCTGGGCGTTGAACCGCTTTGTCGATCGCAGCGGCATCGTTGATGGCGGCGCGTTGTTTGTGGTGCACGCGCGGCGCGACGGCCATGTCGTCATGACGCCGCAACAGGACGTTGGGCAGAGCGATGTCATCGCGGAATTTCATCCGCCGGCGCTCGGCGACCAGCTCAAGGTGATCGATAGTCAAATTGGCGAGGCGCGGGCGCGGATCGATACCCTGCATGTGCGGCCGGTGGAGATCGATCCGGAGCTGTTGCAGAAGCAGGAGCAGTTGCGCGCGCAGGCTAGCCAGCAATTGCAGTTCCAGGTGGAGTTTGCCCGCGCGCGGCGTGATCTGGAGCGGACGCGGTTGGATGTGACCGCGCAGTCCGAGCGCGAGGGTCGCCAGATCGCCAACGAAATTGCCTCCGTGCGGCTGGCGTTGGATGGGGTGCAGCAGCAGCAGGGCTTGGCGTCCGTCCGGCTGGTCCGCGCGCAGCAGCTGCGCAAGCAAGGGCTGGTGACGATGGCGGTGTTCGAGGAGCGTTCCTCGGCGGCGCTGGCGCTGGCGCTGGAACGTCAGCGTCTGGGCACCGCGATTGCAGGGTTGATGGCGCGGCTGGGCCTGGTTGAGCAGCAGCACGAGCGCGCGGTGCTGGCGTTCGAGGAGCAGCGGGGCGAGCTGGCGCGCAAGGAGGTTGACACACGTCAGAGCCTTGATGCCCTGGGCGAGGCGCAGGTCGTGCTTGGCGGCCAGATCGAGCAGGACCGGACGCGGGCGGCGCTGCGCAAGGCGCGCGAGATCGAGGTGGGGCAGCGGCAGGTTGTCACGCTGCTGGCCGAGCGCGGCCGGGCGGTAGCGGCGCACCAGATTGTGGCGCCTTTTGCCGGCCGCGTGGTCTATCGCAATGCGTCGCCTGGCTTGGCGGCCGAAGGTGCTGCGGTTTTGGCGGTGTCGACGGGCAGCGGCTTTGTGGCGAGCATCGCCATGCCGGCATCCGAGATCGAGAGCGTTGCTGGCGCCGGGACGGTGATGTTCGCGTTGGATCATCCGGTGCTGAAGAAGTATTTTACCGGCGAATTTCGCGCCGCGGAAACCGCGTCGTTCGAGCCCGGGCGTGTTGTCGCCGCGTTCGAAGCGCAGTTGCCGCAGGATGCGATCGGGCTGCTCGGGGCCGGGCGGGAGCCGGTCAAGGTGCGCCTGATGTGGCAGCCGCCGCTGCTGCAGGCGAACAATATTCGCACCAGCTTGCTGCTGTTCGCCGCTGGCGTGCTGCTGATGCTGTTGGACCGGCTGCGCGGGGCGATCCGTCTGCCGTTCATTGACGACGACGCGAAGAAGGCCTGACCGGCATGGCGGTCACAGCACCAGCGGGCGAATTCCGGTCGATCAAGCGGCCGCTCGCCGGCGGGCTGGTGACGGCGCTGATGCTGATGACGGTGTTCTACGGGTTCTGCCTGACGCTGACCTTGCCGTTCAACCTGAGCGATGGGCTTTTGGACGAAGGGGCATTGGGGCTGTTCGGCGTGATCGGCAATGTGCTGTTTGCCGCCCTGTTGCTGATGACGATGGTGCGCTGGTGCTTTGTCCATCCGATCGCCTTCTTCGGGTTTCACCAGACCCTCAGTGTGGCGCCGCGGCGGGCCGGGTATGAGCCATTCGTGTCCATCCTGGTGCCGGCTTGTAACGAAGCCGATACGATGGATGCCGCGGTGCGTTCGTTGATCGCGCTGGACTATCCGCATTACGAAATTGTGGTGATCGATGACGGCTCGAAGGACGAGACGTACGCGATCGCCAAGCAGCACGAGGGCGACTACGACCGCTGCACCGTGCGGGTCCATTCGAAGCCGAATGGCGGCAAGTGGAGCGCGCTGAACTTCGGCTACCACAACTCTTCGGGCGAGCTGCTGCTGTGCGTCGATGCCGACTCGCGGTTGGCGCCGGATACGCTGTGGATCGCGGTTGCCCGGATGGAGCGCGAGCCTGGCATTGTCGGCGTTGCCGGCCAGGTGACGATCCGCAACCGGGTGAACACGCTGCTGCGGCTGCAGGCGCTGGAATATGTGCTGGGCAATGGCGGGATGCGGATGGCGATGAGCCAGTTTGGCATTGTCACCATCGTGCCGGGGGCGATCGGGCTTTACCGGCGCTCGATCTTTGACAAGGTCGCGGAGCTGTCCTGCAACCAGCGCCAGGTGGCCAGTCATGGTGAGGATAGTGGGAAGGTATTCGGTCCGCTGTCCGGGGAGACCTTCGCCGAGGATTTCCAGCTGTCGCTGTCCTGCCTGGCACTCGGCGGCAAGGTTGTCTATGAGCCGCGCGCGCTGGCCTTCACCAAGGGCCCGAGCGGCATGGACAGCCTGATGAGTCAGCGCTACCGCTGGATGCGCGGGACGTGGCAGGTGCTGCGGATCTATATGCGGGATTTGCGGGCGCATGCGGTGGTTAAGAATCCGCGCCTGGATTGGGTTGTGGCGGGTTGCTACACGATCGATATATTTTTGATCCCGCTGGTCAATTTCGGCTTCTGGGCATGGTTGGCCGTGGCCGCGGCTGTCGGCGTGGAGCTTGGCGGCGTGTTGGCCTGGCTGGCCGGGATCGCGCTGCTCAATTTCATGGCGGCCACGATCTACGCGCTGGTGCAGGACGACGAGATCGTGCTGACGCCACTTTCCTTCCTGATGGATTTGTATCTCAGCATTGTCGTGAACAGTGGATGGGCGATTGCCGGTATCGATGAACTCCGCGGCACGCGGATGAAGTGGCACTGAGATGGGCATCCAGGGCGTCGAGTTTGTCGCCGACACCGCCGTGGCGCAGGACGCGATCCGCGATGCCGGCTTCGGCTTCGTCGTCGGTCATCTCGGCACCGGTTCCGCAGGCCAGCTGACCGCGACGCGCGCCCAGGACTACATCGCAGCGGGGCTATCGATCGTTTCGGTCTATGACGCGCCGCAACAGCCGCTGGATGGCACGCCAATCGGATACGATCCCGGGCTGTTCGAGGACCCGGCGAGCGTGCTGCATGGCGTCGTCTATCGCGCCGGCGTGATCGATGGCCGAAGCGCCTATGGGCTGGCGACGTCCGTCGGGCAGGCGGCCGGGTCGGCGATCTACTTCGAGGTCGATGCTGATGTGAATGCCGGCATCGCATATGTCCTGGACTACTTCCGTGGCATTGCCGAAGGGTTTTCCCAGGCTTCGATGGGGCAGGCGGGTTACAAGGTCGGGGTGTTCGGCAGCGGCTACGTGCTCGATTCCGTCTACGCGGCCGATCTTGCCGATTTCAAATGGCTGGCGGCGCCGGCGCAGTGGCAGGGGTCGGCCGGCTATACGACGTACGACATTGTCGCGTCTGGCATCGCGGATGCCGCCACTTTTCCGGGCGCGGTGGTCACCCACGACATGACCTCCGACGCCAAGCCGGGTGGCGATTTCGGCCAGTGGGGCGTTTCGGCCGCTGCCGCGAACCTGGTGATCAACGACCTCACCATCCGTACTGTGCCGTTCGCGGCCGGCGGGTCCGCGACCATCGCCTTTGCCATCGGCAATGCCGGCAATGCGACCGCGCCGTCATCGACTGCGACGCTTTATCTGTCGAGCGATGCCACGATCACTGCGGAGGACGCGGTGCTGGGCAAGTTCGATCTCCCGTCGCTGGCGGCCAAAGCCGCTACGGCGGAAAGTCTCGCCTGGGCCATTCCCGCCGACCTCGCCTCGGGAACCTACTATATCGGTATCGCCGCCGGCGCCGTGCCGGGCGAGTCCAGCAGTACCGACAATGCCTATGCGATCAGCTTCACGGTGACAGGGCCGGCGGCGGACAGCCCGAACATGGTGATCAACGACCTGTCGGTGGGTTCGGCGGCGGTCGCGGCCGGGGGGATGCAGGCGATCCACTTCGAAGTCGGCAATGCCGGGCTAGCGCCGACCGTCGCCTCCAGCGCCACGCTGTATCTGTCGAAGGATGCCAACATCACCGCGGCGGATCAGTTCCTGGGGTCCTTCCCGATCCCGGTGCTGGCGCCCAACGCGGCCCTGGCGAAGACCCTGTCGGCCGCGATACCCGCCGGCACGCCGGTCGGGACCTACTATATCGGTGTTGTGGCCGGCCCGGTCGCCGGCGAGTCAAATGTGAACGACAACATCTTTGCCGCGAGCTTCGCGGTCACGGCGGAGCCGCCGGCCAGCCCGAATCTGGTGATCAACTTCCTGACGCTGAGCGCCTCGACTGTCGCGGTGGGCGGCGAGCAGGTGATCGACCTGGCAGTCGGCAATGCGGGCTCGGCCGCGTCCGGCGCCTCGACGGTGTCGGTCTATCTGTCGGCGGATGCCAACATCACTGGCGCCGACATGGTGTTGGGGACCTTCGTGCTTGCGCCGCTTGCCCCCGGCGCCGCCGCGGAGGTGCACCACCAGGCAACGATTCCGGCCAGCCTGGCCGCGGGAACCTACCATATCGGCGTGCTGGCGGCCCCGGTGCCCGGCGAGCCGAATGTTAACGACAATGCCTATGCCGAAAGTTTCGCGGTCACCCGGACTCCGGGATCGGTCTCGATCAGCGATGTGACCGTCAGCGAGGGCGACGACGGCACGACCATGGCCAGTTTCATCGTCACCCGGACCGGAGGCACCCTGGCCTTCGAGGTCGGCTTTGCCACCGCCGATGGCGGCGCCACGATCGCCGACGGCGACTACATCGCCACCACGGGAACGCTGGCGTTCGAGGAGAACGTCGTCACCCGCACAATCACCGTGGCGATCAACGGCGACCTGGCCGACGAGGCCGCGGTGCTGCAGAATTTCTACGTCGACCTGTCCGGCGCGACCAATGACGCGGTCATCGCCGACGGCCAGGGCCAGGGCACGATCGCCGACAATGACCAGCGCAACCACCTGCCGGTGATCACCGGGCGTGACGCGCGCGTCCATGCCGGTCACAGCGTTTCGGCGGGATCGCTGGTCATGTCGGTGACCGACGCGGATGGCGACGCGATCACCCAGTATGCCTTCCGTGACCCGACCGATGGCGGCGGTTTCCTGCGGGCCGGCGGCATCGCCCTGCCGGCCGGCAGCTGGGCGACTGTGGCCGCGGCGGAGTTGGGAACACTGGCCTATGTTGGCGGCGGCGAGGGGAGCGAGGCGATCGAACTGCGCGCCTTTGACGGCATCGGCTGGTCGGCTATCAGCCAATTATCCGCGACAACCATCGCTGCCATTGCCGATGACTATGACGGCGCGGCCACCAGCTCGGGCATCATCGCCGTTGGTGGTTCGAGCACCGGCAGCATCGAGACACCCGGCGATGCCGATTGGTTCGCGATTTCGCTGACCGCCGGCTTGCGCTACCAGTTCGACCTGGAGGGTGCGGCGACCGCCGAGGGCACGCTGGCCGACCCGCTGCTGGAACTGCGCGACACCAGTGGCAACGCGCTCGAAATCGCCAGGGACGACAACAGCGGCAGCGGCAGCAACGCGCGGCTGACCTATCTGGCGACCAGCAGCGGTACGATGTTTCTGACGGCCCGCAGCGCTGACGCCACCACCGGCAGCTACAAGCTGGGGGCGGTGACCCTGCCATCCGCGCGGCTGTCCATCGCAGCGCTCGACGCGAACAAGCCGGAAGGACGCCACCGTGGGACGCCCTTCACCTTCACCGTCACGCGCCAGGGCGACCTCGGTGGCGCAACCGCGGCGAGCTACATCGTCTCCGGGTCCGGCGCGCACCCGGCCGTGGCCGCGGATTTCGTCGGTGGCACGTTCCCGGCGGGGCGCATCGACTTCGCGGCCGACCAGGCCAGCCTGACCATCAGCGTCAACGTGGCCGATGACGCGATGGTCGAGGACACGGACTCATTTACGGTCACGCTCGCGTCGCTGTCGCCGGATGCGGTGATTGAGACGGCCACGGCCGGCGGGCTGATCAAGGACGACGATGCCATCACCGACCTGGTGGTCATTAACACCGCCACCAACCAGCGCGTTGCCACCGACCCGCGCTTCTATGCCGGGCCGGTCGCCGGGCTGGAGAAGGAACTGATCCTGATCACGCCCGACAACGTGAACGCGACGGTGAGCGGCGACAACTGGTTCATCCACACTGGCAGCGGCACCGACGCGCTGGCCGCACACGGCGGGCGCAATGTGCTGGACGGCGGCACCGGGTCCAATTTCCTGACCGGTGCGGCTGGCGAGGACACGTTCTTCCTCGACGCGCGCGAAGCGGTCGAGGCGATCTGGAGCACTGTGGTCGGCTTCGGTCGTGGTGATTCAGTCACCGTGTGGGGGACCACGCAGCAAGGCGCCACCATCACCTGGATTGATGACCTGGATGCGCCAGGTTATCAGGGGCTGACGATGCAGGCGAGCGGCCTCGGGCGGCCCAATGCGCTGGTGACGCTAGCTGGCTACAGCCGCGCCGATATCGACAGCGGCCGGCTGCAGGTGACGTTTGGGGCCGCCGATGCGGCTAGTCTGTATCTGCATATCCTGGGTGTGGCCTGATAGGAAGGCTGGGCTCTGCCCAGGCTTGCTGGTTCTCACGCCCCCGCCCGGATCGCTGCCGCCAGCCGCCGTGCCGCGTCGGCGGCCATCGCGACTGGGCAGGTGGCGAAGCCGACGACCAGACCGGTCATCTGCGGAGTGCCGCTGAAATAGGCGCGCAGCGGCACCACGGCGAGGCCGCGGTCACGCGATGCGGCGGCGATGCGGATTTCATGGCTGCCATGGGTCAGGTCGAGCACCAGGTGCAGTCCGCCAGGGGCGGCGCGCGGGGTGGCTTGGACGCAATGCTGGCGCAGGGCGTCGAGCAGTGCTGCGCGGCGGCGGGCGTATTCGGTGCGCATGCGGCGAATATGCGGGGCGAGCAGGCCGGCGCGCATGAAGCTGGCCAGGACCGCCTGTTGCAGGGTGGCAGGGCCGCGATCGGACAGGGCGCGCACCCGCACGAAGGCGGCGGTGAGTTGGGCGGGCATCACCGCGAAGCCGAGCCGCAGCGCGGGGGCCAGGGTCTTGCTGAAGGTGCCGCAATAGATCACCCGGCCGGTGGAGGCATGGGTGGGGTCGAGCGACGCCAAGGGGGGCAGGGGCTTGCCGCTCCAGCGGAATTCGCTGTCGCAATCGTCTTCCAGCACCCACGCGCCGGCCTGGGCCGCCCAGTCGAGCAGTGCGAAGCGTCGCCCGATGGTCAGCGCGCCGCCCAGGGGCGTGGCATGCGAGGGTGCTACCAGGGCGAGCCGCGCCGTGGGTGCCCGGCGTACGCCTTCGGCGACGTCCAGCCCGTCCTCGTCGCTCGGCACCGGCACCGGCACGACGCCGGCGGCGATAAGCGCGCCGCGCCCGGCGATGTAGCCGGGCTCCTCCACCCAGGCCGGCTCGCCGACGTCCAGCACCAGGTCGGCCGCCACCCGCAGCGCCTGCTGCGTGCCGGTGGTGACCACGATCTGTCCGGGATCGGCGATCAGTCCGCGCGTCGCGGCGAGGTGGGCGGCGATTTCGATGCGCAGCTCGGGCAGGCCTTGCGGATCGGGATAGCCTAGGTATTGGGTCGGCAGGGCGCGAAACACCCGTGCCGTCTCGCGCGCCCAGGCGGCGGTGGGGAACAGGTCGTTCGCCGGTACCCCGGGTGCCAGCAAGGTGATGTCCGGCACGTTCGGTGCCAGCGCGTTGATCGGTGTTGCGGCGATCGCCGCCCCGCGCTTGGACAGCACCTGTACGGTGCCGGTTGCGGCGCGCGCCGGCGACGGCACGGCATCCGGCAGGTCGGTTGCGACATATGTGCCGCTGCCCATGCGGGCCCGGACGTAGCCCTCGGCCGCCAGTCGTTCGTACGCCAGCACCACCGTCTGCCGTGCGACTCCCAGCTCCTCCGCCAGATGTCGCGTTGCCGGCAGTCGTACACCCGGCGCCAGGGTGCCGGCCAGAATCCCGCGGCGCACCCGTTCGAACACCGCATCCTGGCGGGAGTGGTCTAGGGGGGGTGCGGAAGATTGGCTATTCATGATAGGCCAATTCTAGCCTAGATGCGTTTCTTGCCGCAATTGGAATGGAGGGGCTGGTGTATTTGCGTCCGGCGTTTGTTGAGACCGACTTGGATAAGATCGCGGCCCTGGTGGCTGCGCACTCGTTCGGGGTGCTGGTGACCACCGGGGCCGATGGTGTGAGCGCCTCGCACATTCCGTTCACGGTGGCGCGCAAGGGCGACGTGCTGGTGCTGGAGGGGCATCTGGGCCGGGCGAACGCGCAATGCGCGGAACTGGCGGGGGGGCAGGGGTTAGCGATCTTTGGCGGGCCGCACGCCTATGTCTCGTCGAGCTGGTATGCGACCCAGCCGGCGGTGCCGACTTGGGATTATGCCGCGGTGCATATCCATGGCGTGCTTGAGGCCGTCGATGACGCCGAAACGCTATATGGCATGCTGCGGCAGCTGTCGGCGCATGATGCGACGTTTGACGTCGATGCGCTGGATCCCGCCTACCGGGCGGGAATGGTGCGCGGGATCAGGGGGTTCCGGCTACGATCACAGCGCATCGAGGCGCAGTGGAAGATGAGCCAGAACCGCAGCGCCGCCGACCGCCAGGGCGTGGTGGCAGGGCTGCGCGCGCATAACGAGCACGCAACGGCCGATCTGATCGCCGCCACGCTACCCTAGCAATCTCAAGGCTAAGCGTTGCCGCGGGAGCCAGATGGCCCCCGCGCGCGGGTCAGAAGCCTTCGCGCTCCAGGCGCTTGCGCTCCATCTTGCGGGCGCGACGGACCGCTTCGGCGGCCTCGCGGGCGCGGCGCTCGGATGGCTTCTCGAAATGGCGGCGCAGCTTCATCTCGCGGAAGATTCCTTCCCGCTGCATCTTCTTCTTGAGCGCCTTGAGCGCCTGGTCGACATTGTTGTCACGAACGAGAACCTGCACTTGGCCGCCTTCTCCACTCGATAGCTGCCATCCAGACTGTCCACCATGGATCAGGCCGGACGGCAAAAAGGATCCCCTGGCAGTGGCCTGCCCAGGAAAGAGCGCGCTATATCACGGGGGGGCGGGCTGGCAAACCGTTTTCGCCGCCCATTTGAACAACGCGGCGAGGGGTATGACGCATGGCCATCCTGAAGATCGCCCGTATGGGCCACCCGGTGTTGCTGGCGCGCGCCGAACCGGTGGCCGATCCGACGGCGCCGGAGATCCGGCGCCTGGTGCGAGACATGATTGAAACCATGGAGGATGCCAGCGGTGCCGGGCTGGCAGCCCCGCAGGTGCATGTGCCGCTGCGGCTGTTCGTGTTCCGGGTGAATCCGGAGCGCGCCAGCGGCGATCCGGCGGATACCGCGATGCTGCCCAATGGCGTGGTGATCAACCCCGAGGTGGAATTGCTGGGCGAGGATGTCCGGCTGCGCTGGGAGGGGTGCCTTTCGATCCCCGGCCTGCGTGCCGCCGTGCCACGGTCCTGGCGCATTCGCTATAAGGGCGTGGACACGGAGGGCAAGCGAGTGGGCGGCGAAGTGACCGGCTTTCATGCCGGGGTGGTTCAGCACGAGTACGACCATTTGGACGGGATCATGTACCCGATGCGGATGCAGGATTTTTCCTTGTTCGGTTTCAACGAGGAACTGGCGCGCGCCGCTGCCCAACAGGCGGCCTCGGCAGCCCAGGGGAACCGGCCGTGAGGCCCGCACCGGAGCGGTCGGCAGATCGCGATGCGGCGCTGGCGCAGGCCCTGCCGCATGTGCCGGTGCATGGCTGGGGCTGGCGAGCGCTGCAGGCCGCGCTGTGCGAGGCCGGGCATGGTGCGGAGTCGGCGCGGCTGGAGGCCGAGTTGCTGTTCCCTGGCGGCGCGATCGACATGGTGGAGACCTTCATCGACCTGGCCGACCGCGATCTGGCGCGGCTTGCTGCGGCGCCCGGCTTCGCCGATTTGCGCACCACCGCGCGGGTGACGGCGCTGGTGCTGGGGCGGCTGGCGGCACTGGCACCGCATCGCGAGGCGGTGAGTCGGTCGCTTGGGGTGTTGGCGCTGCCCCGCCATGCCCGTGTGGCAACTGGGTCGCTGGCGCGGACGGTGGACGAGATCTGGCACCAGGCGGGCGACGCGTCAGCCGATTTCAGCTGGTACACCAAGCGGGCCATTCTGGCTGGGGTGTACGTCCCGACGCTGCTGTTCTGGCTGCGCGATGACAGCGCCGACGGTGCGGCGACGGCTGCATTCCTGGACCGGCGGCTGGCCGACGTGGGACGGATCGGCAAGCTGCGTGGGCGGATCGAGGCGCGGTTGGGCGCGGGGCTGGGTGCCTTGCGGGAACGGATGCAGCCTTCCGCCCCTTAAGGGTTCAACGGCTAGGACGCCGGCGGCCGATCGCCTCGGTAGCATCCGTTCGGGCAGAATCGCCCGAACGGATGACGCGCAATATCGCGACCAGGAACCGCGAGGGCGGCGCCGGTTTCAGTGGGCCGCGGACTTGCTCTTGGTGTGCGCGTCCTGGCAGCAGCCATGTGCGGATTCCGATTGCTTCACGGCCTTTTCCGCATGCGCCAAGCCGGTCTTGTTGTCGCCCTGCGTATGCAGGTCAGCGGCGGAACGATGGGTCTTGGCTGCCATCGCATGTGCCTCGGCCGCCTTGGTGTGACTGGTCGCTGGAATGTTCGTGCTGGTTGTCATGGCTTGTTTCGCCTTGGCTATGTGCCGCTGACGCGTCAGGGCATCTCTCGATGCCAGCAAACCCTTAAGGGTAGGGTGCGGGGGCGCGGCAGACCGTCAGCGTCGGGACCCTAGGCGCGGCCGGTTCGGGCGGCCATTCATCGGAAAATACCCACCGGTCCGGCGGCTAAATCGCGGGTTGACCCTCTTGCCTTGACCTGGGTCATTGCCCAAATCCTGTGCACTCGGAGACTAGAGGTGGCCGCCTCACAGAGGGGCCATCGGCTGGATCGTCGCCTGACATAGGGACATGACAACAATGGACATCGAGAAATTCACCGAACGCGCACGCGGCTTCCTGCAGGCCGCGAGCACCATCGCCATGCGCGAATTCCATCAGCAGATCACGCCGGAACATCTGCTCAAGGCCCTGCTGGACGATGAGGAGGGCGCTGCCGCCGGGCTCATCCGGGCCGCTGGCGGCGACGACCGGGCAGCAAAGTCCGCCGTTGAAGCCGAACTCGCCAAGCTGCCCAAGGTGCAAGGTGGCGGGGCCGGGCAGCCGCAAATCACGCCGGCGCTGGTCCGGGTGCTGGATGGCGCCCAACAGGTGGCCACCAAGGCCGGCGACGAATACGTGGCCCAGGACCGGTTGCTGGTGGCGCTCGCCGCAAGCGACACGCCGGGTGCCAAGGCGTTGCGCGCCGCCGGGGCCACGCCACAAGCGCTAGACAAGGCGGTGTCCGACATTCGCCGCGGCCGCAAGGTCGACAGTCAAAATGCCGAGTCGAATTTCGACTCGCTGAAGAAATACGCCCGCGATGTCACTGCCCTGGCCCGCGAAGGCAAGCTCGACCCCGTGATCGGCCGCGACGAGGAAATCCGCCGCACCATCCAGGTTTTGGCGCGGCGCACCAAGAACAACCCCGTGCTGATCGGCGAACCTGGCGTCGGCAAGACCGCGATCGTCGAGGGCCTCGCCCTGCGCATCGTCAATGGCGACGTGCCGGAGGCGCTGAAGAACAAGAAGCTGCTGGCGCTTGATCTCGGCGCGATGGTGGCAGGTTCGAAGTATCGCGGCGAGTTCGAGGAGCGGTTGAAGGCGGTGCTGAAGGAGATCGAGTCCGCTGAGGGCGAGATCATCCTGTTCATCGACGAGATGCACACGCTGGTCGGCGCCGGCAAGGCCGATGGGGCGATGGATGCCTCCAACCTGATCAAGCCGGAGTTGGCTCGCGGCGCGTTGCATTGCGTCGGCGCCACCACGCTCACTGAGTATCGCAAGCACGTGGAAAAGGACGCTGCGCTGGCACGGCGCTTCCAGCCGGTGTTTGTCGGCGAGCCGACCGTGGAGGACACGATCTCGATCCTGCGCGGCATCAAGGAGAAGTATGAGCTGCACCATGGGGTGCGGATCACCGACGGCGCCTTGGTGGCCGCCGCGACGCTCTCCAACCGCTACATCACGGACCGCTTCCTGCCGGACAAGGCGATCGACCTGATGGACGAGGCGGCCAGCCGCCTGCGCATGCAGGTCGACAGCAAGCCGGAAGAGCTGGACGAGCTCGACCGCCGCCTGATGCAGCTCAAGATCGAGCGCGAGGCGCTGAAGCGCGAGACCGATCCGGCCAGCCGCGACCGGCTGGGCAAGCTGGAGCATGAGCTGGCCGAGTTGCAGGAGAAGTCCGACGCGATGTCGGCGGTTTGGAAGGCCGAAAAGGAGAAGCTGGCCGGCGGGCAGAAGCTGAAGGAACGGCTGGAAGCGGCGCGCACGGAAGAAGAAATGGCGCAGCGCCGCGGCGACCTGGCCCGCGCCTCGCAACTCCGCTACGGCGAGATCCCGGCGCTGGAGAAGCAGATCGCTGCCAACCAGGATGGCGGCCGGTTGGTGAATGAGAGCGTCACCGAGGAGGGCATTGCAGCCATCGTCTCGCGCTGGACCGGTGTGCCGGTGGACAAGATGCTGGAGGGCGAACGGGCCAAGCTGTTGCGCATGGAGGACGAACTGCGCCGCCGCGTGGTCGGCCAGGAGGATGCGCTCAAGGCGGTGTCCGACGCCGTTCGGCGCGCGCGCGCCGGGTTGCAGGACCCGAACCGGCCGATCGGCAGTTTCCTGTTCCTCGGCCCGACTGGCGTGGGCAAGACCGAGCTGACCAAGGCGCTGGCTGCGTTCCTGTTCGACGATGACCGCGCGATGGTGCGCATCGACATGAGCGAATTCATGGAGAAGCACGCCGTCTCCCGCCTGATCGGGGCGCCTCCCGGCTATGTCGGCTATGACGAGGGCGGCATGCTGACCGAGGCCATCCGCCGGCGGCCGTACCAGGTGATCCTGTTCGACGAGGTCGAGAAGGCGCACGAGGACGTGTTCAACGTGCTGCTCCAGGTTCTGGATGACGGTCGCCTGACCGATGGGCAGGGACGGACGGTGGACTTCAAGAACACCATCATCGTGCTGACCTCAAACCTCGGCAGCGAGATCCTGGCCGCCCAGCCGGACGGGGCCGATCTTTCCATGGCCTACAAGGGCGTCATGGACATCGTGCGGGGGCATTTCCGGCCGGAGTTCCTCAACCGCCTGGACGAGACCGTGCTGTTCCGCCGGCTGCAGCGCGGCGACATGGCCTCGATTGTGGACATCCAGCTGGTGCGGCTGCGCCAGTTGCTGGCGGACCGGAAGATCACGCTGGAACTGGACCGGATGGCCACCGACTGGCTCGCTAACGAGGGCTACGACCCCGTCTATGGCGCGCGGCCGCTGAAGCGGGTGATCCAGCGCAGCCTGCAGAACCCGCTAGCTGGGGCCATCCTGGAGGGCCGGGTGAAGGACGGCGAGACCGTGCGGGTGACCGTGGGGCTCGACGGGCTGGAGATCGCCGACGGGATGGCGGCGGCGGCGGCCTAGGCCCGAAGCGGAGGGAGCAAGGCCTGGGGGCTTTGCCTATGGACCCCACCAGGGCCGAGACCCTGGGCCTCAACGTTTAAGCCCCTTCTCCCCGAAGGCGCTAAACGGATGGGGGTCTGGGGCATCAGGCCCCAGCGGGTCCAGGGCAGGGCCATGGCCTTGCTTGTTCCGCGTCTAGCCTCAGGCGCCAACCGGCGGCGGTGTGGTCGCGCCCTCGCCGAGCGGCAGAGTCATCAGCACGGAATCCACCCATCGGCCGTGTTTCCAGCCGACATTGGGCAGCATGCCGGCGGGTTTGAAACCGCAGGCTGCATGCAGGCCGATGCTGGCGGTGTTGTCGCTGTCGCCGATCACCGCGACGATCAGCCGGAAGCCTTGAGCCGTGCAGCGGGCGATCAGTTCGTCAAGCAGCAGCCGGCCGACGCCGCGCCCCTTCGCCGCGGGCGCCACATAGATCGAGTTCTCCACCGAGAAGCGATAGGCCGCCCGTGGCCGCCAGGCGCTGACATAGGCATAGCCCAGCACGCGCACCTGGGCGTCGCTGGCGACGATGTAGGGATAGCCGGCGCTGATCACGCCATCGCGCCGGCGAGCGATCTCAGGGGGGCCTGGCGGGTCGTATTCGAAACTGGCCAGGCCGGTGCGAACCGCGTCGCCATAGATGGCGGCGATTGCGGGGATATCGGCGGGGGTGCTGTCGCGCAGGATCAAGGTCATCGACCGATCGTGCATTGGGCCTTGCGCGACGACAAGCTGTGCGGCGAACAGCCACTACAAACTGCATGCGCCTGACGCATGGCTTGGCTGCTTCGTCCATTTTCGGCGAGAAGCAGCCCATAGACCGTCCCCGGATAGGAAACTTCGCTGATCTCAACTGGATCGGTGCGCGCTGGAGCCGCGGCGCTGCCTGTGTGAATTCTCGTTGACACCATCGGACCCCCCGAGTAGAACGCCGCTCCCGACGACGACGAACCCAACCGGTTCGGAAGCTTCGGAACCGCTCTTTCACAATTTCATCTGGGATAGGAAGGGATACGTTGGCGGCGTTCCACGCTTGCACAGAGATGTGTGGGGGTTTGCGGTTGGTTTATTGGGGTTTCGGCTCTGGTTGCTTGATCGTTGATTGGGGCGTTTGTTGATGTGTCTTTAT
>CAMBRC010000109.1 GCA_945869965.1 Asaia bogorensis
TCCGCGTCTCCGAGGCCGAGGGCGGCACCATCCACACCGCCGACGCCAACGACGCCGGCGAGGGTGCCTCCTTCCGCGTCTCCGAGGCCGAGGGCGGCACCATCCACACCGCCGGCACCAACGACGCCGGCGAAGGCGCCTCCTTCCGCGTCTCCGAGGCCGAGGGCGGCACCATCCACACCGCCGACGCCAACGACGCCGGCGAGGGTGCGGTTCGCGCCGTCTGAACTTTCGTCACCGCCACGCGTCAAACACAGCAGGCTGGGGCAACCCAGCCTGCTGTTTGCGTCTTTGCCCCGCCGCCCAACCCCGCTAGCCTCCCGGCGAAACCCCGGGGGACCACCATGACCACCGACACGATGCGCGCCACCATCGCCAGCTATCACGCCGAGCTCACCGCCATCCGCCGCGACATCCACGCCCACCCCGAAATGGGCCTGGAGGAAGTCCGCACCGCCGCCCTCGTCGCCGCCAAGCTGCGCGAATGGGGCATCGACACCACCGAGGGCGTGGGCCAGACCGGCGTTGTCGGCACCATCCGCGGCAAACTCCCCGGCCAGCACAGCATCGGCCTGCGCGCGGACATGGACGCGCTCGCCATCCCCGAAGCCACCGCCCTGCCCTACGCCTCCACCAACCCCGGAATCATGCACGCCTGCGGCCACGACGGCCACACGACCATGCTGCTCGGCGCCGCCCGCTACCTGTCCGAACACCGCGACTTCGCCGGCACCGTGCAACTGATCTTCCAGCCCGCCGAAGAAGGCCGCGGCGGCGCCGTCGCCATGCTCGAGGACAAGCTGTTCGAGCGCTTCCCCTGTGACGCCGTCTACGGCATGCACACCATGCCCGGCCTGCCCGTCGGCGAGTTCGCCCTGCGCAAGGGCCCGCTGCTCGCCGCCTCCGGCCGCTGGGAAGTGGTCTTCCGCGGCACCGGCGGCCACGGCGGCGCCACCCCCCACCTCTCCACCGACGTCACCATCGTCACCGCCCAATACATCCAGGCGCTGCAAACCATCGTCAGCCGCAACGTCGCCCCGCTCGAAGCCGCCGTCATCAGCGTCGGCTCGATCCACGGCGGCTCCAACCAATCCGCCAACGTCATGCCCGCCGAAATCGAGATCACCGGCACCCAGCGCTGCTTCAACGGTAAGGTCCAGGCGATCATCGACGACCGCATGGAAAGCCTGGCCCACGCCCTGGCCGCCGCCAACGGCTGCACCGCCGAAGTGAAACTGCGCTGGGGCACCACCGCCCTGGTCAACCACGCCGACAACACCGACACCGCCATCGCCGCCGCCCGCGCCATCGTCGGTGACGCCGCGGTCCACGACGACACGCCCCCGATCACCGGCGGCGAAGACTTCTGCTTCATGCTGGAGAAGAAACCCGGCGCCTTCATCTTCGTCGGCAACGGCAGCGCCGAGTCCGGACGTACCCCCGGCCTGCATACCCCCCTGTTCAACTTCAACGACGACACCATCCCCGTCGGCGTCGCCTACTGGGTATCGCTGGTGCAGCAGGAACTTAAGCTGGCGGTGTGAGCGCGGGCTGCGCTGCCTGACCTGGCGCTCCCGCCATCTGCATCGACAGGTGGGAGCGCCGGTTCACCAGGAAGCTGCGCAGGCGATCCGCGTAGTCTGGGCCAACGGCGGCCGCAATCGATGGACGGGCCGCGAGCGCCGCGCGCCATTGCGCCACGCGCGGCTTGCCAGCCAGAATGCCGAGATCGCCGATGGTGTCGAAGACATCGAAATAGCGGAACACCGGGCCGAACACCGCATCCACCAGCGAGAAGCGCGGCCCGTCGAAATACCGCCCCGCGCCAAGCCGCGCCTCGACCTGATCGAACCGCGCAGTCAAGACCCGGACCTTCGCCGCAAATGTTGCTGGATCCGGCGCCCCGTAGAGCCCTGCGATGTCGTTCAGAACGGTTGAGCCAAACTCGATCCAGCCGCGATGCTCGGCGCGCGTCAGGGCATCGGCCGGATGCAGCGGCATCGGCTGGGTCTCTTCGAGATACTCCAGGATGGCCGCGCTTTCGAATATCGCCCGCGGACCAACCGCAAGCACCGGCGTCTTGCCCAGCGGCGAGAGCGCCAGGAACCAGTCCGGCTTGTTGGCCAGATCGATGTCGACCCTGCGGAACGGGACCCCTTTCTCGCTAAGGGCGATCGCCGCGCGCTGCACATAGGGACACAGCGGATGGCTGATCAGAACAAGGTCCGCCAGGGCGATCGGGGATGTTCCGGGGTGGGCGATCTCGGTCATGTCGTGCTCCAGGAGTGGATATAGATGCATTTGCATCCTTATCTTGGTCACTGGTGACTGCATTCAAGGTTGATGCAAGTGCATCCATGTGCTTCATCGCCGCATGCCTGCAATGCCGTCCGACCTGACCGTTCGCATCTGGACGCGCCTGGCGCGAGCGCAGCGCGATGTCCTCGGCACCATCGAGGCCGCGCTCAAGGCCGCCGGACTGCCACCGCTCGGCTGGTACGACGTTCTCTTGGAGATCGAACGCGCCGGCACCTCTGGCATCCGGCCCTTCGAGTTGGAGCGGGTGACGCTGCTTGCGCAACACAACCTGTCACGCCTGCTGGACCGGCTGGTCCGCGCCGGATACGCCGAGCGCAATCCCGCCCCGCAGGATGGCCGCGGTCACGCGCTCACCATCACGCCGTCGGGCAGCGATGTGCGACGAAAAATGTGGCCGGTCTACGCTGCTGCCATCCAGGCCGCCCTCGGCGACCGCCTCGCGCCCCACGAGGCCGCAGCGTTGGACTTACTCCTCGCCCGGCTCGTCCGATGCAGCACCGAGGCGGGGGATTGAGGATCCCGCCTCGGCATCGCCGTTAACGCGAGTAGAACTCGACCACCAGGTTCGGCTCCATCTGGACAGGATACGGCACGTCCGAATGCTTCGGCGCGCGGGCAAACCGGCCCTTCATCGCGCGGTGATCGACTTCCAGATAGTCGGGAACGTCACGCTCCGCACTCTGCGAGGCATCCAGCACCATCGCCAGCTGCTTGGATTTCTCCCGCACCTCGATGACGTCGTTGTCCTTCACCTGGTAGCTCGGGATGTTCAGCTTCTTGCCGTTCACCAGCACATGCCCGTGGTTCACGAACTGCCGCGAGGCAAACGGCGTGATCGCGAACTTCATGCGATAGATGACCGCGTCCAGCCGGCGCTCCAGCAGCTCGATCAGGTTCTCCGAGGTGTCGCCCTTGCGGCGCACCGCCTCGAAATAATACTTCCGGAAGGCCTTCTCGCCGATATTGCCGTAATAGCCCTTGAGCTTCTGCTTCGCCATCAGCTGAATGCCGAAATCGGTCGGCTTGCCCTTGCGCCGCTGGCCATGCTGGCCGGGGCCGTAATCGCGCTTGCTCAGCGGAGATTTCGGCCGGCCCCAGAGATTCACCCCAAGGCGGCGATTGATCTTGTACTTGCTTTCGGCGCGCTTGGTCATGCGCGGTCCTCTTCTTCCAGGCGCCACCCTGCCCTTATGAGCATGAATGTGGCTTGTTGCACCGGTAGGCCTTTTGCAGAACAGCAAAAGACGGGCGCAGGCCCCGAAGGCCTGTCCACGTTCCCGGCAATGCCCGAGCGTATACGGGCGAGCACCCTTAGAGTCAAATCAGGCAAGGCAAGGTGTTCTTTTTGTGAACAAAAAGAACCAAAAAAACTTCATCCGCTTGCCAATTCCACGGCCGAGCCTTACCTCCGAGGCATGATCACCCGCTCGGACATCATCTGGCTCGGCCTCTCCTCCGGCGTCGCAGGCGGCCTCGTCGGCGGCCTCCTCCTCGGCATCGGCCTGAACCTGGTAGTCCAGGGCGTGAACGCCGGCTGGCTCCTCCTGATGCCCGCCGCCCCGCTCAGCGGCCTGATCGGCTGGATATTGGCTCGCAAACTGGCACGCCAGCTACCGACCAGCGAAAACGGATAAAAGTCTTTTTGCTTCTTTTTCTACAGAAAAAGAAGATTCTGCCCTTACGACTGCTTCTTGTCATACGGCGCATAAGGCGGGAACGCCCCAATCCCCGTCATATCCACCTCCACCAACGTCGGCCCCCTTACCGCCAACGCCTGCGCCACCGTCGCCCCAAACTTATCCCCGTCGCTCACCTTGAACGAAGGCACCCCCGCCAGCGCCGCCAATTGCTGCAAATCGGGCGCCAGCAAATCCCCATAGAACCGCCGCCCGCCATACAGCGCATCCTGGATATGCTTGATCACCCCGTAACCGCGATCGTTCATCACGATCATGACGATATCCGGCTGCTCCTGCACTGCGGTCCACAGCTCGGTCATGTTCAGGAAGAACCCGCCATCTCCTGACATCATCACCGTCTTGCGGCCATTGGCCCCCATCGCCGCGCCAATCCCCAGGTGCAAACCGAGGCCGATCCCTGCCCCGATCGGATAGATGTTCGACGTCGGATCGAACACCGGGAACATCCGGTTCCCCCAGGTCGAGTTGTTCATCGTGATATCCCGCACCCAGATCGCATCCCGCGGCATCACCGCCCGCAACTGCTCCGAGAACGTCGCATACGGCCCCAGCGCATCCTTGAACGCCGCCAGCGCCGTCGCTTTCATCGCGTGAAACTCCGCCGCATATCCCGGCGCCACCTGCATCCGCCCCTTCAACCGCGCAGCCAACCCGGCCAGCGTCGGCCCGACATCCCCCACCATGAACCACGAACTCGGATAGGTCCGCCCATTCGCCTCAGGGTCAATATCCACCTGGATCAGGTTCTTCGGCATCCGCACCGAGAACTCGCTGGTCTCATGCCCACGCATCCGCGACCCCGCCACCAGCATCAGGTCGCACTCGTCATAAAACGCCTGCACCGCCGCCGCGCCATTGCCGTTAAGCCCGGCAATCGACATCGGGTGATCCTCGGGAATCGTCCCCCGCCCGTTCCAGGACGAAACCGTCCCAAACCCCAACTCCATCAGCGCCATGGCGCCGGCCCGCGCGCCCTTCGCCCCATTGCCCATCCACAGCATCGGCCGCTTCGCCTGCGCCACCCGATCCGCCAACTCGTCCAAATCCGCCTCGGCCGGCGCAATCGCCCGCCCAACCGGCAACGCAAACCGATCAAACATCACCGGCCGCTCAATCGGCGTCCGCTGGATATCGATCGGCACCTCCACCGTCACCGGCCCCCGCGGCGGCGTCAGCGCCAGCGAAGCCGCCTTCATCAACGTCCCCAGCGCCTGCGCCGCCGACCGCACCCGAAACGCCGCCTTCCCCGCGCTCGCCATCGTCCCCAACTGATCCGGCACGTCATGCACCGACCCCGTCCCGCGATCGACAAACTTCGTCGGCGTCTGCCCGGTGATATGCAACACGGCCGAACCCGCGAACTGCGCCTCCACCAGCCCCGCCACCGCATTGGCCGACCCCGGTCCGGTGCTGGTGAACAGCACCCCCAGCCCATCCGTCGCCCGCGCATAGGCATCCGCCATATGCGACGCCCCCAGCTCTCCGCGCGTCATCACAAACCGGATCGCATTGCGCCGCCCAATGCCATCCAGCATCGGAATATTATGCACCGACACGATGCCAAACGCCGTGGTCACGCCGCAGAGCGACAAAAACTCGGCAACCAGGTCACCGACGTTATAATTGGACGACATGCGCGTCTCCTTCCCGAACGCGCCGATACTCGGCAAATTCCGCCGCCAGGGCAACCGCCCCCCGGAGCACCGCTCATGACCGACCCCGCCTTCCCACCCCGCCCCGCCAGCTATGACAAGCAGGTCGGCCTCGTGCTGCAAGGCGGCGGCGCGTTCGGCAGCTACCAGGCCGGCGTCTACGAAATCCTCGCAGAATCGGACTACCAGCCGGACTGGGTCGCCGGCATCTCCATCGGCGCCATCAATGCCGCCATCATCGCCGGCAACGCGCCCGCCGACCGCGTCGCCAAACTCCGCGCCTTCTGGGACCAGGTCACCGCCCCCACCGCCGCCTGGCCCGCCGCCCTGCCCCCCTCCCTGGCCAGCATGCAGCGCCAGGCCAGTGCCGCCGCCAGCATGATCTTCGGCCAACCCGGCTTCTTCGCCCCGCGCGCGCCGATGCAATGGTTCGCAAAAACCCAACCGACCAGCTGGTACGAAACCGCAGCACTGAAATCCACCCTCGAACGCCTCGTCGATTTCGACCGCATCAACGCCCGCCAGACCCGCCTCTCGGTCGGCGCCGTCAACGTCCGCACCGGCAACTTCGCCTATTTCGACAACGCCGAAATCACCATCCGGCCGGAACACATCATGGCCAGCGGCGCCCTGCCCCCCGGCTTCCCCGCGGTCGAAATCGACGGCGAGCAATACTGGGATGGCGGCCTGGTCTCCAACACCCCGCTGCAATACATGATGGAAATGCTGCCGCGGTTCAGCCGCATCGTCTTCCAGGTCGACCTGTTCAGCGCCCGCGGCCAAAGCCCGGCCACTATCGACGAGGCCGAAAACCGCGCCCGCGACATCCGTTATTCCAGCCGCACCCGCGCGGTCACCGACAACTTCCGCCGCCAGCACGATATCGGCCACAATATCCAGCTGCTCTGGGACCGCCTGCCCGAAGACCTGCGCAAGCTGCCGGAAGCACAATTCCTCTACCACGCCAGTTGCGTGACCGTGATGGACATCGTCCAGCTGATCTATCGCCCGCCCGCCGCCCAAGGCACCGCCAAGGGCTACGAATTCGGCCGCCCCACAATGCGCACCCGCTGGGCCGCCGGTGCCGCCGACGCCGCCGCCACGCTCAAGGCCGCCCCCTGGCTCGCCCCCGCGCGCCGACAGCTCGGCGTGCGCAGCTTCGATGTCGGCCTCCACCAAACCGGCGAGCACGCCGCCGATTGACCGCAACCCGGTGCCGGCCCGCCGCCGAATTCCTCGGCACCTTCTGGCTCGCCTTCGCCGGCTAAGGCGTCGGCGTATTCTGGTTCATCGCCTCCGGCAAGGCCGCCGCCCCTGGCTTCGCCGGCGGCGAATACATCGCCCAGCTCTGGCTGTTCTGGCTCGCCCCGCTACAGAACGACGAAACTTAAGCAAGGCCTTCTTTTTGTGAACAAAAAGAAGCAAAAAAACTTTCATCCATTTGCCCGGCGTCTGGTGCCGGGCAAACGGATGAAAGTTTTTTGGTTCTTTTTTTCAAAAAAGAACAACTTGCTTACCCGTGCTGATCCGCCACTGGCTTCGACTGAACAGACCACGAAGCGGGCGCATCGTCCTTGTCCGCCGCCGCCACAGCCGCCGTCGCCTGCTGCTTGCCAGGCGCGTGATGGGACGGTGCATAGATCGCATAGACCTGCATCGGCGTGGTCCCGGTATTGGTGATGTTGTGCCACATCCCCGCGGGAACGAGAACGCACCAGCCGTCCGAGACCGCCTCGTCGAACGTCAGGCTGTCCTTCGTCGCCCCCATCTGCACCCGGCCACGCCCGGCGTCGAGGCGCAGGAACTGATCGGTTTGCGGATGCGATTCAAGGCCGATATCGCCACCGGGCGGAATCGACATCAGCGTCACTTGCAGGTAGCGCCCGCTCCAGGCAACCGACCGGTAGTTCGCGTTCTCCTTGGTCGCGCGCTCGATATCGAACGCCTGCGGCTTCGGGCCGATGTCCTTGATGCCGCCCGCAACATTGTCCATGGCTGACCTCCTTGCGCGTGCGGCAGCGCATCGTCACGCATTGCCCAAGGCAATTCTCTGCCGTCTGCCAGGAGATTGTCGCGGCAACCGGCCAACGCCGCCAGAAACGGGAAATACCTACTCGCGTCAGACGATATTCTTCTCGACCAGCGGCCGGTTCGCGATGATGCGCTCGAACCCCAGCGCCGACAGGTCCAGCGACACAAACCCGCCATGCGCGATCAACTCCGCCACCCCGCGCCCCGTGGCTGGCGAGTGCTGGATGCCATGCCCGCTGAACCCCGCCGCATGAATCAGGTTCGTGCACGCGGGATGCGCGCCGACCACCCCATTCTGATCGAAGGTATTGTATTCGTAATATCCGGCCCATTCCCCGCTGCGCCGGATCTCCGCGAATGCCGGCACCCGGCGCGCCAGCACCGGCCAGACACGTTCGAGGAACATCGCTTCCTCCACCTCCAGCGGCGGCTCATCGGGGTCCGGCTCGCCCTCGCCCGGCGAACGGCCGCAGATGAAGCCCGCCCCCTCCGGCCGGAAGAAGATGCCCTCGGGATCGATCACCAGGCCACTGCCCTCGATCGGCGCGCGGCACTGGAACACATAGATCATCCGCTTGCGCGCCCGGATCGGCAGCTCGATGCCGGCGAACCCCGCCACCCGTGCCGACCACGGCCCGCCGGCATTGACCGCCACGTCGCAGGCCACCTCACTGCCGTCGGCCAGGATCACCGCCGCCACCCGCCCGTCCCGCAGCACCAATCCGCTGGCATCCTGCGCGACATAGGTCACGCCAAGCGACCGCGCCTTGCGCCGAAACGCCGCCAGCAGCGCCGGCCCGTCGAACCAGCCCTCGCCGGAATTGCCCCAGGCGCCCAGCGCCAGCCCTTCGGTCGACATCCAGGGGAAGCGCTTGGCAATATCCGCCGGAGTCAGCAGGGAAATATCGGCGCCCTCGGCGGTCTGCACCACATGGTTCTCGCGCAGAACATCCGCCCCGGCGGCGCTGGCGAGGAACAGATAGCCACGCTGCCGATATCCCAAAGCCGGCTTGTCGCCATCGACCGCCAGCAGCTCGGCGCCCTGCTCCAGGAACTGCCGCCCGTACTGCGACATGCGGATGCAGACCGGGGTCGAGAATTGCTGGCGGATCGAACTCGCCGACAACGAGGAAGAGGCGATCCGATAAGTCGGGTCGCGCTCGATCACCGTGATCTCGCCGCGGAACGCGGGATCGCGCGCCAGATGATAGGCGGTTGAACTGCCGACGGCGCCACCGCCGATGATGACGACTTTCATTTTGGCCAGCGCTCCAACGTGTTCGCCAGCACCTGCGCCAGTTGCGGCGCGATCGCATAGACCCGCGCATTGTGATCCAGCCGCACCCCGTCCTTCGGATTGCGCTCGCTGGCCGCCTTCCAGTCGCAGAACATCTCGACGAGGTCGAGCAGGTCCATCCCGGCCACGCCATCCTCATAGTGCTCGGGATGATGCGCGTTGTGCCGGTAGTGATGCTGCAACCCCGGCCAGGCCTCGCGCACCAGCACCATGTACTCCGGCGAGCCGTACGACAGCCCGCGCAGCCGCGGATAGATGTTGTCCAGCACCGGCTTCTCCACCTTGGAAAACTTCGAGGCATCGTGCACCCGTCCGCGCTCCAGCAACGCGGCAATCACCGTGTTCAGATGGTCGCGCACCCGATGGATGTGCCGCAGCGTCTCGGCGGTGGAGTCGTAGTCCGACATCTCAGTATGACTTCGGCAGGCCAAGCACGCGCTCGGCGATGTAGCACAGGATCAATTGCGGGCTGATCGGCGCGATGCGCGGGATCAGGCTTTCGCGCAGGTAGCGTTCGACGTGGTATTCCTTGGCGTAGCCCATGCCGCCAAGCGTCATCACCGCCTGGGTGCAGGCCTTGAAGCCGGCTTCGGCGGCGAGGTATTTGGCGGCGTTGGCGGCCGCGCCGGCGTTGTGGCCGTGGTCGTAGAGCCAGGCGGCGTTCATGGTCATCAGGCGGGCGGCTTCGAGTTCCATCCAGCTTTCGGCGAGCGGGTGCTGGATGCTCTGGTTCTGGCCGATCGGTCGGCCGAAGACGATGCGTTCGGTGGCGTAGGCGGTGGCCTTGCGCAGCGCAGCGAGGCCGAGGCCGACGGCTTCGGCGGCGATCAGGATGCGCTCGGCGTTCATGCCGTGCAGGATGTACTCGAAGCCGCGGCCTTCCTCGCCGATGCGGTCCTCGACGGGGATTTCGAGGCCGTCGAAGAAGACCTGGTTCGAGTCGACGGCCTTGCGGCCCATCTTGTCGATGAGGCGGACTTCGACCTTCGCGCGGTCCAGCGTGGTGTAGAACAGGCTCAGGCCTTGGGTCTTTTTCGCGACCCCCTCCAGGGGTGTGGTGCGGGCAAGTAGAAGAATCTTGTCGGCGACTTGGGCCGTCGATGTCCAGATTTTTTGACCATTGACGATGTAGCGGTCGCCGCGGCGCTCGGCGCGGGTCTTCAGGCGGGTCGTGTCCAGACCGGTGTCGGGTTCGGTCACCGCGAAGCAGCTTTTTTCGCGGCCGGCGATCAGCGGCGGGAGCATGCGCGACTTCTGTTCGTGGGTGCCGAAGACGATGACGGGGTTGAGGCCGAAGATGTTCATGTGAATGGCGGAGGCGCCGGACATGCCGGCGCCGGACTGGGCGATGGCTTGCATCATGATGCTGGCCTCGGTGATGCCGAGGCCGGAGCCGCCATATTCCGGCGGGATGCAAATGCCGAGGAAACCTTCGGTGGCCAGCGCCTGGTGCAGGTCGTGCGGGAAGGCGCCGTCGGTGTCGCGGGCCAGCCAATAGGCATCGTCGAACCGCTCGCACAGCCTGGCGACGGCGTCGCGGATGGTCTCCTGTTCGGCAGTCAGTGCGAAGTCCATTTGTCTCTCCGGCGATCCCGTGGCATGGCCCGCTATCCTGCCGACAAACAAGGAGGCCCGCCATGCCCCATCCCGACGCACCCGTGATGATCGACCAGGCGCGCACGCGGGCGGCACTTCCATTTCCCAAGCTGATCGCAGCACTGCGCGCGGCGTTCGTGGCCGGGGCGGAGGTGCCGTTGCGGCATCGGCATGCGGTGGCGGGCGGGGATGGGACGCTGTTGCTGATGCCGGCCTGGCAGGGGCGCGAGATGATGGGGATCAAGCTGGTGACGGTGTTTCCGGGCAATGGGGCACTGGGGCTGAATGCGGTGTTTTCGACTTACCTCCTGTGTGACGGGGCGACGGGGCGGCATCTGGCGGTGATCGACGGGAACGAGATCACCGGGCGGCGGACGGCGGCGGCTTCGGCTTTGGCGGGAGATTTTCTGGCGCGGCGGGATGCTTCGGCGTTGTTGATTGTGGGGGCGGGGCATGTGGCGGGGATGATGGCGCAGGCTTGGTCGGCGGTGCGGGGGATCAAGACGGTTTCGGTGTGGAATGTGCGGGCGGGTCGGGCGGAGGCGTTGGCCGCGTCGTTGCGGGCGGAGGGGTTCGCGGCACAGGCGGTGGACGATCTGGCGGCGGCGTGTGGGGCGGCGGATATCATTTCGTGCGCGACGCTTTCCAGCGAGGCGCTGGTCAAGGGGGCTTGGCTGCGGCCGGGCACGCACCTGGATCTGATCGGCGGGTACCGGCCGGATATGCGCGAGGCGGATGATGTGGCGGTGCGGCGGTCGCTTGTGTTTATCGATACGGATGCGGCGTTGGCGGAGGCGGGGGATATCACCCAGCCGTTGGCCAGCGGGGTGATTTCGGCGAGCGATATCGTCGGCGATCTCGCGGGGTTGTGCCGGGGGGTGGTGAGTGGAAGGACGGCGGAGGGCGAGATCACCTTGTTCAAGTCGGTGGGCAGTGCGATCGAGGATCTGGCGGCGGCTTCGTTGGTCTGGTCAGCGGAGCGTTAGCAGGAAGGTCTGTTCGGTGACGCGGGTGCCCCAGCTTTCGGCCTCGACCTGTTCGGTGAGGACGAAGCCAGCGCTGTCGTAAAGGCGGCGGGCGGCGTCCAGGCCGGCGAAGGTTGTGAGGTAGCAGCTGGCGAATTGCTGTTCGTGCAGGAATTCCAGTGCGGCGGCCATGAGGTGGCGGCCGGTGCCCTGGCCGCGGGCGGCGTCGGTGGTGATGAACCAGCGCAGATGGGCCTGGTTCGGTGGCAGGGTGGGATCGCTGCCGTCGATGGTCAGCGATCCCTGGAAGGCGTCGTCGGCTTCGGCGGAGAACAAGGCGTCGCGGTCGCTGGTGCGGGCGAGGAATTCGCCCATTTCGCGGGCGACCTTGGCTTCGAAGTATCTCGGAAAGTTCCAGTCGCGGGCGTAGTAGATGGCGTGGGCCCGGACGATTTCGCCGACCAGGCCTGGGCGCCAGCCTTTTTGGATCATGTGCGTTTTACGCCCCAGAAGACTGGGGTCACGGTGGCGGGGATGCCGGTCAGGGTGTCGCGAAAAGCTTGCGGGTAGGTCCAGTGGCCCATCGGCAGGAAGGGGACGGAGTCGAAGGCGTGGATTTGCATCTCCTCGCAGATCTGCTTTTCCTCGGCGGGGCTGGCGGCTTCGAACCAGCGTTCGCGCATCGCTTCCATCTTGTCGTCGGTGGGCCAGCCGAACCAGCCGCCGAAGCCGTTGCCGCGGATGGGGGGGTGGTTGCCGGGGTTGAGGAAGTTGACGCCGGTCCAGGTGGTGGTGAAGGCGTTCCAGCCGCCCTTGTCCGAGGCCTCGCGGTTGGTGCGCCGGGTGATCAGGGTGCCCCAGTCCATCGAGGTGTAGGCCGAGTTAATGCCGATGGATTTCAGCATGGCGTCGGTGACCTGGGCGATGGCTTGCAGCGAGGGCAGGTCGGAGGGCGACATCAGGACGACGCGCTCGCCCTTGTAGCCGCTTTCGGCGACGGCTTTCTTCGCTGCGGCGATGTCCCGGCGGCCCATGATCTTTTCCATGCCGGCGGTGCTGGCATTGGGGGTGTTGTTGGTGAAGAAGCCGGCGCCGGTGCCGCCGAGTTCGGCGGCCTCGCCGAGGACGGCGTCGATCACGTCCTGTTGGTTGATGGCCATCAACAAGGCCTGGCGCAGCTTGGGGTTGCTGAAGGGCGGGTGGAGATGGTTCATGCCGACGACGGCGATGACGCCGAGCTTGTCGAAGACTTCGACCCTGACGCCGGGGGATTTGCGGAGCTGCGGGACGAGGTCGAAGATCGGGTTGTCGACCCAGTCGACCTCGCCGGTTTGCAGGGCGGAGACCTTGGTCGAGGCGTCGGGCATGACCTTCCATTCGACGCGGTCGAAATGGGCGATCTTGCCGCCGGCGTAGCTGTCCAGCGGTTCATTGCGCGGCAGGTATTTGTCGAAGCGGGCGTAGCCGGATGAGGCGCCGGAGACCCATTCGGACTGGAGGAAGCGGAACGGGCCGGAGCCGACATACTCGGTGATCGACTTGAAGGCGTCGGTCTGGGCCATGCGCTCGGGCATGATGTAGCTGGAGCCCAGGGCGATGGCGAAGCGCATGTGCGGGAACGGCTTCTTCAGACGGATCTGCAAGCTGCGGTCGTCCAGCGCGGTCATCGCGTCGAGTTGGGCGGCCATGCGCTGGCCGAAGCCGTCGCGCTTGGCCCAGCGGGCGAGCGAGGCCACGCAGTCTTTCGCCAGGACGCGTTCGCCGTCATGGAACAGCAGGCCGTCGCGCAGGGTCATCTTCCAGGTCAGGCCGTCAGGCGAGACCTCGTCGGCGGCGAGCATCTGCGGGCGGGGGTCGAGTTTCTCGGTCAGGCCGTAGAGCTTGTCCCAGATCATGTTGGCGTGGATGTTGGTGACGGACGCCGTGGTCCAGACCGGGTCGAGGCTGGTGAGGTTGGCGTGCGGGACGAATTTCAGCACCTTGGCCGGCTGGGCGATGGCGGGGGCCGCGAGGCCAGTCGCCCCGATGGCGGCGGCGGTTTTCAAAACGTCCCTGCGGCGCATGGCAATCTCTCCTGGCTCGTAAGCGCGCAGCCTAGCGGACGGGGGACGGGGCGGCCATCGGGTTTCGTGGGTTGGTTTATTAATTTTGATATCGGAACATTATGGGCGCATTTTCCCTTGACCGGTCATGCGTCGAACTTCTTCCAGGCGCGGACGGCGGCGCGGATGTTCGCGGGCAGCGGGCGGTCGGGGGTGCCCGGTTCGGGCTTCGGGGTTGCTGGCGTGCGGCGGACTCGCGCGGGGTGCTGCGGGAGCGCGAGCCAGGTTGGGTCGGGCAGGCCGAGGGCGTGGACCAGCGGGCGCAGCAAGCGGCCGGCGCGTGGGACCTCAGCCACGAATTCGGCCATGCCGGGTTCGGCCAGCAAGTGCTGGAGGTGGCTGCCATAGGCGCGGACGTGGTGGTCCGTGCCGCCGGCGAGCCAGCCGCGGGTGGCCGGCAGACGAGGGCCGACCCGCTGGGGCCGGATCCGGCCGGGGCGCGGGCGCGCGGGCGCCAGGGTGCCGGCACGCCAGCCAGCGAACAGGGCGGCGAAGCGCGCGGCGGTGCGGCCGAGGCGGTTGATGAGCAAAGCCCAGGTTTCCAGCGCAATGCGCGGGGGAAGGCCGGGCGTGGCAATGGGGGCGTAAGCGATGGCGCCGAGCCATACCAGAGGCTGGACGTGGTTCTGCCTTGCCGCGAAAGCGGCAACGGCCTGGCGCAGGGCGCTGAGGATGGTCCCCAGCCGGGCGGCGATTGTTAGCATTTGAACTAACATACATCGACGGCGGCGGCGACGCAACGGGAAATTTGCCTGTTGGGGGGATTTTTATCGGGGGTGAGGGACGGAAAGTGGTAAGAAGGTTCTTCTTTTTGTGAACAAAAAGAAGCAAAAAAACTTTATCCGATAAGGAAGGGAAGGGAGAAGTGTGAATCCTTCGTTTTGCTCAGGATGACGAGTGGGGGTGTATGTTCATCGAGTCCTAAATGGATAAAAAGTTTTTGCTTCTTTTTTCAAAAAGAAGTTCTTGTTTTTGCTTATATTGCCGCGCCCGGGGCTGGCGCCTCCCCCCGCAAGCGGGGGGAGGGAAGTCAGCAGCGGGTGGGTTAGACGCGTTTGACGCCCCAGAACATCGGGAGGGGGCCACGGGCGAAGTCGGTGAGGTTGGAGCGGAAGGCGGTTGGGTAGAACCAATGGCCGACGGGGTAGAAGGGCACGTTCTCCCAGGCGAGGACCTGCATTTCCTCGCAGATGCGCTTTTCGTCGGCGGCATCCTTGGCGGAGAACCACTGGTCGCGCAGGTCCTCCATTTTCTCATCGGTGGCCCAGCCGAACCATCCGCCCTTGGTGCCGGCACCGCGCATCGGGAAGTGGTTGCCGGGGTTGATGAAGTTCTGGCCGGTCCAGGTGGTGCAGAAGGTGCTCCAGCCGCCTTTGTCCGCGGCTTCCTGGCTGGAGCGGCGGGTGACCAAGGAGCCCCAGTCGTTGGAGACGAATTCGACGTTCAGGCCGACGGACTTGAAGACGCCTTCGGTGACCTGGGCCATGGTTTGCAGGACCTGGAGGTCCGAGGGGCCCATGAGGACGAGTTTCTCGCCCTTGTAGCCGCTTTCGGCGACGAGTTTGCGGGCCAGCGCGACGTCGCGCTTGCCCATCATGACTTCGAGGCCTTTCTTGCTCTCGTTCGGGGTGTTCGGGGTGAAGAAGCCGGCGCCCGCCTTGCCGTATTGCTTGAGGTCGCCGAGCACGGCGTCCACATAGTCTTGCTGGCTGATGACGTGCAGCAGGGCCT
>CAMBRC010000110.1 GCA_945869965.1 Asaia bogorensis
GCACCGGCGGCGCGCGCAGCCTGTATTCCGAGGGCCAGGCGATCCTGAAGACCGCCACCACGGTGATCGAAAAGGGCCGCCGCGCCGCGTCCGAGGCGCTGGAAGCCGCCATGCCCGACATCCAGTTCGAACAGGGCCGCTTCTCCGTCGTTGGCACCGATCGCGGCATCGACATCATCACCCTGGCCATGGTCCAGCGCGAAAAGGCAGCGAAGGGTCAGGACGTCACCACGCTGGATGCCGCCGAAATCGCCAACATCGACCACCACACCTTCCCCAATGGCTGCCACATCGCCGAGGTGGAGATCGACCCGGAAACCGGCGTGGTCAGCGTGCTGCGCTACTCCGTCACCGACGATGTCGGAAAAGCCGTCAACCCGATGATCGTCGCCGGCCAGGTGCATGGCGGCGTCGCCCAGGGCTTCGGCCAGGCGGTGCTGGAACGCACCGCCTTCGATCCGTCCAGCGGCCAGCTCCTGTCCGGCAGCCTCATGGACTACTGCCTGCCGCGCGCCGACGACCTGCCGAACATCGAGGTCGAGCTGGTCGAAGTGCCCTGTGGCACCAACCCGCTGGGGGTCAAGGGCGCGGGGGAAGCCGGCGCGGTCGGCTCGCCGCCGGCGGTGATCAACGCGATCATCGATGCGCTGAGCCCGATGGGGATCACGCATATCGACATGCCGGCGACGGCGGAGAAAGTCTGGCAGGCTATCGCCAAGGCAGCGTAAAGGATTCTTCTTTTTGTGAACAAAAAGAAGCAAAAAACTTTATTCATTGCTTGTTCGAGCATCTCGACTCTCTGATCAGGGAGTCGAGGTGACGCCAGCAGCAAACGAATAAAAGTCTTTTTGCTTCTTTTTCTACAGAAAAAGAAGACCTTTCCTTAATTCGCATCTTGCCCTCCGCCGCCCTCCCGGCGCTTGGACGCAGCGGCGCGATCCCGCGTAATCTGCCGCGACAGCACGGGAGTGGCGAGCGATGACGGCATTGGCGGGGCGGATTGCCCTGGTGACGGGTGCAAGCCGGGGCATCGGGGCCGCGACCGCGGTGGAACTGGCGCGCCTCGGCGCCCATGTGGTGCTGGTGGCGCGCACCCAGGGCGGGCTGGATGCCACCGACGACGCCATCCGCGCCATCGGCGGCACCGCCACCCTGCTGCCGCTCGACCTGCGCGACGGCGCCAAGCTGGACCAGGTCGGGCCCAGCCTGTTCGAGCGCTTCAAGCGGCTGGACGTCCTGGTCTCCAACGCCGCCATCATGGGCCGTGTCACCCCGGCGCCGCATGTCGACATGCGCGACTGGGACGATGCCGTGGCGATCAACATCACCGCGGCACTGCGCCTGATCCGCACCTGCGCGCCCCTACTCCTGGCCGCCCCGCACGGCCGGGCGCTGTTCCTGACCAGCCGGATCGTGCTGCGGCCCACCGCCTATTTCGGCATCTACGGCGCCACCAAAGCGGCCCACCACCACCTGGTCATGGCCTGGGCCGAAGAGACCCGCACCACCAGGCTGCGCGTTAATCTGGTCGACCCGGGCTCGGTGGCAACCGACATCCGCACCACCGCCTTCCCCGGCGAAGACCGCAGCAAACTCGCCCAGCCAACCGACATCGCCCCGGCCATCGCCGCACTCTGCCTCGACACCGAAACCCGCCACGGCGAAATGATCCGCACGAGCCCGGTGGCGGTGTAAGCAAGGCCGGGGCTTTGCCCCTGGACCCCACCAGGGTCCGAGACCCTGGACCTCAACCATGAAGCGCGTTCGGTAGAGGGGGGCTGGGGTGGCGGTATGGTGGTGCTGGGATTTGGCATGAGGATTTTTGGCATGAGCATTGCGGCCCGGTTGCGTGATGTTGCTTTAGTGGCGGGCTTGTTGGTGCCGATGACGGCGATGGCGCAGGTACCGGCGTTGCCCAGCGAGCAGGGGGCGAAGGAGATTGCCGACGCGGTGCGGTCTTGGCTGGAGCGCCAGACGGCCAATCTGGTCGACTTGTCGGCGCTGGCGCTGCGGGTATTGCCGGAGGGCGAGAGCTATCGCCTGGAGTTGCCGTTTGGGGGCAGCTACTTCGACAATGCCCTGGTGCTGGGCGATGGCGCCGCGGTGGCCACGGTCAAGCCGCTCGACGGCGGGCGGTGGTCGATCGTGAACATCACCTTGCCGCCGATGCTGCGCGGCGAGGTGCGCAACACCAAGGACGGCCAGTCGTCGGTCATGGACATGACGATCGGCAACCAGCAGACCACGGGGGTTTACGATCCGTCGCTGGCCACGCCTTCGACCTATGTCACCACCATCAGCGACTACAGGTCCGAGGTGCGCTCGGCCGGCGGGGTGCAGAGCTCGCGCATCGGCAAGATATCCGGCCGGTCGGAATGGCTGCCGACCAGTCCGGGCCGGGTGACGATCCAGGGCGACAGCACACTGGAGAACTACACCAGCCTCAGCCCGCTGCCGGGCGGCGAACAGGCCAAGGTGACGATCGAGCGGGTTGGCGGGGCCACGCGGATCGAGAATTTCGACATCAACGGGATGGGCGCGCTGTTGCGCACCGCCTTCGAAGTGGGGGCCAAGGCCAAGGCGGAGGGCAAGCCAGAGGCCAAGCCAGCGGACAAAGCCGCAGACAAGGCGGTGATGGTCCGGCTGCTGGATCAGATCTTCGCCATGATGGATGCGATGGAGACCGACCAGACCTATGAGAACATCCGCGTCGAGGGCGGGGCATTATTTTCCGGCAGCTTACGCCGCTTCGGCATGGGGTTCGCCGCCGGAGCGCCGGGCGGCAAGATGGAGGTGAAGCTGCGGCTGGCGCTGGAAGGGCTGGAATCGCCGATGATTCCGCCCGGTCCGTGGCAGGAATTCATCCCGCACAAGCTGACGCTGACGCCGAAGGTGGCCGGCGTGCCCAAGGAAGCGGTGATGACGCTGTTGCGCCAGGCGATTGAAACCGAGGGCCGCGAGATCGCCGCGGACGGCATGGCTTTGCTGGCCGATCATCCGGTTGAGCTGGCGATCGAAGACCTGATGATCGACCTGGGCCCGTTGCGGCTGAAGGGCCAGGGATCGCTGCTCGTCTCGAGCCCGCAGGAAGCCGGCGGCGAGGCGGAGTTGCGGGCCACCGGGCTGGACGCGCTGATCCGCCGGGCCAACGCGGTGCCGGAACTGAAGATGGCGGCACCGGTGCTGATCTTCCTGAAGGGCATCGCCAAGCAGGAGGGCAATGAATCCGTTTGGTCCATCACCTATGCCGACAAAAAGGTGGTGGTGAATGACACGGATCTGTCGGATTTGATGCCGTCGAGGTGACAGGGCGGCGCGCTTATTGATCGTTTTAGCCGCCGGTGCGGCGCGCCGGCCGCATGAACCATATTGCAACCCGCCCGCGCCGACGCGACCATGGGCGGGAAGGAGACAACGATGCCCGTGATCGAGATCTACACCCAGGACTGGTGCGGCTTTTGCGCCCGCGCCAAGCAATTGCTGGACCGCAAGGGCGCCACCTACCGCGAGATCGACGCGCCGAACGGCACACCGGAGCGCGCCGAGGCCACCGCGCGCTCCGGCGGGCGCGGCACGGTGCCGCAAATCTTCATTGGCGGCGCGCATATTGGCGGCTGCGATGACCTGGTCGCGCTGGAGCGGGCCGGCCAGCTCGACGCGCTTTTGGCAGGCTAACCATCACCAAGCCGCGCCCCGCCACGGCTGCCCCGGCGCCGGACGGGTCCCTTGCACCCGCCCTGTCGACCTCGCTCGACCTGCTGCGGCTGGCGGCGGCGATTGTGGTGTTCCTGGCTCATGCCGGCACCCAGCGCATCTCCGGCGGGCTGTTCCATCAGGCGATCCCCTATGGCGAGGCCGCGGTTGATGTGTTTTTCGTGGTCTCCGGCTTTGTCATCGCCCACGCCACGGCCCGTTCTGCCGTCAGCCAGGGCGCCATTGGCTATGCCATCTCCCGCGTCGCGCGCATTTATTCCGTGGTGTTGCCCTGTCTCGCGCTCGGCTGGCTTCTGGACGCCACCGGCGCGGCGCTGAACCCCGCCCTTTACGCCGCAGCACCGCACTTCACCGGCCCGGCCGGCCTGGCGGACCTGGCGTCCAGCGCGCTGTTCCTTGACCACGTCTGGTTCCGCGCCGCCCAGCCGGGCAGCAACCTGCCGTTCTGGTCACTGGCCTTCGAGGCTTGGTACTACCTCGCCTTTGGCCTGCTGGTCTTTGCGCCGAAGCCGTGGAACTGGCTTGGGGCCGTCGCCGCCATGGCGCTGGCCGGACCGAAGATCGCCGTGTTGTTTCCGCTATGGCTGCTCGGCGTCGCCTGTCAGCGTCACTGCGCCCGCGGCCCGCTCCCCGCTGCCGCCGGTTGGCTTTTGCTGCTCGCGCCATGGGCGGTGCTGGCATTCTGGGACCCGCGCGGCCAGGCCTGCTTCCCTTACACACCCTTCATCGCTGACCCCCGATGCATCGGCGCATTGGCATACGATTACGGCATCGGCTTGCTGGTGGCGGCGCAATTGCTCGGCGTGCATGCCGTGGCACCCGTAATCTGGCGCGGGCTCCGGCTGATCTCCCGCCCGGTGGCCTGGCTCGCCGGCGCGTCCTTTACCCTGTACTTGCTGCACTACCCGCTACTGCATTTCATCGCCGCCGCCTCGCCCTGGCCGGCGGATCACTGGGCCCGCCGCGTCCTGGTTTTCCTACTGCCGCCGCTCGTGGCGCTGGTCGTCGCCGCGTTCACCGAACGCCGCCGCACCGCCTGGCGCCGTGCCATCGCCCGGTTGGCGGGCCAGCGGTGACCGTCACGCGGCCCCGGTTAGACGATGGGCCCCGCCTCCGCTAGCGTGCCTGCACGAAGAAGGGAAACGACCATGAGCACAACCAAGGGCCGCCCGCTGGACGGGCTGCGTGTCATCGACATGACCACCACCATCGCCGGGCCATACTGCGCCCGGTTGCTCGCCGATGCCGGCGCCGAGGTGATCAAGGTCGAATCCCCCGATGGCGAGCTGACCCGTCATCGTCCCCCCCTGCGCCAGGGCGCCAGCACTTCGTACGGCGGGCTCAACGCCGGCAAGCGCAACCTGGTGCTCGATCTCAAGCAGAAATCCGCCGTCGACGTGGTCCGCCGCCTCGCCGCCACCGCCGATGTGCTGGTGGAAAACTTCCGTCCGGGCGTCATGGAGCGCTTCGGCCTCGGCCATGCCGGCCTGCTGGCCGCCAACCCCCGCCTGATCTACTGCGCCATCTCCGGCTTCGGCCAGACCGGCCCGTCATCGCAACTGGCCGCCTACGCCCCGGCGATCCACGCCTCGTCCGGCTTCGACCTCGCCCACATGGCGTACCAGCCCAACCGCACCATGCCCGACTACTGCGGCATCTACATCGCCGACGTGCTGAGCGGCACCTATGCCTACGGCGCCGTCACCACCGCCCTGCTCCAGCGCCATGCCACCGGGCGCGGCCAAGTGGTCGACGTCTCGATGCTCGAAGCCATGCTCAACCTCACCCTCGGCGAGGTCCAGGGAACCCAGTTCGAGCTGCCGCCGCCGCCGCCGCGTCACATGTTCGGCCCCGTCGCCACGCGCGACGGCTACGTCCTGCCCGCCATCGCCAGCGAACGCACCTTCCAGAACGCCGCGAAAGCCTGTGGCCGCGAAGACTGGATCACCGACCCGCGCTTTGAGAAATACCCCGACCGGCGCAACAACTGGGGCGCCTTCATGGACGAAATGGAAGCCTGGACCCGCACCCTGCCCACCAGCGAGGTCGAAGCCGCCTTCAACCGTGGCGGCGTGCCATGCTCCGCCTACCGCACTGTCGCCGAAGCCCTGGCCGACCCGCAACTCGCCCACCGCGAAGCCCTGGCCGAAGTCCACGACGCCGGCGGCAGCTTCCGCGTGATGAACGCCCCCTACCGGCTGTCCGGTGGGCCCACCACCGTGCGGAATTTCTCCGCCGGACTGGGCGAACACTCGCGCGAGATTCTCGCCGAAGCCGGCTACACCACGGCCGAAATCGACGCCATGGCGGCGACGGGCGCGGTCAAGGAGTAAGGAAGGCCGGGGCTTTGCCCCTGGACCCCACCAGGGTCCGAGACCCTGGACCTCGACCTTTAGGCGCCTTCGGCTAGGGGGCCATCGAGGCCTTGATGACGGCCTCGATGGCCCCCTAGCCGAAGGCGCTTCAAACGGATGGGGGTCTGGGGCCTCGGGCCCCAGCGGGTCGAGGGCAGAGCCCTCGCCTTCGCTTAATCCTCGTCGTGCGTCCGTCGCACCAAGATTTCGCGTTTGCCGGTGGGGGAGGCGGGGCCGACGATGCCTTCGGTTTCCATTTGTTCGACGATGCGGGCGGCTTTGTTGTATCCGATCGCCAGTTTGCGCTGGATATAGCTGGTGCTGGCCTTGCCATCGCGGGCGACCACCGACACCGCCTGGTCGAACAGGCTTTTGTCATCGTCGCTGCCGCTGCCGATGCTGGCCAGGGGCGCGTCGTCGTTGTCGGGCGCTTCGGTGACCTCGTCGACGTAGTTGGGTTCGCCCTGCTCACGCAGATAGGCGACGATTTCCTCCACCTCGCGATCGGTCACGAAGGGCCCGTGCACCCGGGTGATGCGCCCGCCGCCGGCCATGTAGAGCATGTCGCCCATGCCCAGCAGCTGTTCGGCGCCTTGCTCGCCCAGGATGGTGCGGGAGTCGAACTTGCTGATCACCTGGAAGCTGATGCGGGTGGGGAAGTTGGCCTTGATGGTGCCGGTGATGACATCCACCGAGGGGCGTTGGGTGGCCATCACCACATGGATGCCGGCCGCGCGCGCCATCTGCGCCAGTCGCTGGACGGTGACCTCAATCTCCTTGCCGGCCACCATCATCAGGTCGGCCATCTCGTCGATGATCACCACGATGAACGGCAGCGTTTCCAGCGCCAGCGGCTGGTCCTCGAAGATCGGTTTGCCGGTCTCGCTGTCGAACCCGGTCTGCACCCGCCGCGTGACCACCTCGCCCTTGGCCCGCGCGTCGATCACCCGCTCGTTATAGCCGGTGACGTTGCGCACGCTGAGCCCCGACATCGCGCGATAGCGCCGCTCCATCTCCCGCACCGTCCACTTCAGCGCGACGACCGCCTTGGCCGGCTCGGTCACCACCGGCGCCATCAGATGCGGGATGCCCTCGTAGACAGACAGCTCCAGCATCTTCGGATCAATCAGGATCAGCCGGCACTGGTCGGGCGACAGCTTGTAGAGCAGCGATAGGATCATCGCATTGATCCCCACCGATTTGCCCGACCCGGTGGTCCCCGCCACCAGCAGATGCGGCATCCGCGCCAGATCGGCGATGATCGGCGAGCCGCCGATATCCTTGCCGAGCGCCAGCGCCAGCTTGCCGCCCTGTTCCTCCCAGTCCGGCGTATCCAGCAGCTCGCTCAGATAGACCGTCTCGCGCTTGGAATTCGGCACCTCGATGCCGATCACGTTGCGCCCGGACACCGTGGCGATGCGCACCGCGGTCACCGACAGCGACCGCGCCACATCGTCGGCCAGCCCGATCACCCGCGCCGAACGAATGCCCGGCGCCGGCTCCAACTCATACAGCGTCACCACCGGCCCCGGCCGGATGGCCACAATTTGACCCTGCACACCGTAATCGGCCAGCACCGATTCCAGCTGCCGCGCCGTGCCCTGCAGCGCCTCGGCGGTCAGCATCCCGGCCGCGGCCCGCGCCGGTGCCGGGGTCAGCAATTCCAGCGGCGGTAATTTCCACGCGCCAACTTCGAGCGGCAGTTCCACCTGCTTCGGGGCCGCCAACTTCCGCGGTGGCGCGGGCTTGACCGGCGGCGGCTTCACCGGCGTCAAAGGCGTCCGCGCCAGCGCCGGCATATCCTGGGCGACCGGTGGCGCCGCCGGCGGGCGCGGCGGCGGTGCGGTCGGCTCCGGCGCGCGCGGGATCGCGATCTCCGGCGCCGGATACCCGCGCGCCACCGGCACCGGCGTCGCCACCATCGCGCCGCTACCGTTCACCCGATTGATCACCCAGGCCCCACCCCAGGCAATGCGCCGAACGATGAACGCCATCCAGGCGGCGATGTAACGCACCCGCCGCACCACCCGCCCAATCAGCCGCCCCGCCCGTCGTATCGCCGCCCGCCATTCCGCCAGCGATAGCCCGAGCGCCAGCAGCACCAACACCAGCGCCAGCACGCTCAACAGCCCCGACACCACCGCCCCGCCCGTCTGGCCCATCAGTCCGCGCCCAGCCAGCATGGCGTCGCCCGACACGATCAGGCCCACCGCCCCACCTGGCCCGGCCGCCGCCGGCCAGCCTGGGCTGGCACCCAACAGCGCCGCCCCCGCCGACAGGGCCGCCGACAGCACCGGCAGCGCCGCCAGCATCGCGATCACCCGCCACAGCGCCGAGCTTCGCCCGCCGCCGCCCGCCACCCCCAACCGCCAGGCCCAGGCCAGCAACGCCACGCCCGGCAGCGCCGCCGCCGCACCAAACCCCTGCAACATGAAATCCGCCGCCACCGCGCCTGGCGCACCGAACAGGTTGCGCGCGCCGCGCGCGGTCGCGGTATTCAGCGAGGGATCCTGCGGATCATAGGTGGCAAGCATCGCCAGCAGCCCCACCGCCGCCGCCGCCAGCACCATCGCCCCCAGCCCGGCCAAGCGCCGGAGTACCAGCGTGCGCAGCTGAGTCGAGGCCAGCCGGCCGAAAGAAACCGCCATCGCCATCGGCGACACTCCTGAACCCGGCGGAAATCGCCCGGCTGCGAACTTCGCATTTCAACACAAGTATAGCCCAAAACTCGCTGAGAAAGTAGGGGCTTCTACGACCTGCCGGTGCAAGCCACGCCCCCCCCCGCGCGGCCCAGGCGGCGATCGAAGCCCACGCCACCCAGCTCGCGGCCGACAGCGCCCAACTCTGCCACATCAAGGAGGCCGCCAGCCACGAGCAGGCCGCGTCCGGCAACCTGTCCGATTAGGCCCGGCTGCTGCGTGACGAGGTCGGGCAATTCATCACGGAAGTGAAATTAGCCTAAGGCAAGGTCTTCTTTTTCTGAAGAAAAAGAAGCAAAAAGACTTCATCCATTTGAGCCGAGTGTTCGCGACCGGCATCCGTCCAAGTGGATAGAAGTTTTTTGGTTCTTTTTTTCAAAAAAGAACTCTTGCCTAAAACTTGTCCTTCCGCCCCCGCAAGTCCGCCAGCGTCGCCACATCACCGGCCCGCAAGAACGGATTGCACGCCAACTCATCTGCCAGCCGGCTCGGCAAAGTCGGCATCCCCATCGCCCGCAGTTCCTTCACCCGTTCGGCATAGACGATCAGGTCCAGGTTCTCGGGGTCCGCATGCAGCGCAAACCGCGCATTGCTCTCGGTATACTCATGCCCGCAGCACACCAGCGTCTCCCCTGGCAGGGGCGCGAACTTCATCAGGCTGGCGAACATCTCCCCCGCATTGCCTTCCAGCAACCGCCCGCACCCCAGGCTGAACAGCGTGTCCCCGCTCAGCAACACCCCGCCGTCGCTGAAATAATAGCTGATATGCCCCCGCGTATGCCCCGGCGTCTCAAACACCCGCGCAGTCGAGGCCCCGAGATCGACCTCAGATCCCTCCCAAACCTCCCGGTCCAGCTTCGGCAGCCGATGCGCGTCGGCCTTCGCGCCGACCACCGGGATGCCATAGCGCGCCCGAATGTCCTCGGTGCCGGCGATGTGGTCGCCGTGATGATGGGTCAACAGGATCATGTCGATCGTGCCGCCCTCCTTCGCGATCGCCGCATCGATGGCGGCCACCACGGGCTCCACCTCGGCCGGATCGACGATGGCGCGGCACCCGCTTTCCTCGTCGCGCAGCAGCCAGGCATAGTTGTCTTGCAGGATGGGGATGAGCGTTGCTTTGATCATCCCCTCACAATAGCACCGGCTCTGCTATACTGCGAAGATGGTTTCCGACGCCCACGCAGCTTCCGAGTTCTACGCCACACGGCGCGGCGCCCTGGCCGCCATGCTGCTGCGCGAGCGCCTGTCCCTGATGTGGCCCGCCCTGCCCGGACAGGCCGTGCTCGGCCTCGGCTACACCGCCCCCTATCTCCGCCTCTGGCGCGAGGAGGCCGCCCGCTGCATCGCCCTCACCCCCGCCCAGATCGGCGCCGCCCGCTGGCCGGTCGGCAGCGCCAACCTGTCCTGCACCGCCGAGGAAGACGCGCTGCCCTTCCCCGACCTCTGCTTCGACCGCGTCCTGCTGGTGCACGGCCTCGAATCCGCCGAAAACGCCCGCCGCCTGCTGCGCGAGGCCTGGCGCGTGCTCAAGGACGATGGCCGCCTGCTCGTCGTCACCCCGAACCGCAGCGGCATGTGGGCCCACCTCGAAAGCACCCCCTTCGGCCACGGCACGCCATACTCCCCCGGCCAGGTCGGCCGCCTGATGGCCGCCAGCCTGTTCCGCGTCGAACGTCGCGATACCGCCCTGTTCCTGCCCCCCAGCAACATCCGCCTGCTGCAACGCGGCGCCCGCCTCTGGGAACGCACCGGCCGGCGCTACATCCCCCGCTTCGCCGGCGTCACTATCACCGAAGCCGCCAAGGACATGTACGCCGCCATCCCGATGCCCGTCGCCCGCCGCCGCATGGTCTTCGCCGAGGCCGCATGACCCGCGCCCTCCTCCTCGCCACCCTCCTGCTGCTGACCAGTTGCGCCACCCGCTGGACCAAGCCCGGCGCCAGCGAAGCGGATTTCCGCGCCATGCAGGCCCAATGCGACGCCCACGCCACCAGCCTCTGGCCGCCCCGTCTACGCGAGGAAATGATGTTCCCCGGCCGCTGGATCCCCCCCGTCCGCTCCTGCGACAACCGCGGCCGCTGCACCTGGTTCGGCGGCTATTACGAACCCCCGCAAATGACCATCACCGACGACAACCTCCGCCCCCGCATCGCCGAACGCCGCGCTTGCTTCACCGCCAACGGCTGGACGCCCGTTGAGGAGTGAGCGACGGAAGAATCTTCTTTTTGTGAACAAAAAGAAGCAAAAAAACTTTATCCACTAAGAGTCTTCGCGCCCCCCACGGTTGGACGGGGTGGCTCTTCCCCCTAAACGAATAGAAGTTTTTTGCTTCTTTTTTTCCAAAAAAGAAGACTTCCCTTCTTTCCCCCAGCCCTGAGTGATGTACCCTGGGATCACGGAAAAACGCCGGGGAACATCCAGAATGCAGTTGATCCAGGGCTTGAATCGCGCCGTCACCACCAACGCGACCGGCACCGCCACCATCTTCCGCGACCGTCGCTTCACCTGGGCCCAATCCGCCGAGCGCGTCGCCCGCATTGCCGGCGGCCTGGCCAAACTCGGCCTCGCTCGCGGCGACCGCATCGCCCTCATGGCCCTGAACAGCGACCGCTACTGGGAGGCGATGTATGCCATTCCCGGCCTCGGCGCGATCATGGTCCCGCTCAACACCCGCCTCGCCCCGCCCGAAGTCGCCTTCATGCTGGGGGACAGCGGCGCCCGCGCCCTGATCGTCGACGACACCTTCGCCGGCCTCCCCGCGCAATTGACCGGCCAGATGGGCGACGTCACCCACATCATCCACATCGGCGAAGCCGCAACGCCGCCCGGCATGATCCCCTGGGAGTCGCTCCTGGCGGACCGTCCGCCAGGCTTCGGCGAGGCCGGCGATAACGACGTGGCCGGCATCTTCTACACAGGCGGCACCACCGGGCGCTCAAAGGGCGTGATGCTGACCCACCGCAACCTGGTCGCCAATGCCGCCATGGTCATCCCCGCCTGGGACTACCGGGCGGACACCGTCTACATCCACTCCGGCCCGATGTTCCACCTCGCCGACGCCGCCTCCACCTTCGCCATCACCATCGTCGCCGGTACCCATGTCTTCATCCCGCGCTTCGACCCCGTGGACCTGCTGGCCGAAATCCAGCGCCACCGCGTGACCAACTGCCTCCTCGTCCCCACCATGGCCAACGCCACCGCCAACCATCCCGACATCGGCAAATACGATATCTCCTCCCTGCGCCTGATCCCCTACGGCGCCTCCCCCATGCCCGACGCGGTGCTGCAAAAAGCCAAACAGACCATGCCCGGCATCCGCTTCCTGCACGTCTACGGCATGACCGAGGCCTCCCCCATCGTCACCAGCATGGACCGCAACCTGCCGGAACCCACCGGCCCGCGCGCCCAAAGCTGCGGCCGCCCGGCCCTCCTGGTCGATATCCGCATCGCCGACGCCAATGACATCGAAGTCCCCCGCGGCACCGTCGGCGAGGTCCAGATCCGCGGCCCCAACATCATGCTCGGCTACTGGAATCTGCCCGATGTCTCCGCCGCCGCCCTGCGCGACGGCTGGTACCACAGCGGCGACGGCGGCACGATGGACGAGGACGGCTACGTCTATATCGTCGATCGCTTCAAGGACATGATCATCTCCGGCGGCGAGAACATCTATTCCGCCGAAGTCGAATCCGCCATCTCCACCCTGAACGGCGTCGCCGAAGTCGCCGTCATCGGCATCCCCGACGAAAAATGGGGCGAAGCCGTCCACGCCATCGTCGTCCCCCGCCCCGGCCGCGACATCACCCCCGACGCCGTCATCGCCCACTGCCGAACCCTCATCGCCGGCTACAAAATCCCCCGCAGCGTCGACATCCGCGCCGAGTCATTGCCCCTCTCCGGCGCCGGCAAAGTCCTCAAAACCACCCTGCGCGAGCCTTTCTGGCGCGGACACACCAAGCAAGTAAGCTGACGCAGGGGGCCGAGCCCCCTGCACCCTCATCCAAAGCGATAAATGCGCCAGGCGTTGTCATGGAACAACGCCCGTTGCTCATCCGCCGAGAAATCCGCAATCGCCGCCGCAAACCCCACCACATTCTCTCGAAACCCCAGCGCCCGCCGCCCCACCGGATAATCCGTCCCAAACATCGACCGCCCCGCCCCAAACGCGTCCACGCACGTCATCACCGCCCCCCGCAGTCCCTCTGGCGACCGATCTGCCGCATAAGCCCCAAAATTCGACACCTTGATCGCCACGTTCGGACACGAAGCCATCAGCGCCAGCCCCGCCCGCCACCGCGCCAACCCCGCCTCATCCCGATCCATCGGCGAAGCGCAATGGTTCACCACGATCTGCAACCCCGGAAAATCCCGCGCCAGCCGCGCCACATCGGCACTTTGATACGGGTTCATCAACACCTCCAACAGCATCCCCACCCGCGCCAGCTCGCCAATCCCCCGCCGCTTATCCGCCCGATCCAAAACCCCCGCCTCCGCCCACCGCCGCGCGGGATCGGGATGCCACCGTATCGTCTCCCTTACCCCCACCACCGGCCCCGCCGCCCGATGCGCCGCCAACCGCTCCACCACATCCACTGCTTCAAGCGCCACAAACCCCACCAACCGCGTCGCTACCCCCCGTGGCCGCGCGATCGACATCAACCACCGCGTCTCCTCAACAGGATCATCCCCCCGATCCCAAGCCGCCTCCACATGCACGGACCCCGCGAAATTCGTCCCGCCGACATCCCGCAAATAATCCGCCGCCAGATAATCCGACCGCAAAAAACCCAAATCCCCCAACGACGCCATCGCCGGATCCGCCCCCGTGATCCACGGATGCCGCCCCAGCGCCAAATCCCACAAATGGTGATGCGCATCGATCACCGGCCCGCCTTACAACGCCATCCGGATTTGACCCCCAGGCACCCGCAGCCTAGCGTTTCCCCATCCAATCCACGGGAGAAACACCACAATGGCTACCAAAGTCGCGAAAATCTGGGCATCCGGCAAGGCCGTCATGAACGGCTGGCTCGCCATCCCCTCCGGCTTCTCCGCCGAAGTCATGGCCCAGTCCGGCTTCGACGCGGTGACCGTCGACATGCAGCACGGCGCCCAGGACTTCATGTCCATGCTCCAATGCTTCCAGGCCATGCAGGCCCACCCCGTCACCCCCATGGTCCGCGTTCCCTGGAACGAACCAGGCATCATCGGCAAAGTCCTGGACGCCGGCGCCATGGGCGTCATCTGCCCGATGATCAACACCAAGAAAGAAGCCGAAGCCTTCGTCCAATACTCGAAATACCCGGACCTCGGAACCCGCTCCAACGGCCCCTTCCGCGCCGGCATGTACGGCGAAGCCACCAGCTACCAGAAGACAGCGAACACCGAGACGCTCTGCATCCCGATGATCGAAACCAAAACCGCCATCAAGAACCTCGACGCCATCCTCGACGTCGAAGGCATCGCCGGCATCTATGTCGGACCCTCCGACCTCGGCCTCTCCTACGGCCTCCCCCCCAAACTCGACCGCGACGAGCCGGAAATCCTCAAGATCTACGACAAGCTCCTCAAAGCCTGCCAATCCCGCGGCATCTACGCCGGCATCCACACCTCCGGCGCCGCTGACGCCGCCAAATGCATCGCCCGCGGCTTCCGCCTCACCACCCTGATGAACGACAGCGGCATGATGGCCACCTACGCCAAGAACTGCATCGCTGAAACCCGCAAGGCTTCCAAAGGCCTAGCATAAGACAAGAGATTCCAGGGGGCCGAGCCCCCTGGACCCTCATGACCTAAGCCAGACGCCAAAAACCCGACAAATCGTAGGTCGGATAAGCGAAGCGCCATCCGACTCTTCGTGCCAACACCCGGTCAGGCCACAATCTGGCGGCCTTTTCTAAAGAAATGGGGTCTGGGGCCGCCGGCCCCAGCCTTCCTCTTCCCTTGGAGCACCCGCCATGGCCCCCCCCATCACCATCCGCCTGAACGACCAGGACTCCGTGGTCATCGCCCGCTCCACCCTCCTCCCCGGCACCGAAATCGCCCCCAACACCCAAGCCAAACTGGGGTTGCCCCGTTTCGGTAGACGGTTTGTCGGCTTGCGGGCTAGGCGTCGGTCACGGTGGATTGCATGTCTGCTTCGTAGGCCATTGGCGAACGATATCCCAGCGCCGAATGGAGCCGCACTGGATTGTACCAGCCTTCGATGTAG
>CAMBRC010000111.1 GCA_945869965.1 Asaia bogorensis
ACAACGTCAGCAACACACTCGACATCGGGGCAAACCTTCGTGGCGGTTGCCCGACATAGATTCAGACAAAACGCGCCGAGGGAACCAACTTTCTTCCCCGACATCGCGCCGCTCACGCGATTAAGTTGTCAGCGTTGAACAGCCCTGCCTCTCCCCCAAGGGGAGAGAGATGCCAAATGAATGAAGTTTTTTTGCTTCTTTTTGTTCACAAAAAGAAGATTCTTCCTGCCATTCTTACTTGAGGAACTGCTTGACATTGCTCGCATCCACCAGCACGGCGTCGACGAACAGGTAGGGGCCGGTGGTGAAGGTGGTTTTGGGTTGTTTCTTGACCACTATGGCTTCGATGGCTTCGACGGCTTGGGTTCCCATGGCTTCGAACGGCACGGCGACGGTGGCCAAGAGGAGGGAGCTGGGGTCGGCGATGCGGCGGTAGGATTCCGGGCCGCCGTCGATCGAGACCATGGGGATCTGGCCGCGCTTGACGCCGGCGGCCTGGAGCAGGTCGTCGACGATATAGGCTTGGCCATCGAAGGAGACCCAGATGCCGTTGATCTTGCCCTGGTTCTGGAGCAGCAGGGCCTGGGCGCCGGAGCGGACGTCATCGCGCCAGCTTTGGGTGCGGGCCATGGTGAATTTGCCGATTTCCTTGATGCCCTGGTTTTCGGCCAGCACGACGTCGAGCACGCGGCCGCGGATGCGCGAGGCGGCGTTGGCGTCGAAGCGGACGGAGAGCAGGTTGCCGTGGTAGTTCATGGCGCCGAGCAGGAAGAGGGCGGCTTCGGCGCCGATCTTGTATTCGTTGGCCTGGATGTCGAAGAGGGCATGCGGGCTGGTGCCGGACTGGACCGAGATGACGGCGATACCGGCGTCTTTCGCGGCCTTGAACTGGGCGTCGGCTTCGACCGGCTTGCCCATGGCCAGGATGATGGCGTCGACCTTCTTGGCGATCAGGGCGTCGAACTGTTCGGCGTGCTTGGGCAGCGAGCCCTCGGAGTTCAGCAGGGTGACGTTCCAGCCGCGGGACTTGGCGGCGGCGGCGGCGGCGTTGGCGACGCGGGCGTGGGTTTCGGCGGAGAACTGGAAGCCGATGATGCCGAGCTGGAGCGGGTTGTTGGCGGCCCAGGCGGGTGTGGCGGCCGGGGTGGCGGCGGCGAGGGCGGCGAGGCCGAGGGCGAAGTGGCGACGGTGCCATGGTGGTTTTCCTGTTCTGGTTCAGGCGCGGGTGCGGAAGTTCAGTTTGTTGGCGAAGGCCGGGCGGTTGGTCAGCACGGTGGAGGCGGCGACCGAGCCGATCATGATGACGCCGAGGACGATGTCCTGGATGTAGTAGGCCGCACCGAGCAGGACCAGGCCGTTGCCGAGGACCTTGAGGACGAGGGCGGCGAAGACGGTGCCGGGGATGTTGGGGCGGCCGGGCTCGAACATGGTCATGCCGAGCAGGACGGCGGCGATGGCGTAAAGGAAGTAGTCGCCGGCCATGTTGGGGGCTGCCGAGGAGAGGTTGGCGGCGAGCAGGATTGCGGTGGCACCGGCGAGGATGGCCGACAGCATCAGGCCGAGGCGCTTCATGCGCGCGGTGGCGATGCCGGACAGGCGGGCGGCTTCCTCGGCCTCACCGGTGGCGGTCATGTGGGCGCCGGTGCGGGTCCATTTGATGAGGCCCCAGGCGAAGGCGGTCACCGCGGTCATCCACAGGACGAGGTTGGGGATGCCCCAGGTGTAGCCGCGCGCCAGGCCGGTGAATTCGGTGGGCCAGCGGCCGACGAAGGCGACGCCCTGGGTGATCATGAAAGCGAGGCCGCGGGCGATGGCGGCGGTGCCGAGGGTGACGATCAGCGAGGGGACGTGCAGGACGGTGACGCCGTAAGCGTTGATGGTGCCCAGTGCGGCGGCGACGGCGAAGGCGGCGAGAACGGCGAGGCCTGGGTCGAGCTTCATCTGGACCAGCCAGCCGACCATCACCGCGCCGAGGCTGGCGATGTCGGCGACCGAAAGGTCGAGCTCGGCGACGGTGAGTGCGAGGGCAAAGCCGAGGGCAAGGATCGCCAGGAAGCTGGTGTCCTTGAGCACGTTGATGATGTTCGGCGCGGTGGCGAAATTGGGCGCGAAGACCACGAAGACCGCGATCATCGCCAGGCCGGCGACGACGGTGCCGTAGCGCTCAACTAAGCCGGGCATTGGGCAATCCGGGCATCGGCGCGACGCACTCCTGTTGCTTGCGCCCGGCGTGGCGGTTTTGGGGCGGACCGGTTCCTGTATGCGCCGGATTGGGCCGGGCTGCCAAGGCATCGGCCGGCCCTTGCCGGGGGCGGCCGGCCATGCGCTGATTGTGCTGCCGCCTGCAAGGAGAGATGCCATGGCCGAAACCGCCGATCTGTTCGAGATCATCCGTTCCACCCGCTCGATGCGGCGGTTGAAACCCGATGCGGTGCCGGTGGCGCTGTTGAACCAGGTGCTGGAGGCCGGCACCTGTGCGGCGAGCGGGGGGAACCAGCAGAACTGGCGCTTCCTGGTGATCCGCGATGCGGCGATCAAGGCTGCGGCCGGCGCGCTCTATCGGAAGGGGTGGCACGAGGTGGTGGGGCCGCGCTATCGGGCGGGGGGCTCGGCGCCGGGGACCTCGGCGGACGGGTTCGAGCGGATGCTGGCGGCGGCCGAGCATCTGGCGGATCACATCCACGAGGCGCCGGTGTGGATCGTGCCGTGTTTGTCGGGGCCGCGGGGGTCCGGAGCGTCGATCTATCCGGCGGTGCAGAACATGTTGCTGGCGGCACGGGCGGTGGGGCTGGGGGCGACGCTGACGACGCTGTACCTGATCCACGAGAAGGAGGCTGAGGCGGCAATGGGCATACCCGAGGGGTTTCATTCCTATGCGATCCTGCCGGTCGGGTTTCCGCGCGGCAAGTTCGGGCCGGTGCGGCGGGCGCCGTTGGGCGAGGTGGTGTTCGATGATAACTGGGGCAAGGCGTGGGCGGGGTAGGGCCGGCCGGGGGCGTCCGCGCGAAGCAAACGGATGAAAGTTTTTTGGTTCTTTTTTTCAAAAAAGAACACTCGCTTCCTTGCTACCCCGGCGCATTCGGCACGAGGCGAACGAAGCTGGCGATGACGCGGAGCATTTCCTCGGGCGCGGCGGGAAGGCGGTCGGCGGTCAGGGTGAGGCTGTCGAGGAAGCGGCCGGAGGCGGCGTAAAGCGAGAGTTCCATGCCGGTGCCGATGATTTCGGCGCGGCAGACGACTTCTTCGCCGCCGGCTTCGCTGCGGGCCATGGCGATGAACTCGCGGATTTCGTCGATGCCGTCGGTGTGCTGGCCGGCCTCGTCGAGGAACGAGGCGATTTCGGCACCGAGTTCGGAGGGGGGCACGAGGGCGAGCGGGACGCAGCCGCCATGGGCGTCGAAGACGGCGCCGCGCCAGCTGTCGAACAAGGCGGCGCGGCGGGCTTCATCAGGGGTGGCTTCGTCGGAGCTTTCGTCGTCTTCCTCGTCCGGCAGGCCGGTGGCGGCGATTTCGTCCCAGACCGGGATGTCCCAGTCGAGTTCGAGGCCGAACAGGGCGCCGAAGCCGCGCGTGGCCAGGTCATCGGTGTCGGCTGGCGGCAAGTCGCGCGGCTCGATGCCTTGGACCAGGTCGAGCAGGATGCGGCGGATGGTCATCGGGGGCAGGGCGGAAAGGGCATCGGGCGCGCGCCAGCCGGGCAGAAAGCGCAGCTCGACGGTATCGGCGGGGATGCCCGAGCCGGCCAGCGCCTCGCCCATGGCGGCGGCGTCGGGCGGGGTTCCGGGCGGCAGGGCGACCGGCAGGGTCACCAGCCCGGCCCAGCCGGAGGGGCCAATGCGGGCGCCCTCGGCAATGGCGAGAAGTGCCAGTTCCAGCGCATCGGCGGCATCATCGCCCTCGCGCTCGGCCGCCTTGCGCACGGCGAGTTCGAGCACGTCGCGGCGCGCGGCCGCCAGCAGCGCTTCGGCCGTGTCCGCGAAGGTCTCGCCGTCGTCCCGCAGGAAGGCGGCGAGCAGGCGATCGGCGATCGGGCCCGGGGCGGCGGCGAAGCGCGGTGCCGCCGGCGGCTTGGGCGGGGTGGCACCGAGCAGGCGAAAGGCTTCGGGGCCGCGCAGAAGTCGGGCCCGGTCGATCCAGCCGCGCCGGGCCTGGGGCGTGTCCTCGCGCTCCTGCATCCAGCGGCGGAAGGCGGCGCGGTCGGCAAGCTGGACGAAGACCTCGACGCCCTGGGCGGCCAGCTCGGTGGCGACCGCGCGGTTCACCGCGGTGACGGTGGCAAGGTCCGGGCCGCCCGGGCGCAGCGTGTCCAGCGTCTCGGCATCGGTGAAATGGGTGATCAGCACCGAGGCGATGTCGGCGCCGACTTCCTGGGCCAGCGCCTCGGCCTGGGCGACGGCGGCTTTGATCGGGGCCTGGGTCATGCGGCACTCCAGTTGGGGCAAGGCCCGCATCGGTTGATGGCCGCACACTCATACGGACTTCCGCTATTGTGCGCATCTTCACCATGTTCGGGAAACCTGTCACGGTCGGAGGCCATGCACCTGCATTGACCCGTCATTGGTGGCTGCTGAGGAGATTGGCATGAGCTGGACGGCAAGCCTGGGTGACGCGCAGATCGGCGCGCTGGCAACGGCCGCGAGTGCGGATAACCTTGTCACCTACCTGGAAATGCTGGGGCTGCTCGAAGCGGCGGCGGGGGACGGGATTTCCGCAGTCGAATTCGCCGACCTTCAGACGGTGCACGCCAATTTCGCGCCGCTCTACGGCAGCGATTACATCCGCTCGATCAGCACCAGCGTGATTGTCGGTAACCCCGGCAATGCAAAGTTCTGGGGCGGGGCCAAGGCGCTCGGCGATGTGGCGGAACTGGGGAACATGGCCGCCGGGCTGTCGGCGCAGAAGGCCGGCTGGCTGATTGACAAGTGGTTCCTGGGGCGTGACCTGCCGATGCCGGTGGTTGGCGGCGATACCGCAAACAGCAAGGCGGCGTCCGGGATTTACAGCTATGCCAAGGCGACCGGTGCGCTGTTTGTGAGCGGTGCCGCGGCCAGCGACATCAACCAGGGCAGCGCCGGCACCTGCTATCTGGTGGCCAGCCTGGGGGCGATCGCCGGGGTGAACGGGGCGTTGATCACCGATGCGGTGATCGACAACGCCAACGGGTCGTACGGCGTGCGCTTCTACCTCGATGGCGCGCCGGTTTATGTGACGGTGGACCAGAACGTGCCGGTCACCGGGACCAACCGGGTGGCGCTGAGCAGCAATGTCGAGCACAGCCTGTCGGGCGAGTCCTGGGTGTCGCTGATCGAAAAGGCGTATGCGCAGCTCAATGCGCAGGCAAACATCAACAACGCCGGCAAGTGGTCCGGCGAAGCCAGCTACCAGGCGGTGGAGGGCGGCTGGGCCAATCCGATCAAACAGCTCACCAACCTGAGCTATCGGTATTATTCCAGCTACTATGCCGGCGTGCCGGACAACTTCAAGGCGTCCGAGGTCACCTCGACGGATGCCGGCACCTACAAGCAGACCATCATCGACGGGCTGGCCGGCGGGGCGATCGGCTGGCTGGCGTCGTTCGGCAACACCTACGATGCCGGCAACAGCAAACAGAACCTGGTGTCCGGCCACGCGTTCATGCTGTTGGGCTACGATGCCGGCACGGACCTGTTCACTGTCCGCAACCCATGGGGCGGCACCGGCGGCGGCTACAATGCACAGTTCACCGTCACGATCGGCGATTTCTGGAATTCGACGGTCAAGGGCATCGTGGCGCTGTCCGAAGCCGGTGCTGCGCCGCCGGTCTTCAGCTACGCGCTCGCCAGCAGTGCCGGCGAGGCCACACCGGCGACCGAAGGCGACACCGTCACGCTGACCATCACGCGCAGCGGCACCGGCGCTGCGTCGACCGTCTATCTCTCAACGACAGGGATTTCGGCCGGGGCGGGTGATTTCGCCGGGGTGAACCGCGTCGCGGTCAACTTCGCAGCACAGGAAACCACGGCCAGCATTGCGGTCAAGACCAATGCGGACACGCTGGCGGAGGATACCGAAAGCTTCCGCGCTGATATCTTCGTCACCGCGGCCGAAACGGTGAGCGCCGCCAGTGTCGTTTCGCATATCAAGGACCAGGCCACGGCGGTGTTCAGCTATGCCGCCACCTCCAGTGCGCCGGATGCCGACCATGCCGCGATCGAAGGCGCGGGCATCACATATACCATCACCCGCAGCGGCAGCGGCAGCGTCTCGACCATCTACCTCAGCACCATGGCGGTGACGGCGGGTGGCGCTGACATCGCGGGGCTGGACCGCCTCACCTTGCAGTTCGCCGCCTATGAGACGGTGAAGTCGATCACTATCGCGACGCTGCAGGACAGCGCGGTCGAGGGGACCGAGTCCTTCAACCTGGAGTTTCGAGAGAACCCGGACAGCGCCGGCACCACCATGCTGGCCGCCGGGTTCATCGCGGATGCCGCCCTGCCAGCCTATGGCTACACCATCCAGTCCTCTGCCGGCAGCGCCGAGGCGGCGGTGGAGGAAGGCGGCGCGGTCAGCTTTTCGATCCATCGCAGCGGCACCGGCACGCAATCCACCGTCTATGTCGCAACCGGCCAGGGCTCAGCGGGCAATGCCGACTACGCCGCCCTGGCGCTCCAGGCGGTGACGTTCGAGGCCTATCAGAGCGTTGCCACCGTCACGGTGCAGACCAACCAGGACTGGTGGCTGGAGACACCGGAATACTTCCGGCTCGACCTGTTCCTGCAGCAGGGAGCAGCATCCTTCGCCACCCATGGCACCGGATTCATCAAGGACCGGCCAAACGCGGACTTCAACTATGCCATCACCAACAGCAGCGATGCGGCACCGGTGGCCGAGGGCAGCAGCATCGTCTTCACCGTGACGCGCAGCGGCAGTGGCGCCGCCTCGACCGTCTATCTGACCACGACGGATGGCAGCGCCGGCAGGCTGGACTATGCCGGTTTGGACCAGTTCGCGCTGGAATTTGCCGCCTATGAGACCAGCAAGCAGGTGACGATCGAAACTCTGGCGGACGCCGGCAGCGAGGAAGCCGAGCATTTCTGGCTCAACCTTTACCGCAACATCGCCGACAGCGCCCAGGCGACCTCCAGCCAGGGCCGCATCGCCGACGCGGCGGCGCCCAGCTTCGACTACAGCGTGACCAGCAGCGCCCCGGAGGCGGCGCCGGTCGACGAAGGCGGCCAGATCAGCTTCACCATCACCCGCAGCGGCACCGGCGCCGCCTCGACCGTCTATGTCAGCACCTTGGATTCCACTGCCGGGGGCGGCACTGACTTCGCGCCGGTGACGGAACTGGCGGTCGATTTTGCCGCCCATGAGTCCACCAAGACGGTCACGGTGGCGACCTATGCCGACGCCAGCACCGAGGGGGATGAGTATTTCTGGCTCGACCTCTACGAAACCTACGCCGACAGCCAGACCGGCGCCTACGCCGCCTTTGCCCGCGGCACCATCGCGGATGCCGTGGTGACGGATTTCAGCTATACCGTGAGCAGCGACGCCGGCTTCGCCACGCCCGCCAGCGAAGGCGGCAGCGTCACCTTCACCATCACCCGCAGCGGCACCGGCGCCGCCTCCACCGTCTATGTCAGCACCTCCGATTCCTCCGCCTGGGCGGGGGTGGATTTCGAAGCGTTGCCGGCCCTGGCGGTGAATTTCGCGCCTTATGAAACCAGCAAGTCGGTGATCGTCGCGACCTACCAGGACAGCGCCGCCGAGGGCCTCGAAGGCTTCTGGCTGGATCTGTACGAAAGCTATGCCGACAGCCAGAGCGGCGACTATGCCGCCTATGCCAGCGGCTACATCGCCGACGCCGCGGTGGTCGATTTCGACTACACCGTGGCCAGCAGCGCCGGCATCCTGACCCCGGCCAGCGAGGGTGGCGTGATCACCTTCACCATCACCCGCAGCGGTACCGGGGCTGCCTCGACCGTCTATCTCAGCACCACCGGATCGACCGCCCAGGACGGCAGCGACTTCCAGGGCCTGGCGGCACAGCCGCTCATCTTCGCCGCCAACGAGACCAGCAAGACGGTGACCGTCGCGACCTACCAGGACAACGCCACCGAAGGCGTCGAATATTTCTGGCTCGACCTGTTCGAAAGCTACGCCGACAGCCAGGACGATACCTACGCGGCCTTCGCCAGCGGCTATATCGCCGACGCCGTGGTGGCCGATTTCAGCTACAGCGTCACCAGCAACGCACCCGCCGGCGCACCGGCCAGCGAAGGCGCCGGCATCACCTTCACCATCACCCGCAGCGGCGCCGGCGCGGACTCGGTGGTCTATGTCCGCACCTCCGACGCCACCGCCACCAGCGGCATCGACTACGAAGATCTGCCGGCCCAGGCGCTGGCCTTCGCGACCGGCGAGACCTCCAAGACCATCACCGTGCCCACCTACCAGGACAGCGCCGATGAGGGGCTGGAGTATTTCTGGCTCGACCTGTTCGAGTCCTACGCCGACAGCCTGACGGACGACTATGCCGCCTTCGCCAGCGGCTATGTCGCCGATACCTCCAGTGCCGTGTTCAGCTACACGGTGGCCACCAATGCCGGCATCCTGACCCCGGTGGCCGAGGGCGGAGCGGTCAGCTTCACCATCACCCGCAACGGCACCGGCGCCGCCTCGACCGTCTATGTCACCACCACCGGCGCCACCGCCACCGCCGGCGATGATTTCCAGGCACTGTCGGCCCAGGCGGTCAGCTTCGGGGCCAATGACCTGACCGGGACCGTGACGGTGAACGTCCTGGCCGATGCGACCATCGACCCCGGCGAGTATTTCTGGCTCGACGTGTTCCAAAGCCTCACCGACAGCCAGGCCGGCAACTACGCCGCCTACACCAGCGCCTACCTGACCGACACCGCGCCTGCCAATTTCGACTACACGGTCACCAGCACCGCCGCCGCGACCCCGGTAACCGAGGGCGATGACGTCACCTTCACCATCACCCGCAGCGGCACCGGCGCCGCCTCGACGGTCTATGTCACCACCATCCAAGCGACCGCCTGGGAAAACATCGACTACACCGGCCTGCCAATCGTCGCGCTTGCCTTCGCTGCCAACGAGACGGCCAAGACGATCACCGTGCATACCCTCGCCGACGAGGAGAGCGAGGTCGCCGAGAAATTCTGGCTCGATCTCTACACCAGCCTTGGCGACATCGCGGGCGGCGACTTCCTGACCTTCGGCACGGCGAACATTGTCGATCCGTTCAGCGCATTTGGTGTCCAGAACGCGCCGCCCGCAGCGCCGGCAAACAGCGCGCCGCTGACCGCCACGGACGTCGCCATCACGTCGTTTCGCGGCGACCGCCCGGGCAGCTTCGCCAATACCCGTGCCTTCGCGGCGATCCGGTCGGACCGCAGCGTGGTCACCTGGGGCGATGCCGAGAATGGCGGCGACAGCAGCGCGGTCAGCGGCCAGCTCGCTGGCGTGGTGCGGATCACGCCGAACGCCTTCGCCTTCGCTGCCCTGCGCGCCGACGGCTCGGTGGTCACCTGGGGCAATGCCAGCCTGGGCGGCAATAGCGCCCCAGTGGCGGGAGCGTTGGCGGGAGCGTTGGCGGGCGCGATCGATGTGACCGATGTGTTTTCCACCATGTCGGCCTTCGCCGCCGTGCGCCGCGATGGCTCCGTGATCACTTGGGGCGATCCCAGCACGGGCGGCAACAGCGCATCGGTCGCGCCATCGCTGGACGGCACCGTCGATGTCACGGCCATCGTCTCCAACATGTCCGCCTTCGCCGCGCTGCGCGCCGACGGTTCGGTGGTCGCCTGGGGCTATGGCGCCTTTGGTGGCGACAGCACGGCAGTGGCCGCCGCCATCGACGGCACGCTCGATGTGATGCGGCTGGCCGCCACCGGCTCGGCCTTCGCCGCCATCCGCAGCGACGGATCGGTGGTCACCTGGGGCAACGCGGCCGATGGCGGGGACAGCAGCGCGGTTGCCGCGGCACTCAATGGCGCGATCGATGTCGTCGGCATCGGTGCCACGGCGTCGGCCTTTGCCGCCATCCGCGCCGATGGCTCGGTGGTCACCTGGGGTCAAAACCAGGCCGGCGGCAGCAGTGCCACCGTCGCCGCCGCCCTGGATGGCACCACCGGCGTCGTCGCCCTCGCGGCCACCCAAAGCGCCTTCGCCGCGCGGCGCGAGGACGGCTCGGTGGTGGCATGGGGCAGCGCCGGCAGCGGCGGGGATTTGACCGGCGTGGCGGCCCAACTCGACGGCACCGTCGACGCGGTGAAGATCCTCGCCAACAGCTCGGCCTTTGCCGCCCTGCGCAGCGATGGCTCGGTGGTCGTATGGGGCCACGGCCCTTATGGCGGGGATGCAGCCGCCGTCGCCGGCCAACTCACCAACGTGGTCAGCCTGGCGGCAACCGAACAGGCTTTTGCGGCATTGCGCGCCGACGGCTCGGTGGTCACATGGGGGAGTTTCCTGGGCGGCGGCAACAGCGCCGATGTGGCGGCTCAGTTGGACGGCACCATCGACGTCGTGCAGCTGACCGGCACCGGCTTGGCCTTCGCCGCCCTGCGCGCCGACGGCAGCGTGGTCACCTGGGGCGACCAGGTGCAGGGCGGCTTCAGCGGCGCGGTGGCGTCCGCGCTGACCTCGGTGTCGCAGCTGACGGCGGGATCCAACACCACCGCCACCGCCGATCTGGCCATCGCCGCCGCCGATGCCGTCAAGCTCGAAGGCGGCGCCGGCGCCACCACGTCGTTCACCTTCACCGTTACCCGCACCGGCAACACCGGCACGGCGATCACAGTGCCATACACCGTGAGCCCCGCCGCGCCGCGACCCGCCGGCGCCGCGGCATTCAGCGGCGGCGTCCTGCCCAGCGGCACCGTGGCTTTTGCCGCGAGCGAAACCAACGCCACCATCACCATCGAGGTCGCTGGCGATGCGGTGCTGGAAGGCAACCAGAATTTCACGGTGACGCTCGGCCCGGCCCCCGCGGGTGTCGCATTCGTCGCCGCCACCGCCACCGGCACGATCCTGGAAGACGAAGCCATCAGCGATATCATCGCGGTGAACGGCTCGACCGGTAATCCGATGGCGATCGCGCCAGTGTTCTACGCCGGCCCAGTCGCCGGGCTGGAGCGCGAGATGATCCTGCTCACCCCGGAAAACCTGACCATCGCGCTGGCCGGGCCGAACTGGTTCGTCCATTCCGGCAGCGGCGACGACGCCATCGCCGCGTTCGGCGGCACCAACGTGCTGGACGGCGGCACCGGCTCGAACTTCCTCACCGGCGGGCCCGGCGCGGACACCTTCTTCGTCGATGCCCGCGGCGCCACCGCGCCGATCTGGAGCACTGTGAACGGCTTCAGCACCGGCGACGCCGCCACACTGTGGGGCGTCTCGAAAAGCAGCTTCGACCTCAACTGGTTTGACGGCCAGGGCGCGCCGGGGTTCACCAATGCGCAACGGACTGGGGGCGGGCTGACGGTGCTGTTCGGCCACGATCCCGGGAGCGATAGCGATTACATGTATGTGCTGGCAAATTGAAGCGAAGCAAGGCTGGGCGCTGCCCAGACCCGCCAGGGGCCAAGCCCCTGGACCTTAATACTTTAGTAAAAAACCTTCCAAAGACCGTCTATCTTTGGAGGCATTCATTCTGAAAGAATAAGGTCCAGGGGCTTGGCCCCTGGCGGGTCTGGGCAGCGCCCAGCCTTACTTCCCTTCTCGTAGCCGTTGCTTGGTAGCAGCAAACGCCGCAGCGTCCAGCCGCGACAATTCCTCGACGGCCCGCGCCACGGCGTCATCGAATCCCCCGCCATCTTCCGCCGCATCGAGATACCCAACGCGGGCGGCGTCATCCGGCCCATAGAGCCGCGCCCGCAATGTGGCTTCGGTCAAGGCGCCGGGGATCAGCCGGTCGCGCGCCAGCTCAATCCCCGCCTGCGGCAGCGACAACCCGATCGCCGTCTCGTTGAGGCCGATGCGAAAATCGCCGCGCAGCCCGATGCGAATATCGGCTGTCAGCAGCATCAGCCCGCCGGCCGCCACCGCATGACCGGTGCAGGCGATCACCAGCGGCTGCGGCAACAGATAGAGCCGGCCGAGCAGCGCCATGCCGGCCTCGACCATCGCGACGCGGGCAGCGGCATCGCCGGCACGGATCACCTTGAGGTCGAAGCCGCCGCACAGCACACCCGGCCGGCCGCGGATCACCACGACGCGGGCATCCCCCGCCGCGCGGTCCAACCCTGCGCCAATGGCCTCGGACATCGCCAGGGACAACGCATTTGCCTTGCCGTCATCCAGCCGCAGCGTCGCCACGCCATCGCGCAGGCTGTAGGTCACCAGTTCAGTCATCGAGTGTCTCCATCAGATTTTCACGCTCATGCCGCCATCGACGATCAGCACATGACCCGTGCAGTACGCCGCCGCGTCGCTGGCCAGAAACACCACCGCGCCGTCCAACTCATCGCCCTGGCCCCAGCGGCCGAGCGCCGTGCGCTGGGCAAAGCGCTCGCGCTGGACCGGGTCGGCGCGCAACGCCGTCGCCATGTTATCCGGCGTCATCATGTAGCCCGGCGCAATGGCATTCACCGTGATGCCCTTCGGCCCCCACTCGACGGCCAGCGCCCGGGTCATGCCCTCCAGCCCGGCCTTGGCGGCGCAATAGCTGGCATTGGCCTCACGGGCGATATGCGCGTTGATCGACGAAATATTGATGATCCGCCCCCAGCCGCGCCGGATCATCCCCACCGAGGCGCGCCGCGCCAGGCGAAAACACGCGTTGAGGTCGACATTGATGATCTCGTCCCACTCGCCGTTGCTGGTCTCGCTGCCCGAGCGTCCGTTACCATAGCCGGCGTTGTTGACCAGGATATCCAGGCGCCCAACCTCGGCCTCGATGCGGTCGACCGCCGCGTCCGCCGCACCGGTATCGGTCGTGTCGAACGCCATCGCCGCCCCGCCGGCCGCCAGGATCGCCCCATGCGTCGCCGCGATCCCCTCCTCGTTGCGCCCGTTGACCACCACATGCGCGCCACAGCCGGCCAGCGCCAGCGCCATGGCCCGCCCCAGCCCGCGCGAAGCGCCGGTCACCAGCGCCACGCGACCCTCCAGCGAAAAGATCTTTGTCACCCGCCTTCTCCCATGCCCCGAACCGCCGGCAGTCTGCACCCCGCCCCGTCCCGGCACCAGAACGGGGCTGTCCGTTTTGCGCCCGAGCCCATAGGCTCCAGCCATGCCCACGACGGAGCGCCGCGCCATGCCCGACATCGACCTTACCACCCTGACCGCCGCCACTGTCCGCGCCGGGCTGACCGCGGGAAAGTTCACCTGCGAGGCGCTGACCCAGGCCTGCCTTGACCGCATCGACCAGTACAACCCGCGCTACAACGCCATCATCTTCCGCAACCCGGACGCGCTGGCCGACGCCCGCGCGATTGACCGCCGCATTGCCGCCGGCGAAACCCTGCCGCCGCTGGCCGGCGTGCCCGTGGTCATCAAGGACCCGATGGACATGGTCGGCTTCCCCACCACCGGCGGCTGGTCACAGCTTTACAGCGGCGCCGGCGGCATCGACCTGATGCCACAAACCGACAGCCCCGTGGTCGCCCGCATGCGCGCCGCCGGTGCGATCCTGCTCGGCAAGACCAACGTCCCCGTGCTCAGCGCCAGCGGCACCCACGCCAACAACAGCTGGGCCGGCCCCACCCTGAACGCCGCCGCCCCCGACTGCGCCCCCGGCGCCAGCTCGGCCGGCACCGCAACCGCCGTGGCGGCCGCCATGTGCGTGCTCGGCCTGGCCGAGGAAACCGGCGGCTCCATCCAGAATCCCGCCTCCGCCCAGGGCCTGGTCGGCATCAAACCCACTCACGCCCTGGTGCCCAACACCGGCGTGCTGCCGCTGTCCAGCCAGCGCGACGTCGTCGGCCCCATCGCCCGCTGCGTCCGCGACGCCGCCCTCTGCCTGGATGTGCTGGCCGGCTTCACCATGGCCGACCCGAAAACCACCGCCAGCGTCGGCCGCATTCCCGCCGAAGGCTACACCGCCGGCCTGTCCGGCATCGCCCTGAACGGCGCCCGGCTCGGCCTGTACGGCCCCGGCTGGCGCGACGCCGACCTATCAACCGAGACCGCCGCACTCTACAGCCGCGCTCTCTACGAGCTGGCCGGCCGCGGCGCCGAACTGATCGACGATCCCTTCCTCGGCACCAACTTCGCCGCCATCGGCCTGCAACGTCCGCCCGGCGCGCGCTACGACTCCCGCGGCATGGAATCCCTGCCCTTCGACCTGCAAAACTACCTCGCCCGCCTCGGACCCGAAGCCCCGCTCAAGACCTTCGCCGAATTCGCCGCCGCCACCGCCGCCGACGACCCGTTCTCCGGCACCGGCCCGCTGGCCTATCTCCCCGACCTCCCGGGCTTCGACGCCTGCCGCGCCAACCCAACCCAACCGCCTGACATGGCCAGCTTCGTGCGCGCCCGCGAAGAATACCGCGCCATCTTCGACCGGGTGATGGACAGCCACAGCCTGGACGCCATGGTCTTCCCGCAAATGCGCAAGGAATCCCCCCCGCTGCACGGCGATAAAACCATCCAGGCAACCACGGTCTCCGAAATCAACATCGCCGGCCTCCCCGGCGTGGTCGTCCCGGCCGGCGCCTACGAAAGCAACGCCCCATTCTGCCTGATCTTCATCGGCCGAGCCTGGAGCGAAGCCAGGCTGCTCGCCCTGGCACACGACTACGAACAAGCCACCGGCCATTGGCGCGCGGCTCGGTTGACCGCCTGAACGCCCGAAGCGAAGCAAGAAAGGCCAGGGCTCTGCCCTGGACCCGCTGGGGCCTGAGGCCCCAGACCCCCATCCGTTTAGCGCCTTCGGGGAGAGGGGGCCGTCGAGGCCTTCATGAAGGCCTC
>CAMBRC010000112.1 GCA_945869965.1 Asaia bogorensis
GTCCCGTGGCGCTGATGGCGTTGCTGGGCTCCGGGGCCGCGGCCGTCGGATTCGTCCTTGTCGGTGCCGCGCCGGTCCCGGTGCTGCTGGTGCTGGGGGCGTTGCTATCGGGCCTCGCCGCACCGCTTTACGGGCTCGGCGCCGGCCTCACCAATGACCGGCTGGAGAGCGGCGACGCGGTGGCGGCAGCCGGCGCCTTGCTGTTGGCCTGGTCAGCAGGGGCGACGATCGGCCCGCTCCTGGGCGGGCTGGTGATGGAGCACCTCGGACCGGTCGGGCTGTTCCACTATCTCGTGGTGGTGCTCGCGGGCATGGCAGTGTTCACTATCTGGCGCATGATGCTGCGCCCCGAAGTGCCGCGCGAGCGACGCACCACCTTCGTGCCCGCCGCCACCCCGCCGCCGCGCCTGCCCATCACCGATGCCTGAACGCTTGCCAAGGATATCTTCATGAGCACCCTGCCCCTCGCCCGCTTCAAGATCCTCGACCTCACCCGTGTGCGCGCCGGTCCGACCTGCGTGCGCCAACTGGCCGACTGGGGCGCCGAGGTGATCAAGATCGAGGCACCGGAAGGCGATGCCGGCCTCGGCGGCGCCCGCCACGGCCCCGATTTCTGGAACCTGCATCGCAACAAGCGCAGCCTGACCCTGGACCTCAAATCCCCCGAAGGCCGCGACATCTTCTACAAACTGGTCGAACAATCCGATGTCGTCGTCGAGAACTACCGCCCGGACGTCAAGGACCGCCTGAAGATCGACTGGGCCACGCTGGAGCAGAAGAACCCGCGCCTCGTCTACGCCTCGATCTCCGGCTTCGGCCAGGATGGCCCGTACCGCGACCGCCCGGGCTTCGACCAGATCGCCCAGGGCATGGGCGGCCTGATGTCCATCACCGGCCTGCCCGGCCAGGGCCCGGTCCGCGTCGGCATCCCCGTCGCCGACCTCACCGCCGGCATTTTCGCCGCCCAAGGCATCCTGATCGCGCTCCTGGACCGCGAGACCTCGGGAAAGGGCCAATGGGTGCAATCCTCCCTGCTCGGCGCCCAGATCGCCATGCTGGACTTCCAGGCCGCCCGCTGGACCATCGGCGGCGAAGTCCCGGAACAGGCCGGCAACGACCACCCCACCTCCATCCCCACCGGCGTCTTCGCCACCGCGGACGGCCACATCAACATCGCCGCCGCCGGCAACGAAATCTACCGCCGCCTCTGCCGCGCCATCGGCCGCGACGAACTGGCAACCCACCCCGACTACAACACCGACACCCTGCGATCGAAAAACCGCCGAGCCTTGAACGCCGAGATCGAAACCGTCACCCGCGGCAAAACCTCGGCCACCTGGATCGAAGACCTCAACGCCGCCAGCGTCCCCTGCGGACCCATCTATTCCATGGACCAGGTCTTCGCCGACCCGCAAGTCCAGCACCTCGGCATGGCGCGCCCCGTCCAGCACCCCACGCTTGGCACCGTCGGCCTGGTCGGTCAGGCAATCAGCATGAGCCGCTCGAAATGGGAAGTCCGCAACACCACGCCCGAACAAGGCGAACATACCGATGCCATCCTGGGCGAGCTCGGCTTCGATGCCGCGGGGATCGCGGGGTTGCGGGGGAAGAAAGTGGTTTAAAGGCAAGACTTCTTTTTGTGAACAAAAAGAAGCAAAAAAACTTCATTCACTTGCGCGCGGCAAAATAGGCACCACCGTTGGCGGCGCAGATTGCGCCCTCGGAAAGACCACGGCATCGGCCGAGCAGCAAACGAATAAAGTTTTATTGCTTCTTTTTGTTCACAAAAAGAAGACCTTCCTTACCTCGGCAGCACCGCCGACAACGACGTGTGCACCACGGCAAACAGCGGCCCCGGCGCCACCAGCGCATCCAGCAGCGCCGGGATTTCCGCTTCCTCCCGCACCACCATGACCGGATAGCCATAGGCAGCACCCATCATCGCCAGGTCCGGGTTAACCAGGTCGGTGCCCGAAATCCGGCCGGGATGCGCCCGCTCCTGGTGAATACGGATCGAGGCATAGGACCCATTCTCGCTCAAAAGCACCTTGAGCGGCGCCCGGCGCGCGGCGGCAACGGCAAGTTCGCTGCCGGTCATCAGGAATCCGCCATCGCCAACGGCGCAGATCACCGGCCGGCCGGGATGACGCAGTGCTGCGGCCACGGCGGCGGGCATGCCGTAGCCCATTGATCCCGCGATCGGCGCCAACAGGCGCTGGCCCGGCTTCCAGGCGATCTTGCGATAGAACGGCGCCCCGAAGGTGCCGGCATCCAGCGTCACGATGGCATCGTCGGGCAGCCGCGGGCCAAGTGCCGCCACGACGTTGCCGAAGACCACCCCATCACCAGCGCTGCGCGGCACCCAGGCCGCATCGGCACTCTGCAACGCGCGAAGCTCGGCGTTCCAAGCCGCACGGCCCGGCGGCGCCGCGGCATTGCGGTTGGCCAGTGCTGCCAGCGTCGGCAACGCATGTGCCGCCAAGGCAAGCTCCGTCGGAAACCGCCAACCCAGCCATGACGCATCGGCGCAGACATGGACCAGAAGCTGGCCCGGCTGCGGAAAGCTGTAGCCCTGCGTGGTGATGTCGCCAAGCCGGGTGCCCAGCGCGATCACCAGGTCCGCCCGCGCAAAGGCCTCGCGCTGCGCCTGCGGATTCGAAAGCCCCATGTCGCCGGCATAGAGCGGATGCGCGTTGGCAAACAAATCCTGCCGCCGGAACGACACCGCCACGGGAACCTGCCAACGCTCGGCAAAGGCCAGCAGCGCCTCGCGTCCACCCATCTTTCCGGCAGCGGGGGGCCGATCCAGATCGCCACCCGCAATCACAATCGGCCGCTCCGCCCCGCGCAACAGTTCAGCCAGCCGATCGGCACTCTCGGGCGAAGGTGCTGCATCGCTGGCGATCACCGGCGACAGCGCCGAGCGCTCGCAGACCTGCGCCAGCACATCCTCCGGCAACGCCAGCACCGCCGGACCCGGAATGCCCGTCAACATCGCCGCCCAGGCCCGCGACAACAACTCCGGCACCTGCTCCGCGTTCGTCGCCTCGCCGATGAACTTCGCAATGCCGTCGAACATCCGGCTGTAATCGATCTCCTGGAACGCCCGCGCCCGCAGGTCACGCGCCTCCACCTGCCCGACTATCAACAGCACCGGCACCGAATCCTGCTGCGCCGTATGGATCGCAATCGCCGCATTGCACGCACCCGGCCCACGGCTGACCAACGCCACGCCGGGCACCCCGGTCAGCCGCGCATCGGCCAACGCCATGAACCCCGCTCCCGACTCGTGGCGACAGGTGACCAGGTCGATGCCGGGATGGGCATGCAGCGCATCCAGCACGGCAACATAGGATTCGCCGGGCACACAGAAGGCGCGATCAACCCCCTGGGCGGCGAGGAACGCAACAAGAACTTCGGCGGCGGTCTGCATGTCCGCATCTAGGCGCGGGATCACCGCCGTGTCGAGCGCCCCACCCAACGATTGACCCGCAGCCGGTACTCGCGCCACTCACGCCCGAAGCGCACGTTGAGATGCGCCTCCTCCCGCGCAATGGCGAGATGGCCGGTCAACCCCGCGGCCAAAAAGGCGGCGGGGATGAACCATGCCATGCCAAACGCCAACCCGGCCCCGAACAACAACACGGTGTTCCCCAGGTAGATCGGATTGCGCGACAGCGCGAACGGCCCATGCGTGACCAGCGCAGTGGCCGCGCGATGCGGCATGATATTCGCCTTGTGCCGCCACATCGTCGCCATCGCCCAAAGGTCAAGCGCCAGGCCAACCACCAGCATCACGCCCCCGCCGCCCCGCACCACCAACCACTGCCCGCCAACCCAGACAGCCGGCAACGGCACCGCGCGATCGAGCAACAGCGCAAGCACCGCAGCGCCGCCATAGAGCAGCGGCGGCCAAGGCACGGTATTCGGAGTGGCACGACGATCCCTGTCCATGCCCGCAGCATAGCTGATCCGACCGCCAGTGCATCGGCCGTATTGACCGCCATGATCCGCACCGCCCATGATTCCTCGACAATCACCGCGGGCACATCCGCGGCAGGGCGGAGGAAACGATGGCGAACGCCCTGCAGGGCCTGCGCGTGCTTGACCTGAGTGACAGCGTCGCCGGCCAGTTCTGCGCCCGCATGCTCGCCGACTACGGCGCCGAAGTCATGCTGATCGAACCGCCCGGCGGCTGTGACATGCGCCGCGCGCCGCCACTGGCAGCTGATGGCGCTTCGTTCGCGTTCCATCACCTCAACACCGGCAAAGCCTCGCTGGTCCTGGATGCCTCTCCGGCCGGACGCGCCCGCCTGCTCGCATTGGCCGCCGAGGCCGACACCATTGTGATCGGTCCGGACGCCGACCGGATCGCACTCGTAGCTGCGGCCCCGGCGGCGGTGGTGGTAACGGTATCGCCCTTCGGCACCGACGGCCCATGGCACAGCTGGACCGGCTGCGAGATGATCTACCAGGCCGTTTCCGGCCTGATGCACGGCTCCGGCGACGGCCGACGTGAGCCGCTCTACGGCTGCGGCGACCGCGCCAGCTACGGCGCCGGCGCATCGGCATTCATCGCCGTCCTGGCTGGGCTTTTCGCCCGCGGCCGCTGGGGCATCGGCCAGGAAGCCGCCGTAGACATCGCCACCTCCGCCGCCTGCATGGCCAATCCCGTCGTGACCCAGTTCCTCTACAACGGCCTGGTCGAACCTCGCCCCGCCCGGCGCATGCCGCTGGGCTTGCTGCGCTGCCGCGACGGCTGGGTCGGCTTCTGGCTGCACGTCCACCTCTTCGCCCCGATGATGACCGCCCTCGGCCTGGCCAGCCACACCGAGGACCCGCGCTTCAAACCGGCCAAGACCCGCCTGGAAAACTGGGCCGCCTTCGTCGCCCTGCTCCAGGACCGCGCCGCGATCCAATCGGCAGACGACGTCCTGGCGCAACTGCAATCGGCCCGTGTCGTCGCCGCCCGCTGCTACAGCCTGACGCAATTGCACGATTTCTGCGCCCACCTCACCGAACGCGGCTACTGGGAAAACGTGCCAACGGCGAACGGCGCCCAAACCATCCTCGGCCCGCAATTCCGCATGGCCGCCACACCCCGCAAAATCCGCGGCGGCGCCCCGCCCCTCGACAACGTCGCGGGCTTCTCCGGCGAACGCCGCCCAATCCCCCCCGCCGCCCCGCCACCGCCCGGCACCGGACCACTCGCCGGCCTGCGCGTCGTCGAGTTCACCACCGCCTGGGCAGGCCCAATGGCCGGGCGCATCCTCGCCTGGCTCGGCGCGGAAGTGATCCACGTCGAATCCGCCTCGCGCACCGATTCCTGGCGCATGCACGGCCAGGTCTTCAACCCCACCCGCTTTCCGGCCGCCCGCTTCCCAGACGACGGCCCCGGCGCCCACCCCTGGGACCGCTGCGCCCTGTTCAACTCGCAGAACGCCAACAAGCTGTCGCTCTCGCTCGAACTGAAACAACCCGAAGCCAAAGCCGCCATGCTGCGCATTCTCGCCAAAACCGACATCGTGCTCTGCAACTTCACCGCCGGCACGCTCGACCGCATGGGCTTCGGCCACGCCCAACTCACCGCCCTGCGCCCAGACATCATCGTCGCCGAAATGCCAGCCTTCGGCGCCTCCGGCCCACTCTCGCACGCCACCGCCATCGGCCCGTCGATGGAAATGGCCGCCGGCATGGCCGCCATGATCGGCTACCCCGACGGTCCGCCCACGGTCACCGGCCCCACCTACCCGGACCCGATCGGCGCCCTGCACGGCGCCGCCGCCGTCCTGACCGCCCTCATGCACCGCCAGGCCACCGGCCACGGCCAGCACATCGAAGTACCCCAGGTCGAAGGCGCCATGCACTACATCGGCGAACACATCCTCGCCGCCGTGGCCAGCGGCCAAAACCCACAACCGCGCGGCAACCGCGTCGACTGGGCCGCCCCGCACGACGCCTTCCCCGCCGCCGGCGACGACCAATGGATCGCCATCGCCGCCACCACCGACGCCGCCTGGCAATCCCTGTGCGCAACCATCGGCCGCCCCGACCTCGCGGCCGATGCCCGCCTCGCCACCTTGCCCGGCCGCCGCACCCACGAAGACGAGATCAACACCGCCATCGCCGCCTGGACCCGCCAGCAAGACAAGCACACCGCCGCCGCCCTGCTGCAATCCCGCGCCATCGCCGCCGCCGCGGTGCATGACGGCAGCGACGGCGCCCGCAGCCCGTATCTCGCCGCCCGCTCCTGGTTCACCGATCTGATCCACGCCGATATCGGCCCAACCATCCAGGAAGGCCTGCCCATGACCCTCTCCCGCACCCCCGGCAGCAACCGCTTCGCCGCCCCCTGCCTGGGTCAGCACACCCATGCCATCCTGCGCGACCTGGCCGGACTCACCGAAGCCGAGATCGCCGCCCTCGACGCCGCCGGTGCCACCGCCGCCGTCCCCCTCTAGGAGTTTCCCGATGCCGGCCTACCGCACCGTCCTTTACGAGATCGCCGACAGCATCTGCACCATCACCCTGAACCGCCCGCAGCAGCGAAACGCCCAGAGCACCGAACTGCTGACCGAACTGGACCAGGCGATCATGGCCGCCGGCGCCGATCCCGCCGTGCGCGTCATCCTCCTCACCGGCGCCGGCGACCACTTCTCCGCCGGCCACGACATAGGCACCGCCGACGAACTGGCATACCGCGCCGCCAACCCGCTGGAGCCCGGCATTCGCGGCTTCTACGACCGCACCTGGCAACTTCACGTCGACATGCACCTGCGCTGGCGCAACGTCCCCACCCCGATGATCGCCGCCGTCCAAGGCTACTGCATCTTCGGCGGCTGGATGATCGCCAGCACCGCCGACGTCGTCTTCGCCGCCGATGACGCGATGTTCCTCGCCTCGCTGTTCCAGTATTTCTCGGTCCCCTGGGACATCCACCCCCGCCGCGCCAAGGAAATCTTGTTCCAGGGCCGCTTCATCGACGCCGCCCAGGCCCGCGAACTCGGCCTGGTCAATCGCGTACTCCCGCGCGCCACCCTGCTCCAGGCCGCCCGCGACTACGCCGCCGACGTCGCCGCCAACGATCCGCAACAGATGCGCATGGTCAAGCGCGCGGTGAACTCCGCCCAGGACACCATGGGCTTCACCGCCGCCGTCACCGGCGCACACAGCCACTACATGCTGACCTGGGCCACCGAAAAAGACCCAGGCTACACCTTGGCCGTTCCCGGCCAGCCGCGCCGGCCAATGGTGCAAGTGGCCCTCGACCGCTACCGGCGCGACCAATCGCAGCCACAGGCCGTAGAACCCGGACGCCAGGGCGCGGAAGGACCAGGATAGAACCAGGGGCTTTGCCCCTGCACCCCAGCAGGGGGCCGAGCCCCCTGCACCCTCATAAATGGGGTCTGGGGCCGTCGGCCCCAGCGGGTCGAGGGCAGAGCCCTCGCCTTCCCCTTCCTTCCTTAAGGACGTCGTAGATGCCCATCACCCGCCTCCTGATCGCCAACCGCGGCGAGATTGCCATCCGCATCGCCCGCAGCGCCGCCGAGATGGGCATCGCCACTGTCGCCGTCCACTCCGCCGACGACGCCCAGTCCCTGCATGTCCGCGCCGCCGACGAGGCCCGCCCCCTCAACGGCAGCGGTGCCGCCGCCTATCTCGACGCGGCCCAGATCGTCGCCCTCGCCAAGGATGCCGGCTGCGACGCGATCCACCCCGGCTACGGCTTCATCAGCGAGAACGCCGCCTTCGCCCGCCTCTGCGCCGCGGCCGACATCGCCTTCGTCGGCCCGCAGCCCGAAGTCCTCGACCTGTTCGGCGACAAGTCCGCCGCCCGCCGCTTTGCGGCCCAGCACGGCGTAGACATCGTCGCCGGCACCGACGGCCCAACCACCCTGGCCCAGGCCCAGGCCTTCCTCGCCGACCTCGGCCCAGGCGGCGCCATCATGGTCAAGGCCCTGGCCGGCGGCGGCGGCCGCGGCATGCGCCCGGTGACCGACGCCGCCCACCTCCCCGCCGCCTTCGAACGCTGCGCCGCCGAGGCCCTGTCCGCCTTCGGCAACGGCGACCTCTACGTCGAGCGTCTGTTCGTCCACCCCCGCCACATCGAGGTCCAGGTGCTGGGCGACGGCACCGGCGCCGTGACCCATTTGTGGGAACGCGAATGCTCGGTCCAGCGCGAGCGCCAGAAAATTCTCGAGTTCGCCCCCGCCCCCTTCCTGCGCCCGGCCGTTCGCGACCGGCTGCTGGCGGCGGCGATCAAACTCGCGGCAGCGGCAAAATACCGCGGCGCCGGCACCTTCGAATTCCTGGTCGATGCCGCGGTCGAAGGCGACGGCGCCGCCATCGCCTTCATCGAAGCCAATGCCCGCCTGCAGGTCGAACACACGGTGACCGAGGAGGTGACCGGCATCGACCTGGTCGCCGCCCAACTCGGCATCGCCGCAGGCCAAACTCTCGCCCTGCTCGGCCTGACCCAAGCCGAAATCCCCGCCCCGCACGGCATGGCGGTGCAGGCCCGGGTGAACCTGGAAACCATGCAGCCCGACGGCAGCGTCAAGGGCGCCGGCGGCGTACTCTCCGCCTACGACCCGCCAAGCGGCCCCGGCGTGCGCGTCGACGGCTACGGCTACGCCGGCTACCGCACCAACCCGCGCTTCGACAGCCTGCTGGCCAAGGTCATCGTCCACACCAGAACCAACGACTTCGCCCTGCTCGCCGCCAAGGCCGGCCGCGCCCTGGCCGAATTCCGCCTGGCCGGCGCCGCCTCCAACATCTCGTTCCTGCAAGCACTCCTCAAGCACCCCGCCCTGCTCGCAGGCCGGCTGCACACCAACTTCGTCGCCGAACACATCGCCGCGCTGACCGCCGCCGAGGCCGGCCCGGCGAAGTGGTTCACCCCCGCCGGCGCCGCCGCCCCCAAACGCGCCGGCGCCCGGCTGGAATCCCGCGACCCCCTGGCCATCGTCGATTACGGCAAGGAAAGTGCGGCCGAAGAAGCCGAAGCCGCCCCGGGCGACGAAGCCATGGGCCCAGAAGGCACCACCCCCCTGCGCGCCCCGATGCAGGGCACCATCGTCTCGCTCACCGTCGCCGACGGCGCCACCGTCCAGCCAGGCCAGGAGATCATGGTGATGGAGGCGATGAAGATGCAGCACAGCATCGCGGCCGCCACCCCCGGCATCGTCCGCGGCTTCGCCGTCGAAGCCGGCGAGACGGTGTTCGAGGGCGCCGCCCTGGCCTTCATCGAGGAGCGGCTCGATCTCGCCGGCACCATCCAGGCCGAAAAGAAGATCGACCTCGACTACATCCGCCCGGACCTCGCCGAAGTGCTCGAACGCCAGCGCCGCACCACCGACGCCGCCCGCCCTCGCGCGGTCGCCCGCCGCCGCGCCACCAACCAGCGCACCGCCCGGGAAAACATCGCCGACCTCACCGACCCCGACAGCTTCATCGAATACGGCGCCCTCACCCTGGCCGCGCGCCGCCGCACCCACACCGTCGAACAACTGGTCGACGAATCCCCCGCCGACGGCATCATCCTCGGCCTCGGCACCATCAACGGCACCGACTTCCCCGAGGCCCAGGGCCGCGCCGCCGTCGCCCATTACGATTACACCGTGATGGCCGGCACCCAGGGCCGCAACGGCCACCGCAAACAGGACCGCTTCTTCGAACTCGCCCACGAGCTGCGCATCCCCCTCGTCCTCTTCGCCGAAGGCGGCGGCGGCCGCGGCAGCGATTCCGACGCCACCGGCGGCTCCGAAACCGACACCTTCTACCGCTTCGCCGCGCTGTCAGGCGGCGCCCCGCTAATCGGCGTCACCTCCGGAAAATGCTTCGCCGGCAACGCGGTGATGCTCGGCTGCTGCGACGTCATCATCGCCACCGCCAACGCCAATATCGGCATGGCCGGCCCGGCGATGATCGAAGGCGGAGGCCTGGGCGTCTACCGCCCGGAAGAAATCGGCCCGATGTCGGTCCAGGTCCCCAGCGGCGTGGTCGACATCGCGGTCGCCGACGAACCCGAAGCCGTCCGCGTCGCCAAGCAATACCTGTCCTATTTCCAAGGCAGCGTGAAAACCTGGTCCGCCCCCGACCAGCGCCTGCTGCGCCACATCGTCCCGGAAAGCCGCCTGCGCGGCTACGACATGCGCCACCTCATCGCCACCGTCGCCGACGAAGGCTCCATGCTCGAAGTCCGGCGCGGCTGGGGCCTCGGCATGATCACCGCCCTGATCCGCATCGAGGGCAAGCCCATGGGCGTCATCGCCAACAACCCGATGCACCTCGGCGGCGCCATCGACAGCGACGCCGGCGACAAGGCCGCGCGCTTCATGCAGATGTGCGACGCCCACGACCTGCCGATCCTGTCGCTGAACGACAACCCCGGCAACATGGTCGGCCCCGAAGCGGAAAAAACCGCCCTCGTCCGCCATTGCTGCCGCACCTACCTGGTCGGCGCCAACATCGACGTGCCCCTCTTCTTCGTCATCATCCGCAAAGCCATCGGCCTGGGCAAACTGGCCATGACCGGCGGCGGCATGAAAAAAGGCGTCTTCGCCGTCTCCTGGCCGACCGGCGAATTCGCCGGCATGGGCATCGAGGGCCAGGTCAAACTCGGCCGCCGCAAGGAACTCGCCGCCATCGCCGACACCGCCGAACGCATCGCCGCCTACGAGACATTCGTCGCCGAGCTTTACGACATCGGCCGCGCGCTGAACACCGGCAGCCACTTCCAGGTCGACGACGTCATCGACCCCGCCGAAACCCGCCGCTGGATCACCGCCGGCCTGCGCTCCCTGCCGCCGCGCCCGGCGCGCACCGGCAAGAAGCGCGCCTGGGTCGATGGCTGGTGATACGAACCTCACGGCGGATTCCGCTTGCAATACCATGATCTGATCCGGCAAATCGGAACCAAGGCAGCATGCGTCCATTCCTGAGCCGCAATCGCCTGCGCGAACCAACCCAAGGGGGGAAACAAGAACGTGGAACGACGTAAGTTTATTCGGCGGACAGGGCTCGGCACCGCAGCCGCGGCAGCAACCGTGCTCGCAGCCCCGGCCATCGCCCAGTCGATGCCCGAGGTCAAATGGCGCATGACCTCCAGCTTCCCCAAGTCGCTGGACACGCTGTATGGCGGCACCGAGCTGTTCGCCAAGACCATCGCCGAGATGTCGGACAACAAATTCCAGATCCGCACCTTCGCCGCCGGCGAAATCGTCCCGGCACTCCAGGTCGCCGACGCCGTCCAGAACGGCACCGTCGAAGCCGGCCAGACCGCCGCCTACTACTACTTCGGCAAGGACCCGAGCTTCGTCTTCGAAACCGGCCTGCCCTTCAGCATGAACCAGCGCCAATACACCGCCTGGCTACAGTTCGGCGGCGGCAACGAGCTGATGCAGGAATTCTACAAGCCCTACGGCATCAAGAGCTTCCTCTTCGGCGGCACCGGCTGCCAGATGGGCGGCTGGTTCCGCAAGGAGATCAACACCGTCGATGATCTCAAGGGCCTGAAGATGCGCATCGGCGGCTTCGCCGGCGAGATCATGATCAAACTCGGCGTGATCCCGCAGCAGCTCGGCGTCGGCGACATCTACCCGGCGCTGGAAAAAGGCACCATCGACGCCGCCGAATGGGTCGGCCCGTACGACGACGAAAAACTCGGCTTCGCCAAGGTCGCCAAGTTCTACCACTACCCCGGCTGGTGGGAGGGCGCCTCGGTCGGCTCGCTCTATATCGGCCAGAAGCACTGGGACGCCCTGCCCAAGAGCTACCAGTCGATGGTGGAAACCGCGGCCGGCCTCGTCAGCTCCTGGATGGTGCCCAAATACGACGCCGGCAACCCCCCAGCCCTCAAGCGCCTGATCGCCGGCGGCGCCGTCCTCAAGCCGTTCTCGCGCCCGGTGCTCCAGGCCTGCTTCGACACCGCCTGGACACATTACGACGAGGTCGCTGCCAAGAACGCCAACTTCAAAAAGCTTCTCGACAGCATCAAGGCCTTCCGCGCCGACGAACTCACCTGGTTCCGCGTTGCCGAAGGCTCCTTCGACAACTTCGTCGCCTCGATGTCCGCCGTCGGCCGCTAATCCAGCCACCAGACCAAACAAAAACGGGCGGCGGGATCACTCCCGCCGCCCGTTTCCGTTTGCGCAAACCGCTACGGCTTGGCCGGCGCCGCCCCAAACGATGGCGGCGGCGCGTCGTCATCCACCACCGTCGGCGGCGCCACATCGATCTTCACCGTGCTCGGATCGACCTTGGAGTCGCTATCCAGCAGCCCGGTAACCATCACCGGAAACGCGACCACCAGCACAACCATGATCAGCTGCAGCCCGACCCACGGCAGCGAGCCCCAATAGATGTCCGAGGTCTTGATCTCCTTCGGCACCACGCTGCGCAGATAGAAAAGCGCAAACCCGAACGGCGGGTGCATGAACGAAGTCTGCATGTTCACGCACAACATCACCCCGAACCAGATCAGCGCCGCATCCGCCCCCACCACCGGCGTCAGAATCTTCGCCGCCACCGGCGCCAGCATCGGCACGATGATGAAGGCGATCTCGAAGAAGTCGAGAAAGAACGCGATGAAGAACACAAACAGGTTCACCGCCACCAGGAAGCCCCATACCCCGCCCGGCAACCCGGTCAGCCAGTGCTCAACCCAGAGATTGCCGTCCACGCCCGCAAAGGTGATCGAGAAACACGTCGCCCCAACCAGGATGAACGCCACCATCGAGGTGATCCGCATCGTCATCTGGAACGCCTGCACCAACAGGTCGTGCAGCTCCTTGGTCCGCCACGCGCACCAGCACAGCCAGATGATCGAGGCGAACATCACCGTGAAGGCAATCTTGAACGGCACCGACTTGAATGCGAAAGACCCGATCACCGTGCCGACCAGCGCCGCCACCAGCCCCGCAATCGCCACCGCCTTGTCCGCGCGCGACAGCGGCGCATTGCGCACCACCGCCAGCACGATCGCCCCGATCGCACCCATCGCGCCCGCCTCGGTCGGCGTCGCCAGCCCCATCATGATCGTGCCGAGCACCAGGAAGATCAGCACCGAAGCCGGGATGATCCCCCACATCGCCTTGATCACCAGCGGCCAGCCGGTCAGCGTGCGCGCCACCGGCGGCACGTAATGCGGCCGGAAAATCGACAATATGAAGGTATAGCCGGCAAACAGCGCGATCTGCGCCAGCGACGGCCCCCACGCCCCCAGATACATGTCGCCGACCGACTTGCCGAGTTGGTCGGCCAGCACCACCAGCACCAGCGACGGCGGCACCAACTGGGTGATCGTGCCCGACGCCGCCAGCACCCCGGTCGCATAGCGAATATTATAGCCGTTGCGCATCATCACCGGCATCGTGATCAGCGCCATCGCAATCACCTGGGCGGCCACCGTCCCGGTAATCGCGCCCAGGATGAACCCCACGATGATGACCGAATAGCCCAGCCCCCCGCGCAGCGGCCCGAACAACTGGCCCATGCTTTCCAGCATGTCCTCGGCCAGCCCGCATCGTTCTAATATCGCCCCCATAAAGGTGAAGAACGGGATCGCCAGCAAAAGATCGTTCGCCAGGATACTCCCGAACACCCGCCCAGGGATCGCCTGCAGGAACGGCAGGGTGAAAAACCCATGCTCGATCGCAATAAACCCGAAAAACAGCCCGACAGCCGCCAGCGAAAACGCCACCGGAAAGCCGAACAGCATGAACACCACAAGCCCGCCGAACATCAGCGGCGGCATGATTTCCAGCGGGATCATTGCATCGGCCTCTCGTAATGCGCCTCAAGGTCGGGAATATCGTGCCCCTGCAGCGCCGCCACCCGCTTGATCAGCTCCGACACGCCCTGGAACGCCACCAGCACAAAGCCCACCGGGATCAGCAGCTTCACCGGCCAACGCAGCAGCCCGCCGGCATTGGTCGAGACCTCGTTGGGGAAACTCTGCAAAAAGAACGGCCACGACAGCCACGCCAGCAACAAACAGGTCGGCAGCAAAAACAGCACGATCCCGGTGATATCCACCCAGATCTGCCCGCGCCGGCTCAGCGTCATGTACCAAAGGTCAACCCGCACATGCTCGTTCTTCTTCAGCGTGTAGCTGGCCCCCAGCATCACCACACAGGCGAACATATACCACTGCACCTCCAGCCAAGCGTTCGAGCTGGTGTCATAGGCATAGCGCACCATCGCGTTGCCCGCGCTGACCACACAGGCCAACAGGATCAACCAGTCGCAGACCTTGCCCAGGGACTGGTTGACCCAGTCCACCAGTCCGCTGAACGCCAACAAAGGTTTCACGAGCGGCGCCCCCTTCCCTATCCAACGACGTGACCGGCCCGCAATGGGGCCAGGGCAGCGCGGCTATTTTGCTTGGACCAACACCTTCGCTCTTTACCGACTGTTGCGCAAAAGGGAAGCGGATAAACACCGCAAGGCCATCGTATTCGATAATCACGCAACCCGTGGAATGCCCAGCCGCCACCGGTCGGCTCAATGCGGTGGCCCGCAATGTCCGTCCAGGGCCGAAGCCCGCGACAAAAAAGTACAAAAGGCAGCCTTCTTTTTGTGAACAAAAAGAAGCAAAAAAACTTTATTCATTTTCGTCCCGTCATCCCGAACGAAATGACGCAATGATATTTCGTCGTCATGCAGATAACAGCAAAACAACACCCAGCTTCTCTAAATTGAATAAAGTTTTTTTGCTTCTTTTTGTTCACAAAAAGAAGACTTCCTCCCTCCCTTCGCCCCCCAGGGCTGTTCAACGCTGACAACTTAATCGCGTGAGCGGCGCGATGTCGGGGAAGAAAGTTGGTTCCCTCGGCGCGTTTTGTCTGAATCTATGTCGGGCAACCGCCACGAAGGTTTGCCCCGATGTCGAGTGTGTTGCTGACGT
>CAMBRC010000113.1 GCA_945869965.1 Asaia bogorensis
AATGCGCCGGATCACTCCGGCGGAGTTAGCAGGCCCCGCCCCGTTTCCCCCCGGGCAGATCAACGACCGGGCTTTGGTCACCCCAAACCATTGACTAATGGGGCAGCTATCGCCGACAAGTCTTTGATCCAACCGCTAACAGGCGGGAGCAGCCAAGCCTGAGCAGACTATTGCCCCCGCAGCCCCCCGCCTGCAATCAAGCATTCACCCCCGCCATGGTATTTCCGAAACACTGTGGCGCGAATGCCACAGCTTCATCAGGGCGCCAAAGCCCCAATCGCCGCCGCGCAACGCACCCCAGGCAACCGCCGAACCGACCAGCCATCCACCCCCCCCAACGCGCCGACCACCACCCCCCTCGGCGCCCGCCGCGCCATCGCCAACCACCGCACTGCCCCCAACCCCGCCGCACCCGGATGACTCGCCGTGGCAAACGCCGGCGATAAAAACACCACATCGGCCGCAGCCCGCCGCAGCTCCGCCACCCCATGCGCCGAACTCGTCACCAGGCCACGCACCCCCGCCATCCCACGCAGCCGCCGCCCGCCGCGCAGATGCACCCCCGCCCCCACCGTCCGAGCCAGCGCCGCATCCCCAGCCACCACCAGCAGATTGCGCCGCCCCCGGCAGATCCGCGCCAGCGCCCGCGCCGTCGCCGCGCGTCCCGGCGCCATGTCGTCGCGCAACACCACCCCGCACATCCCGCGCGGCAACCCCGCCGCCGCCATCAGCGGATCGCCCAGCCGCCCCTGATCGGTGAACAGCCACAGCACCGGCAGTCCCCCGCCCAATCGGCACTTGACCCCGCGCGCCCAAGCGACAAGCTTTCCGTCCATGAGCGCCCCACCCGCCACCGATCTCTCTTATAGTCACGTCGCCGCCGGCCTGTCCGCCGTCCGCGCCCGCATCGCCGCCGCCACGGCACGCGCCGGCCGCCCCCCAGGCGCCGTCCACCTCGTCGCCGTCTCCAAGACTCACCCCACCGAAGCCGTGCTGGCCGCCCTGGCCACCGGCCAAACCCTGTTCGGCGAAAACCGCGTCCAGGAAACCGCGCTAAAATTCCCCGCCCTGCGCGCCGCCCACCCCACTCTGCGCCTGCACCTCATCGGCGGCCTGCAAACCAACAAGGCGCGCGACGCCGTCCGCCTGGCCGATGTCATCGAGGTGCTCGACCGCCCCCGCCTGGCCGACGCCATTGCCGACGCAATCCAGAAGGAAGGCCGCGCGCCGGACCTGCTGGTTCAGGTCAATGTCGGTGACGAACCGCAAAAAGCCGGCATCCCCACCGCCGACGCCGACGCCTTCATCGCCGCATGCCAGACCCGCTTCGGCCCCAGCCTGACCGGCCTGATGTGCATCCCCCCAGCCGAAGGCGATCCCGCCCCCCATTTCACCTGGCTCGCCGCCTGCGCCGCCCGCCACGGGCTCAGCGTCCTCTCCATGGGCATGTCGGGCGATTTCGAGGCCGCCATTGCCAACGGCGCCACCCATGTCCGCGTCGGCACCGCCATCTTCGGCCATCGTGGATAACCAGTACATCAGCAAGCAAGGCTCCGGCGGCGTCTAGCTTGCTCTTTCACTTGCCTTCCTTCCGCCACCCGCTGCCTTGCGCGATGCCGCAGTGCAGCGTAATCGAGCCGCCGCGGGCACCAACCGCCCGCCTAGCGAGGGTCGCTCCATGCTACAGTGTGAGCCTGCCACCTCATCCGCCACCGGTAAGCACCGATGACCACGGCATCCGTCCACCCAGGCGCACCGCCCTCCTCCATGCGCGCCGGCGTCATGCTCGGTGTGCTCGGCGTCGTTTACGGTGACATCGGCACCTCGCCGCTATACGCCTTCAAGGCCACGCTCGAGCACTTCAAGCATGACGGTCTGGACTCAAACGATGTGCTCGGCATCCTCTCACTGATCTTCTGGTCGCTGGTGCTGGTCGTCACCTTCAAATACGTCCTGCTGGTCATGCGCGCCGACAACCGCGGCGAAGGCGGCATCCTCGCCCTGATGTCCCTGGCCCAGCGCGGCGTCCAGGATGCGCGGCTGCGTCGCATCCTCGCGCTGGTCGGCATCGCCGGCGCCTGCCTGTTCTTCGGCGATGGCGTGATCACCCCCGCCATTTCGGTGCTCTCCGCCGTTGAGGGCCTGCTGGTGGTCAATCCCCAGCTTCACGAAGTGGTCATTCCCATCTCCCTGGTGGTCATCCTGCTACTGTTCCTCATCCAGTGGCGCGGCACCGGGATCATGGGCCGCGTCTTCGGCCCGATCATGCTGCTGTGGTTCGTCGTGCTGGCGCTGCTGGGCATCCTCCACATTGTGCGCAACCCCACCGTGCTGCTCGCCCTCTCGCCCACCTACGCCGTCGGCATGATGATCCACTACAAGCTGCTGTCGCTGGTCGCTCTCGGCTCGGTCGTCCTGGCCGTCACCGGGGCCGAGGCGCTCTATGCCGACATGGGCCATTTCGGCGCCAAGCCGATCCAGCGCGCCTGGCTGGTCTTCGTCCTGCCGGCCCTGGCGCTCAACTATTTCGGCCAGGGCGCCCTGGTGCTGGCCAACCCCGCGGCAATGGAGAACCCGTTCTACCTCCTTGCGCCCGACTGGTTCCGCCTGCCCCTGGTGCTGCTCGCCACCGCCGCCACCGTGATTGCCAGCCAGGCGATGATCTCAGGTGCCTATTCCGTCGCCCGCCAGTGCATGCAGCTCGGCTTCCTGCCGCGCCTGACGGTGCGCCACACCTCCTCCTCGGAAGAGGGCCAGATCTACCTGCCCCAGGTGAACTTGGCGATCCTGGTCGGTGTGGTCGTGCTGGTGCTGGCCTTCCGCACCAGCGACAACCTCGCCGCCGCCTATGGCATCGCGGTGACCGGCACCTTCCTGTGCACCAGCGTGCTCGCCGCCGTCGTCTTCCGCCGCACCTATGGCTGGCGCCGCAGCACCGTGATCGCCGTCTTCGGCGGCTTCTTCGTCCTGGATTTCATCTACTTCGCCGCCAACGTCCTCAAGGTGCCGCAGGGCGGCTGGGTGCCCCTGGTCCTCGGCATCGCGCTAGTCGCCATGATGACCAGCTGGAAACGCGGCCGCGAGCTGCTGTTGGACCGCTGGAAACAGGACAGCCTGCCGCTCTCCAGCTTCCTCGCCCGCCTGCCCCAGTCGCGCACCATCCGCGTCCCCGGCATGGCCATCTTCATGACCGGCAATTCGGATTACGTACCCGGCGCCCTGCTGCACAACCTCAAGCACAACAAGGTGCTGCACGAACGCGTCCTCTTTGTCACCGTGGCCAACGAAGACATGCCCGCCGTCCCCGCCGACGAACGTGTCACCGTCACCAAAATGGCCGAGGGCATCCACCGCGTCATCATCCGCTACGGCTTCATGGAAAGCCCGCATCTGCCGCGCGACCTCGCCGCCATCTCGTCGGCCGAAGGCCTCGATTTCGACCCGCTCCAGGCCAGCTACTTCCTCGGCCGCGAAACCCTCGTCGCCGCCGCCCGGCCCAAAATGCCGATCTGGCGCCTGTGGCTGTTTCTGGTCATGGCCCGCAATGCCATCTCGGCCACTGAGTTTTTTCGCATTCCGACGGATCGAGTGGTCGAGCTGGGAGTGAGAGTCGCAATCTAAAGGCCAGGGGCGCTGCCCCTGGACCCCGCTGGGGCGTCGCCCCAGACCCCGTCACCTAGTGGCCTTGATGGCGCGGCGCTGAGGCCCCGGCAGCTTGCACCGTGACCGTCACCGTCACCGGCGCTGCCTTCTCGAACGTAACCGTCAGCGGAAAACTCTCGCCCCGGTTCAGCGGCTTTTTCAACCCGATCAGCATGATGTGATAGCTGCCAGGCTTCAGCACCACCGCCTGCCCGGCCGTCAGCACCAATTGCGGCACCTCGCGCATCTTCATCACGCCGGCATCGTTGATCGTCTCGTGCAGCTCGATCTTCTCCGCCACCGGCGAACTGGCCGACACCACCCGCTCGGCACCGCCAACCGCCTTCAGCGTCATGAACGCGCCGCCAACCTTGGCACTGCTCGTCGTCGCCCGCGCCCAGGCACCGCTGATCTCAACGCTCGGCACCTGCGCCAGCGCCACCCCGGCGAACCCGACCAGGGCCGCCGTAGCAAGAAACATATGTCGCATCGCAAAAATCCTCCGGCACCGCATCCGGATGCCTCGTCAATGGAAAAGCCCGGTCCGTATCACCCAGCCAGCCCCGGCGGCGCCCGCGACGCATAAGCTGCCCGACCGCCCCGCCACGCCACCACCTCGACCAAAACGCCCAAGCCCGCCGCCGCGACAACCCGCGGCATTACACCGTGCATCGCGGCCAACCCAATGACCGGCGCACTGCCTAGGCAAATCGCGCAATGCCCGTGCCCCTGCCCGTCCTCCGGCATCCCCGCCGGCCCATCCGCCAGGCACAACGCCCCCGCCGCCATCGCCATCGCCCGCGCGGCATCAACCTGCATCCGCGGCGCACTAAACCCGCTGGCCACGAGCAAAAACGCCAACACAACCCGTGCCAGCGCATCCAGCCGCATGAAATATCGAAGTGAGTTATCGAGATCCAAGGTCAACGCCATGCATGTCCCGAAACATGCCCTTTGGCGGGGGCGCGGTGGTGGAGCCAAGCGGGATCGAACCGCTGACCTCCTGAATGCCATTCAGGCGCTCTCCCAGCTGAGCTATGGCCCCCAACACCGGAGGGCCGCGTATATCCCCCCCATCCCAACCGATCAAGTCCCCAAAGCCGCAAACCGACACAATCGGCGGCAGACAGGGTTGCGGCCCGCGCTATGCCGCCTTCAACCCCACCGCCACCGCGAAATCCGCCTCAGTCACTTCCTTCAACGCCGCCAAAGTCACCCCCGGCGCCAATTCCAACAACGTCATCCCGCCGCCCCGCCGATCAACGTCAAACACCGCAAGATCAGTAACCACCATATCCACCACCCCCGCCCCGGTCAGCGGCAGGTTACAGCGATGCAGCAGCTTTGGCTTGCCGCCCGCCGTGTGCTCCATCAGCACCACCACCCGCTTCACCCCGGCCACCAGATCCATGGCACCCCCCATCCCCTTCACCATCTTGCCGGGAATCATCCAGTTCGCCAGGTCGCCATTCTCCGCCACCTGCAACGCCCCCAGGATCGACAGATTGATATGCCCGCCCCGAACCATTGCAAAGCTCGCAGCACTGTCCACGTAGCTCGTGCTCGGCAACTCGGTCACCGTCTGCTTGCCGGCGTTAATCACATCGGCATCCTCCTCCCCTTCGAACGGAAAAGGCCCGGTCCCCAGCATCCCGTTCTCGCTGTGCAACTGCACCGCGATACCCTCGGGAATGTAGTTCGCCACCAGCGTCGGAATGCCGATGCCCAGGTTCACATAGAACCCGTCCTTCAACTCCTGCGCCGCACGCGCCGCCATCTGCTCACGGGTCCAGGCCATATCCGTCCTCCCTAAGCCGCCACGCGCTTGCGCACGGTCCGCTGCTCGATGCGCTTGACCACGCTATCGAGCTTCACGATCCGATTGACGAAAATCCCCGGCGTCACGATGTGGTCGGGATCAAAGCTGCCCAACGGCACTAATTCCTCCACCTCCACAACCGTCACCTTGGCCGCCGTCGCCATCATCGGATTGAAGTTCCGCGCCGTCTTGCGATAGACGAGGTTGCCCTCGGGGTCAGCCCTCCAAGCATGGATGATCGCCAGATCGGCGCGCAGCCCGCGCTCCATGACGTATTTCTCGCCGTCGAATTCGCGCACTTCCTTGCCCTCGGCAATCACCGTTCCCACCCCGGTCTTGGTAAAGAACGCCGGTATCCCCGCCCCGCCAGCCCGGATGCGCTCGGCCAGCGTGCCCTGCGGGTTGAACTCGATCTCCAATTCACCAGCCAGGTACTGCTCGGCGAAAGTCTTGTTTTCGCCCACATACGAGCTGATCATCTTGCGCACCTGGCGCGTCTGCAACAGCAGCCCCAACCCGCCATCATCCACCCCGGCATTGTTTGAGACAAAGGTCAGGTCCCGAGCCCCAGACGCCCGGATCGCCTCGATCAACACCGTCGGAATGCCGCACAACCCGAACCCGCCGGCCATGATGGTCATCCCATCACGAATAACCCCGGCCAGTGCCCCTACGGCATCCGGATAAACCTTGTTCACCGCCATTGCCCACTCCTGCCAGCATCGCCGGAGTGCCACCACACCTGCCGGCTTGCAAGTGAACAAGCGGATAAAATTTTTTGGTTCTTTTTTTCAAAAAAGAACAAGCACTTCTTTTTGAAAAAAGAAGCAAAAACTTTTCCATTGCGCCCGCGAACGAACGGTGTCGCGGGTGCTTCTAACCGGCCGGCAACATACTGGTCAGGCTCGGCTGGGCCGGGAACGGTATGTACCGGCAGTACCCCGCCCCAGATCGGCCAGGTCTCATCGCCGGGATCGTCGCCCGGCGGCGCAGCCCGAACCTTGGCCGATGCCTCGTCGATCACCATCGCCAAAACGCCGGTTGCTTTCATCTCATACGCATTCGGTGGCCGCAGCCCTTCTCACCGGCCAGGCACCAGCCGGTCCATGAACGCCTTCAACGCCGCCATTTTCTCGTCGGGATCATCCACCAGCCGCGGCGTGCCGAAGCACATCGCCGAACGATAATTCACCGAATGATTGTAACCCGATCGCGCCAGCACGTAGCCATCCAGGATGCTCACGGTCAGACAAACCTGCCCCCCGGCAATATTGACCTTCACCATCCGGCTGGCTGAGCTGCCATGCCAGTACACCGTGTCGCCGATACGCCAATGAAAAGTCGGGATCACCACGGGGCGGCCATCGATCACATGGCCGACATGACACAGCGGTGAAGCATCGAGGATCGCATGGATCGTCACATGATCGTACTTGCCCCGCTCATGCATCCGGCGGGCGCGAACGAAATCGGTCGGCGGAGGTGTGCTCATATCCGCAGCCTGACGCCTCTGGCCGCCCTACAACAGGACCGCTCAGCCCGATCGGCATCAGACCAGTCTCAGACGATCAAAACACCATGCTGACGCAAGAAACCCAGCAGCGGCAGCAACGGCAGCCCCATGATCGCCGTATGTTCTCCCTCGATTCGGTCGAACAACTGCATCCCCGGTCCCTCCACCCGATACGCCCCAACCGTTGTCGTGAGTACCTCGCCTTCCACGGTCAGGTACTCTTCCAGGAACGCTTCTGAAAAATCACGCATCACCAGCCGCGGCGTGGCCACATGCTGCCAAACCCGCTGTTCGCCACGCTGGCACAACACCGCGGTTACCAACTCATGCGTCCGTCCCCGCAATTCCCGCAATTGCGTCCGTGCCGCATTCAAATCAGGCGGCTTGTCGAACCATCGCCCTTCACAAACAAGAATCTGATCGCCACCAACCACCAGCGCCTCAGGAAACCGCCGCGCAATCCGCTCAGCCTTCAAACTGGCAAGCAACATCGCGGTATCCACAGCCGACATCCCCTCCGCCTTGGCACCAGCCTTGATTTCGGCTTCGTCGACAAATGCCGGCATCGCCTCGGCCGTCACACCCGCTGCTGCCAGCAAGCCGGCCCGGAATTTCGACTGATTGGCCAGGATCAGCCTGGGCGAATTCCGCTGCATCTCAACCCGGCACGGCTTGGCGCCGCTTGTGCTCGTGCCAGGCATCCATCAGCTGCAACACCGTCGCCGCCGTCTCCTCGATCGAACGGCGGGTTACGTCGATGACCGGCCAGCCCCGTTTGGTGCACAACCGCCGGGCCCAGAGTAGCTCGGCCTTCACCGCTTCGGGATCAACGTAATCCCCACTGTTCTGCCGCGCTGCCGCCGCCGTGGCCGCCGCCCCAATCATACGCAGCCGATGACGGCGAATCTCGATCAGCGCCGGCGCATCCAGCGTCAACCCGATCACCGGGCAATGCGCATTCTCAAGCTCCGCCGTCTCGGCAATCCCCGGCACCAGTGGCACGTTGGCGCATTTGATTCCGCGATTGGCGAGGTAGAACGAGGTCGGCGTCTTCGAACTGCGGGACACCCCGACCAATACAACGTCAGCCTCGCCAATCCCCGCATGGGCCTGGCCGTCATCATGCGCCAGTACATAGTGAATGGCATCGATGCGCTTGAAATAAGCGTCATCGAGCACGTACTGCCGCCCTGGTCGCGATGAGGCCTTCTCGCCAAACTGCTCCGCCAGCATCCCGAGCACGGGATCCAGCACATGCACCACCGCAACGCCCAATCGCTGACATGCCGTTTCCAGCTCCGCCCGCAGGCTCTTCTCCACCAACGTCGACAACACCGGCCCGGGCTCAGCCTCGATGCCATCCAACACGCTTTGCAGCTTCAACCGCGAGCGGATCAGGCTCCAACGGTGGTAGACGATTTGCGCATGCTCGAACTGCACCACGGTTGCCCGGGCAATCGAGTTCAGCGTTTCGCCAGTGGCATCGGAGACCAGGTGCAGGTTGAGGCGGTTTGTCATTCCAATGAGAATAACGGGGATAACTGCCCTGGCCAGCCGAAACCGCAGCCGACCCGGCGAAATGCGGGGATGAAGTGGTTTTTCGCGGTACCCCGGCTATCTGCACCCCGCTCCCGCTGGCACTCTGGGGACATCGCCGATTCCAACCGCAAATCCAGTCCCTTGCCGACGCCCCCTGGTGTGGATGGAACCACTTCCAGCCAGCGTTGCCTGTGGTACCCCAGGTACCACACCCACCACTACATCATCCCTAAAGTCTTAAAGATTCTTTTCTGGTAGAGGAGCCTCATTGGAATGGCCCATCGGAACGGAATCAGCCTGATGACGAAAAAACTGCTGCGGGTACTGGGGGGTGAGGCGGTATGGCCGCCGCCAGTGTGGCTTATGCGCCAGGCCGGGCGTTACCTGCCGGAGTATCGTGCCCTGCGCGCCGAGGCCGGCGATTTCCTTAAGCTGTGCCTGACCCCGGAATTGGCCGCCGAGATCACCCTGCAGCCGCTGCGCCGCTTCGGCATGGATGCTGCGATTCTGTTCAGCGATTTGCCGATTGTCAGCCTGGGGCTCGGCCAGGCGTTGCGTTATGCCGAAGGCGAAGGCCCGGTGCTGCCACCGATCCGCACGGCGGCCGATCTCGATGCTTTGAGCCTGGATCGTGTCGCCGAGATCGTTTCGCCGGTTTGGGAAACTGTGCGCCGGGTGGCCGCCAATATCGGCGATGCCACGCTGATCGGCTTCTCCGGGTCGCCGTTCACCGTCGCCTGCTACATGGTCGAGGGCCACGGCTCGCGCGAATTCGCCGCTGCCCGACTGATGGCGTATCGCGAGCCGGACTTGTTTGCCCGGCTGATCGAGATGATCGTCCAAGGCAACCTGATCTATCTGCGCGGGCAAGCGGATGCCGGGGCCGAGGTGTTGATGTTGTTCGATTCCTGGGCCGGCATGTTGCCGCCGGGGGAATTCCGTCGCTGGGTGATCGAACCCACAGCGCGAATCGCACAGGCACTGCGGCAGAGCCATCCGCAGGTGAAGCTGATCGGTTTTCCACGCCTGGCCGGATCGATGCTCGGTGAGTACGCACTTGGGGCGGGGATGAACGGGGTGGCCATCGATACCGCGATGAACCCAGCTGCCGCCGCTGTGATGGTGCCGCCTGATATCACGCTGCAAGGCAATCTCGATCCATTGGCATTGGTTGCCGGTGGGGTGGCGTTGCAGGAGGGCACGAGAAAAATCCTCGACGCCCTGCGGGGCCGTCCCCACATCTTCAATCTGGGCCATGGCATCGTGCCGCAAACCCCGCCCGAGCATGTGGGCGCCCTGGTGGAGTTGATCCGTGCCGCTTGATGCCGCCCACCGGAAGAAGCGTCTTGCCGTCGTGTTGTTCAACCTGGGTGGTCCGGACCGGCCAGAGGCGATCAAGCCGTTCCTGGTCAACCTGTTCACCGATCCAGCCATCCTGCGGGTACCATTCTTTGTGCGGCCGTTCCTGGCGCGGCTCATCGCCCACGCCCGGGTCAAGCCGGCAACCGAGAACTATGCCCTGCTTGGCGGCAAATCGCCGTTGCTGGAGCTGACGCAGGTACAGGCAACGGCCTTGGAGGGTGAGTTCGGTGAGTACGAAGCGCGATGTTTCATTGCTATGCGCTATTGGCATCCGTTCAGCCTTCAGACTGCGCGGGAAGTTCTTGAATTCGCTCCCGACGAGATCGTGCTGTTGCCGCTCTATCCGCAGTATTCCACTACGACGACCGGCAGTTCGCTGACCGCTTGGCGAGAGGCAGCGGCGCAGGTTGGACTGGTGGCGCCGGTGCATAGCATTTGTTGTTATCACAGCGAGCCTGGTTTTGTTGGTGCCACTGCCGATCTGGTGCGGGCGAGTTATGTTGAGGCACGTGCCGGGTTAGATCCTGCGGTGCCGTTGCGGGTGTTGTTTTCTGCTCACGGCTTGCCGGAGGTGATCGTCAAGCGTGGTGACCCCTACCAGAACCAGATCGAGAAGACCTCAGCAGCCGTTGCCCGGGCTTTGGAGATTGACGGACTGGATTGGTCGATCTGTTATCAGTCACGGGCAACGCCGCAGAAGTGGATTTCGCCATCGGCCGAGGAAGCGATTGAGCAGGCGGCGCATGACAAGGTGGCCATTCTTATCGTGCCGATAGCCTTCGTGTCGGATCATTCGGAAACACTGGTGGAGTTGGATATCGAGTATCGGGAGTTGGCACATAAGGTCGGGGTGCCCGGGTATTTTCGAGCGCCGGTGCAGAACAGCGATCCTGGCTTCATTGCAGCGTTGGCTGGGGTGGTGCGGGCGACGCTGGAGCGGCCGACAGGGTTGTGCAGCTTTGTAGGGGGGCGGACTTGCCCGACGACCTTTGGCGATTGTCCGCATGCACGGGCGGGGGCGTGATGGCGCTTGATTTCATGCGGCGGCGTTCGGCGCCGTTGTTGCTCGTGATCTACGATTGCGACGGAGTGCTGGTGGATAGCGAACCCGTCGCCAATCGGGTGGTAGCGGAGGAGTTGACGGCGCTGGGGTGGGCGATGACGGCGGCGGAATCGGATGGGCACTTCCTGGGACTGACGTTTACCGACATGCAGCCGATCATCGAGCGGCGGTTGGGGCGGGCGTTGACCGAGGGGTGGAAGCAATCGTTGGTGCAGAATGTGATCGACGCTATGGCGGCGGGGGTCGAGGCGATTCCGGGGGCGGTCGAGGCGTTGCAGGCGACGACGGAGCTTGGGCTGGCATGGCGGGTGGCGTCCAATTCGTCGCATGAGGAGATGGCGGTGAAGTTTGGGCGGCTGGGCATTCGGGACCTGGTGGCGGGGCGGGTGCATTCGCATCGGGATGTGGCGCGGGGCAAGCCGGCGCCGGATCTGTTTCTGGCGGCGGCGGCAGCACAGGGGGTGGCGCCGGAGCATTGCCTGGTGATCGAGGATTCGGTGCCGGGGGCGACGGCGGCGGCGGCGGCGGGGATGCCGTGTTTGGGATATGCGGCACATCATGACGGGAGCCGGTTGCGGGCGATGGGGGCGGTGCCGTTCGGGTCGATGTTCGAGTTGCCGGGATTGCTGGCGGCCGGGAAGGGCGTTTGATGTTGGCCACCCTGTATCCCTGGACCAAGGCGTTGCATGTGATCAGTTTGATCGCGTGGATGGCGGGGATGTTCTATCTGCCGCGGCTGTATGTGTATCACTGCGGGCTGGTGGTGGGATCGGCGGAGAGCGAGCGCTTCAAGGTGATGGAGCGGCGGTTGCTGAAGCAGATCATCAACCCAGCGATGATTGCCACCTGGGTATTCGGGATTTTCCTGGTGCTGACGCCGGGGGTGGTGGATTGGGGGCAGGACGGGTGGTGGTATGTGAAATTGACCATGGTGCTGCTGATGAGCGGGTTTCATGGGGCGATGTCGAAGTGGCGGCGGGAGTTCCTGGAGGACCGGAATCGGCGCAGCCATAAGTTCTACCGGGTGGCCAATGAAGTGCCGACGGTGCTGCTGGTGGTGATCGTGGTGATGGTAATTGTGAAGCCGTTTTGATGCCCGAGCAGCGCCATACTCTCACGGATGGCTACTTTACATCCGATGACCGGATGCAGATGAATGTCGAGGTGATCCACCGATTCCTCTCTGAGGAGTCCGCCTGGGCACGTGGACGAAGCCGTGAGACCGTGCAGCGGAGCATCGACAATGCTCTTGCCATCGGGCTCTACGCGCCGAACGGCAGCCAGGCCGGGTTTGCTCGCGCGGTGACGGACTACACACTGAATGCACGCCTGACGGATGTCTTCATACTGCCAGCGCATCGTGGTCGCGGGCTTGCGATCGGTTTGGTCCGCGCGGTGCTTGACCACCCTAGCGTTGCGACAGTACGGGCCTGGTCGTTGAACACCGACGATGCTCATACTCTGTATGCAAAGCTCGGCTTTGTGACGCCGCGCCACCCGGAGGGCGAGATGGAATGGCGGCCGCTGGATTGGTCGCCGTGATCGCTGGCCGAGAAACCATTCTACAGCTTTGCTGACGCGACGATTATGATAACGATATCGAAACAATATTGCCGCGGTTGTGCATCCCTGATGAGAGGGTTGGGACGCGTCCGCATGGTGGGCCACGGGCAGCGCGAGAACGTGGACGCGGGCGGCAGGGTGGCGCGACACTGGCTGGGTTGGTGCGCGTGTCGATGGGTGTGCGGACGTGATTTGTCACGCATTTGGCGCGGAGCGGGCGTGCGACGGATTTTGCGCGTCGGCGGGGTGCGATCCCACGGTATTGTTTGGTGGTTTTGTGGTGCTCGGTTTTGGCCTGCGGGCGCTGGCGGACGACGGGCTTGGGAAGTTGGCCGGCCTGCCAGAGCAGGAGGATTTGCTCCAGGCGGTCGAAGATGCGCGCGAAGATGGCGGCGATCAGGGTGTGCAGGGCGGTGGACAGCCTTCCCCGATCAGCCCCCGAAGGGGCCGCTCCTGCTTTGCGCAGGCTGGCGATCTGAGTGCCGAGGGGGGTGGGCTGGACTGACATTGGTGCGCATATTATCTAACTGATGGGGAAGATGCAAGGAAAAAATATCTTGTCAGGGGATTTTTTTATCCGGGCATTAGGAAGCAAGAGCCCCCTCCGGCTCCCCCCGCCCAAGCGCGGGGGGAGAGAAGTAAGCAGTGGATGAAGTTTTTTTGCTTCTTTTTGTTCACAAAAAGAAGATTCTTGCCTGAGCCTTCCTCACTGTCGGCTTGACGCGGCGCCCGCCGGGTTCTACCAGGGTTGCGCGCGGCCGCCCTGGCGCGCGGCTTTCCACGGCTATCCCTCCGAGATCACAGCAGTTTCGACCGCCCGGCGGCCTCTTGCGCCCAGTCCGGTTTGACGGCGGAACCGCGCTTTCATCGCCCTTCCGCCTGCCGTCATGCGCGGCGTTGCCACATACGAGGCCTTGCCATGCATCTTGTTGAACTCAAGGCAAAAACGCCCGCTGACCTGCTCAGCTTCGCGGAGTCGCTTCAGATCGAGAACGCTTCGTCGCTCCGCAAGCAGGACATGTTGTTCGCCATTCTGAAGAACCTGGCGGAGAACGACCAGGCGATCTATGGCGAGGGCACGCTGGAGATCATGTCCGACGGGTTCGGCTATCTGCGCAGTGCGGAGAGCAACTACCTGCCTGGGCCGGACGACATCTATGTGAGTCCGACCCAGGTCCGGCGGTTCGCGCTGCGGACCGGCGACACGGTTGAGGGGCAGATCCGGGCGCCGAAGGATGGCGAGCGGTATTTCGCGCTGCTGAAGGTCAATTCGATCAATTTTGAGGCGCCTGAGGCGGTCAAGCACCGGATCAACTTCGACAACCTAACGCCGCTGTATCCTGATCGCCGGTTGAAGATGGAGTTCGAGACCGCCGAGCCGGTGGCCATACATCGAAAACGAGAAAATAAAGTTCTGACGCGATGCAAGCAAGGCTTTGCGACCTGCACCAGCAGCGGCTGGATCAGCAGCACCGCCCCCAAGAACATTCACAGCATTAGCAAGAACAATTTTCTGGTTCTTCCAAATAATCATCCACACATTCGCAGCCATCAGCGTGCCGTAGATCATGCCGAGTGAAATAGTCATGTTGTGTGCGTTGTTTTGTTGCCAGTAGTCCTTAATCAGTCCAGTAATTAATAAACCAGTTACCAAAGTTGCAATCGCAGCCCAGCGAAACCACCACAACGCGCGACGGGCAACTTTGTCGAGTGTCAACATGCGGGCCTTGCCCTCGTCACCATAAGCAGCAAGTGCGGGAACCTGCACAAGATTAAAGTAATAAAGCAAACCGATCCAAGTAATGCCAACGGCGATATGTAAGTAACGGAATAGAAAATCTCCGATGTAAGCCTGAGTTAAGAGCTGCATTTTGACCCCTTTTGGTGTCGAGTTGATTTGTCGCAATAATTTAGCACGGCACGCGGGCAAGTAGGTTGTATGGCTTATGGCTGCCGAATTTATCTATACCTGTTACAAACTTGCGCGCTTCTACCCACCCGACCGCACGGTGCTGGAGAACATTTCGCTCTCGTTTTATCCTGGTGCAAAAATCGGGGTACTTGGTTCAAACGGCAGCGGAAAATCAAGTCTGCTTAAAATTATGGCTGGTCGTGACGACGGCTTTACAGGAGAAGCAAGATTGACCCCGAGTTTTTCGGTCGGACTTCTTGAACAAGAACCTCAACTCGACGCAGCCAAAGACGTACTCGGCAATGTGATGGACGGTGTCGCGCCGATTCGTGACCTGCTTGCCGAATACGAAAAAGTTACTGCAATGTGGGCAGAACCAGATGCCGACTTTGACAAAGTTGGTGCTCTGCAAGCAAAACT
>CAMBRC010000114.1 GCA_945869965.1 Asaia bogorensis
CGGTGAGACAGCCTGGAAAACCTCAAGTTTTCCGGGGGTTTGCGAGGCACACTCGGGGCTCAGAGAGCGCAATGAACGCCCGAATCTCTCTCCGAAGGGCCAATTCTCTCCGCGACCTGGGGCTATGGGGGTTTCAGCCCCAGGTCAGAACTCATTAAAATTCCTCGCCCTCATGATCCAGGTATGCAGTGAAAATTTGCATCCCGATTGCCTGGGCAATCGCGACTGGCAGCGAATCTTTGGTCACAAACAACGAGAATTGAGCATTACGAAGTTCACACAGTTAGTGCTCGTCGGCTACCGCGATCTGGCCATCACCTTTCGCGAGCATGTCCTGGGTGAGCGCGTCGAGAAAGCGGTGGCGCCAGCGAAATGCTGTCGTGTGGTTGGTCTTGCAGCGATAGCGCGGCTTGCCGGCGGCGCGGCCCCATCGCTGGACGTCCTCGGCGTCGCAATGCGGGCAGCCGAAGCGGGCAAGCCGCTCGGCGCCGAGCTGCGACATCAGATCGCCCGCAGGCCCGGCGCTGCTGACCGGCGTGGCCGCCACCACCACCGCCGCGCCGCCTGCATCGCCCGAGATGCCCCGGCGCTGCGCTCCATCGGCGGCCGCCACAGCAGCTCCATCGCCCGTCAGTTCCGCCAGAACCCGAAGGCGTTGGGCGGCGTCAAGCAGTGCCAGGCCACCAAGTCAGTGCGCAAATGCAGCATGTCCATTCGGCTCTACTCCTTGCTCCGCGCAGGGAGAATCGCAGATCTCTACATGATTCGCTATTAGAGCGAAGTTTTTTAGTCTTTTTTCCAAAAAAGAACATTCTTCCTCCCTTCCCCTCGACAGCCCCACGCCGTTCGGTCCAGCCTACTGCATGACCGTGCATGACCCGTTCGAGCTGGATGCCACCGACCTGGAGGACCTCGCCACCGGTGCCTGGATCCTCGGCACCGGCGGTGGTGGCGATCCCTATTTCTCGCTGCTGGAGGCCAAGCTGCATTTGGCTTCCGGCAGGGGCGTGCGGGTGGTCGATCCGCTGGCGCTGGACGACGACGCGTTGGTCGGCTGCGTCGGGCAGATGGGCGCGCCGCTGGCGATGCAGGAGCGGATGTGCGACGGGCCTGTGATCGCGCGGACCGTGACGATGATGGAGGCGCATCTCGGCCGGAAGTTCGATGCGTTGATGCTGTGGGAGATTGGCGGCAACAACGCATTCCAGTCGATCCTCGCCGCACAGCTGCTCGGATTGCCGGTGGTGGATGCGGATGCGATGGGGCGGGCGTTTCCGCAGGCGGACATGACGAGCTTCGCGATCTGCGACCTGTCTGCCGCACCATGGACCATGGTCGATGTCCGCGCCAACAGCATCATCTTCGCCGAGGCGGTGGACTGGGCGTGGATGGAGCGGATGACGCGGCGGATGTGCGTAGTGCTGGGCTCCACAGCCGCCACCTGCAAGGCGCCGCGGACGGGGGCGGAGGTGAAGCGGGCGAGCTGCCTGCACACGCTGTCCTGGGCGTTGCGGATCGGGCGGGCGGTGCGCGCGGCGCGGGCGGCGCATCTGGACCCGGTGGAGGCCGTCGTGGCCAGCGAAGGCGGCATGGTGCTGTTCCGCGGCAAGGTCGCTGACGTGATGCGGCGGGCGACCGAGGGGTGGCTGCGCGGGACGGTGCGGATCGAGGGGTTGGATGGGGACGCGGGGCACGTGATGCGGATCGACTTCCAGAACGAGTGGTCGGTGGCGTGGCGCGACGATGTGGTGGCGGCGACGGTGCCGGATTTGGTGATCGTGATGGATAGCGGCTCGGGCGAGGCGATCGGGACCGAGACGGTGCGGTTCGGGCAGCGGGTGACGGTGATCGCATTGCCGGCGCCAGCGTTGCTGACGACGCCGAAGGGGCTGTCGCATGTCGGGCCGCGGGCGTTCGGCTACGATATCGATTATCGGCCGGTGTTCTCGCAATGATCAGGATCGGCATCGATGTCGGCGGCACCAACACCGACGCCGTGCTGCTGGACGGGCGGGACGTGGTGCATGTCGTCAAGACGGCGACGACCGAGGATGTGACCGACGGGATTCTGGCGGCGTTGCGGCTGGTGCTCGACGGCGCGGGGGTGGGGGCGTCGCGCGTGGGTGCCGTGATGATCGGGACGACGCATTTCACCAATGCGGTGGTGCAGCGGCGAGGGCTGGCGCGGATCGGGGCGGTTCGGGTGGGCTTGCCGGCGGCGGCGACGTTGCCGCCGTTTGTCGATTGGCCGGCGGCGTTGCGCGACGTGGTCGAGGGGAAGGTGGCGATGATCCGTGGCGGGCACGAGGTGGATGGGCGGGAGCTGGTGCCGTTCGATAGTGACGCAATGCGGGCGGCGGCGGAGGCGATGGCGGGGATGGCGGCGGTGGGGGTGTGCGGGGTGTTCTCGCCGCTGAACGACGCGGGGGAGCGGGCGGCGGAGGCAATGCTGGCGGAATGGGCGCCGGGGGTGGCGGTGACGCGGTCGCATGAGCTGGGGCGGATCGGGCTGCTGGCGCGGGAGAATGTGTGCCTGTTGAACGCGGCCTTGTTGCCGTTGGCGGCGCGGATCGTGGCGGGGTTCCGGGCGGCGCTGGCGGGGTCGGGCATCGATGCGCCGTTGTTCATCACGCAGAACGACGGGACGGTGGTCGGCGCGGACGAGGCGGCTGCGTATCCGGTGCGGTCGTTTGCCTCGGGGCCGACGAATTCGTTGCGGGGGGCGGCATTCCTGTCCGGGCTGAGCGACGCGATGGTGGTGGATGTGGGGGGGACGACGGCGGATGTGGGCAGCCTGGTGGCGGGGTTCCCGCGCGAGGCGAACAACGTGGTCGAGGTGGGTGGGGTTCGGACGTTGTTCCGGATGCCGGACCTGGTTTCGGTGGGGCTGGGGGGTGGGACGCTGGTCGATCCGGCCGATCCCGGGAAGATCGGGCCGGTGAGCGTAGGGTATCGGTTGCGGGAGCGGGCGAGGGTGTTCGGCGGGCCGGACCTGACCTGCACCGATGTGGCCGTCGCGGCGGGGTTGGTGCGGCTGGGGGAGGCGGGGCTTGTGGCCGGGCTGGACCGGGGGTTCGTGGCGGCGGCGGTTGCGCGCATCCATGCGATCATCGGTGACGCCGTGGACCGGATGCGGGCCGATGCGGTGCCGCGGCCGCTGGTGGCGGTGGGGGGTGGGGCGTTCCTGGTGCCGGATGCGTTACCGGGGGTTTCGCGGGTGGTGCGGGTGGCGAACGAGGGGGTGGCCAATGCGCTGGGGGCGGCGATCGCGCAGGTGAGCGGGGAGGTGGACCAGGTGTTCCAGGGGATGGGGCGGGAGGCGGCGATGAAGCGGGCGTGGGAGATCGCGGCCGAGCGGGCAATTCGGGCGGGGGCCGATCCGGCCAGCATCGTGCTGGTGGATCAGGAGGATATTCCGATCGCCTACCTGCCGGGGGATTCGCTGCGGGTTCGGGCGCGGGTGGTGGGGGACGTGCGGGGGTAGCTTCCGGCGGCCACCCCTCTCCACCTCGCGAAGGGCAGAGGTTACCTCGCCAATCGCGGCCCGAGAAACTGCCTCAACGTCATGGCGGGCTGCGACGCGGTGGGTCCAAGACGACGATCGTCCCTGCATAGATATTTGTGCCGTCGGAGACTATTCCGCGCGAGGCCCCTCACCCCAGCCAGCGCCCCAGGGCGAAGCCGTCTCCTCTGAATACCGGCGCCAGAAAAATGCGTGGTTTCAGAAGGGTTTGCCAGAGGGTGGTCTGACTGGCATCAGGCCGGGGAAGCCAAAATGCGGTCTCCAGAAGGCCAGAGTCTCCGGACGGTTTGCCTGGCGCGATGAAGTATGGCGATAGAAATACGTTTCTGATCAATGGCTTGACGGCACGGCGTGGTTTGCCGGTTCGATTCCTCTGTGATCCGCCAGTTCCCATGCGAGCCACGCTCTCCGCCAGACCGACCACCGCGCTGAGAGGTAGGTTTCCCGGGTCTTCGGGGCAGACCTATTGACTGGACCGACGCGGAGGCGGCCGAAAATCGCTCTCCTGAGGCTCCTTTTCTCCGGACCCCTGACTTTGCCGTTTCATTACGGAAGGCAGCGTCCGGGTTCGTGGTGGAAATTCGAGCAACGTGAGTGTGTAGGTGAAGGTGGCCATCAGATCGAGCGGCTACGGTGGAGTTGCAAGGCTTCACCCTGAACCGAACGAGGACCCGATGAGCGATGAGGGATTATCGGTGGCCGACCAACTGGCCAAAGCTGGCGATGGCGACGTCCTGCGCAGCGTGGCGGAAGCTGTTGTGCAGTTGCTGATGGAGACCGATGCGGAAGGCGTGATCGACGCCGGGTGACACGAGCGAACCGGCAAGCCCATCACCGACCGCAACGGCTACCGCGACTGTACGCCGGACACCCGGTTGCGCAGCCTGCATCTACGCATTCCGAAGGCATGGCAGGGCACTTACTTCCCGCCATTCCTAGAGCCGCAGAGAAGACCCTGATGGCTGTTATCCAAGAGGCTTGGGTCAGCGGCGTTTCCACCTGCCGGGTGGGCGAAACGTTAGGCAGGCAGGATCGCTCACGCCACCGGACGGGCAAGATGGGCGAGGCAGTCGCCGCGTTCGACCCTGGCCGGGTGACGCTGGCACACCACCTCGCCCGCGGCCTCAAAATGCAGCGGGATCGGGGCACGCAAGGGGTTCTCGGGAAACAGTAGCTCGCCGCACAGAGCGCCTTCGGCGACTGCATCGCCAAGCCGTACCGCGGGAACGAAGACCCCTGCATCGGGCGCATAGACATAGGCGCGCGGCCCGAAGATATGCATAATCAGTGGAGGGGGCAGCGGGTCGAACCTGGTGTCGGTGGCGCCGAAGAATGCCAGCAGGCGGTGCACCGCGGCATCGACCAGCGCGACGCCTTCCTGGGTGAGTGAACCGGTGCCGCCGTATTCGCCGTTGAGGTAAATCTTGCCGTGCCGTCGGGTCGCGGTGGACATGCCGCCGGACGTACTGGCGGTTTCAAATACCATCACGTGCCGCGGTCCCAGCGCCTGGACCGCCGCTAGGCTGCGCGCCTTGACCTCGGGCGGGCTGTCCGGCGAAAAATGAGTGCTGGCATGCGGTCGATAGGCGAGGCTTGAGCCGCCGCAATGAAAGTCCCCGACCACATCGACCATCGGCACCAGATGGTTCTGTACATAATCCGCGATCTTCCAGGTCGGCCCTCCGTCCGGGTCGCCGGGGAATGCCCGGTTGAGATTGCCGTCGTCGAGCGGGCTCACGCGCGCTCCGGCCATTGCGGCCGGCGTGTTCAGCGCAGGGATGACGATCAGCCGGCCCCGGATATCTTCGGCCCGCATGTGCTGGACCAGCCGCGTGAGCACGACCTGGGGTTCGTACTCGTCGCCATGCGTCCCGCCGGTCAGCAGAATCCGCGGGCCGTCGCCATTGTTCAGCACCGCGACCGGAACCGGAATGACGCCATAAGCGCTGCGCGTGACCGAGTGCGGCACCCGCAACCAGCCGATCTGCTTTCCTGGGGCGGCAAAATCCACTGTCGACGTAATCTGAGTCATCGTACCGCCTGGTCCGGTCGGTGTGCCGGTGGTTTCAGGATATCCAGGCGACATGGGCTGTCAAATTGCCGCATGCCTCCTGGAAGGCCCCCGACATTAAGGGGCCTTCTGTCGTGCCGCATGGTACCCGGCAGTCGGTTGCCAGGTCAGGTAGCTTGGCCCAGGCGTTTGAAAACCTCGACCATGGTTCTATGCGCATCGGCGACGGCGCGGGCCGGTTCCTTGCCTTTCACCAGCATGTTCTGCACTTCCTGGATGATCAGGTTCCGGTTGACGATTTCCGCCAGCGCTGGCGTGAGCAGGCCGGGGGAATAGGTCGACAACGCCGTTTTGGCGGCGTCCTTGAGGCCTTGGAAGGCAGGCTTGTCCCAGAACGGATCGGCGAGCAGGGCGGGATAGATCGGCAGATAGCGGCCACCTGCCAGAACAATGAATCGGTTGTAGTTCTCCGGCAGCATGAAATGCCGCACCAGGCCCATCGCCAGTTCCTGGTTCGGCGCAGCCTTGAACACGCTGTAGCTGTCGGTCGAGGCGGTGCTGAAACGCCCGGCCGGCCCGCCAGGCGGACGCTCGAGGATTGTATCGTCGAGGAACGGGCTCTTGTCGGTGATCAGGCTGGAATAGATGCTGGTCGGGTTCAACACATAGGCCACCTGCCCCGACTGGTAGGCCTTGTTGTTTCCGGAGTTGTCCCAGCTGAGCGTCCCGCGGGGGATGATTTTCGAGTTGTTGTACATTTCGTTAATCAGCTTGAATGCCGCAACCGTGCCGTCGCTTTCAAAGGCCGGCTTGCTTTGCGCGTCGATCAGTCTGCCGCCATAGGCGGTTACCACCGACATCACGTCGCCCAGGCTGTCCGATGGTGTCAGCCCGAGCGCCATGCCAAAGGCATAGAATGGCGGCTTGGTGATTTTTTTCGCAGCCTCGATGAATGCCTCCCAGGTGGATGGCAATCCGTCATAGCCGGCTTCCTTGAACTTGTCGGCCCGGACATGGGCGGCGTTCGCGGCAATGCCCATCGGCACGCCACGGATGCCGCCGAGATAGGTGGCGCCCGGCAGCGATGCCTCGTTGATGCCGCCCTTCTCCGCCTTCATCTCGTTGACGATCGCCGTCACGTCCGACAGATGGCCCTCCGATCCCCATTTGGTGAGATCTTGCTCGTTGGCCCGGGTGACATCGGGGGGCGAGCCGACTTCCAGCGCGGCGGCCATGCGCTTGGCCACTTCGCCACCCGGCACGGTCTCGATCTGCACGTCGCTTCTGCTCAAACCCCTCAGGCGCGCATAGTCCCAGGTCTGGGCGACCAGCAGGTCGTCGGCTACCTTGTTGAAGTTCGGCTGCAGCCAGAACACCAGCTTGGCATCTCGCGCATTGGCGGTGCGCGCACCCAGGAACGGCGCCGACAAACCGACCGCCGCGGCGATCCCCAGTTTGCCGACCCGACGGCGTGAGTAGGTTTTCTGGCTCATTTTCGTTGCTCCCTGTTGAGTGGTTCCGGCGCGGTACTAGTTTCCGGCGCGATTCTGTCACCCCTTGACGGCGCCCAAAGTCAGGCCGGTGATCAGGAAACGCTGAAACACGAAGTAGACGACGAGTGGCGGAATGGCGCTGATCACGGTGGATGCCATCATTGGGCCCCAGAAGAACACGTCCCCGACCACGAAACTTGGAATGCCGGTCGGGATGGTGCGGACATTGAGATCAGTGGCCAGCACCGAAGCATAGATGAACTCGTTCCAGGACAATGTGAACGAGAAAAAGGCGACCACGGCAAGGGCCGGCACGGTCAAGGGTACCACAATCCGCAGCAGCACGCCCAGGCGCGTGCAGCCGTCGATCATGGCGCTTTCCTCAAGCTCGATCGGAATCGACATGAAATAGCCCATCAGCAGCCAGGTGCAGAACGGAACTGTGAACCCAAGATAGCTGAGCACCAAGCCTTCCAGCGTGTTCTGCAAGCCGATGGAGCGAATGATGATCAATAGCGGAATGAAAAGCAGCGAACTCGGCATCAGGTAGGTGTAGATCAGCGCGCGGGCGACGAAGCGGCGCCCGGGAAACCGCAACCGGGTCAGCGCATAGGCGCCGAGGGCTGCGATGATCAGCGAGAGGAACGTGGTTGCCGAGGCCACGATCAGGCTGTTTCGGAAATAGATCAGGAAATTGGTTTCCGCGAACAGAATCCGGTAGTTCTCCAGAGTCGGTTCCGCCGGCCAGAGCGTGGCGGCGGCCCCGTAGATTTCCGACTTGTCCTTCAGCGAGGTGACCAGCATCCAGTAGAGCGGTGCGAGGGTCCAAATGATCAACACCAACAGGATCATGCCGCCGATGCCGCGTGCCACTCGGCGAGAAGCGGTCTGGGTCAGGGCCATGATGTCACGTCCCGTCCTTGCGCAAGAGGCGACGGGTGAGAAGGATGATGAAGACGACCAGGAATGGGAACAGCACCATGTTGATCGCTGATCCTAGCCCCATCCGGCCGGCGCTGGTGGTGATGTTGAAGCTCTCATTCGGCAGGATCTGCGTGAGGTTTGCCGGCGCTCCATTGGTCAGAATATGGACCGCGATGATGCTGGTTGACGTGAATACCGTCGAAAGCATCAAGGTTATGGTGAATACCGGAATCATCGTTGGAATCGTGATGTGCCAGAACTTGAGGTAGTCACCGGCGCCATCCGTCGCGGCTGCTTCATAAAGCTCCTTGGGAATCGCCTGCAAACCGGCGAGGAAATGCATCGTGTAGAAGGGCGTGCCGTGCCACACGGCCACTGCGATAACCGCCCACATCGCCCATTTCGGCTCCGCCAGCCAGGCGATGCCGTATTGCAGCAGGCCCATGCGGACCAGTGCGAGATTCAGCAATCCATTGAATTCGTTATAAACCCAAAGCCAGACCAGCGACGCGATCAAGGTGGGCACCGCCCAGGGGATGAACAGAATGGTGCGGTAGATATTGTTGAAGCGCCGCGGCTGGTTCAGCACCACCGCGGAGATGAGGCCGATCACGAACTTGATGCCGACAGCAACGCCCGTGTACCAGACGGTGTTGCCGAATATCAGCAGGAAGTCGGGACCGGCGAGCATCTCGGCGTAGTTTCCAAGCCCGACGAATCGGCCCGGCAGCCCTGCCGTTTTGTCCTGAAAACTCAGCACCAGGGCATAGACGAATGGATATAACACGACACAGGTCAGCACCACGACGGCCGGCAGCAGGAACAGGGCCGCCAGCGTTCGCATATCGTTCGCGATGAACTCCCACCGCCCAGACCTTCTGCCAGGGCCGGGTAGGTGCGGCGCAGTTGCCACCGCGTTCAATGGGCTGCCTCAGCCGGGGCGTCGGGCCACAGGCTCAGCGCGCGCGCACGTCGCATCTTCCATTCCTGCACCTTGTCCTGTCCGCCTTCGCGCTTGTTCCGCCGCGCCTCGGCAACCGCCTCCCGAAGCCGGTCAGCAACGACCTCCTGCTCGCCATCGCCCAGCGACCTCGGGTCCATGACGAAGGAGCCGTGTTCTATCTGATGCGTACGCACCCGGATCGACGGAATTCCGGTTTCCAGCGCATGGACGATATCTACAGCCGCGCAGGCAGCCTCCGGCCCCACAGTTACGCGCAGACGGTCGAATGGGTTGCCGGTGGGGTCCGCGTCGATCTCGGCACCGATGCCAGGCAGACCTGCCAGCGCCTCGCGCCAGCGCAGCAGCGGTGCCTGCAACCGGGACCTCGTCACCGCGCGGTCCTCGGCCACGAAGGTCTGCAAGGCCACGATGGCGGCGGCAATCCCTTCCTTGCCGACCTTCATCGGCCGGCCGATGCCGTAATTCTGCATGAACGCGGCCCGCACCAGCGCCTTGCGCCCGGCGACGACCCCTGCCGTCGCGCCGCCGAGAAATTTATGGGCACTGTGGATGGTGATATCGGCCCCAGCCCTCAGGAAGCCGTTCAAGTCGTATTCCGCCGCGAGATCGACGATCACCGGAACGTCATGCGCATGGCACAGGCGGGCGAAATCAGCGAATGGGATCTGGCCATCCGGCGCACAATGGTGGCTGACGACATAGAGCGCGGCAGCCGTGTGCGGCCCGATGGCGCCCAGGAGTTGCGCCTGCGATGCCGCATTCACTGCCCCGAACGGCACCACCCGTGCGCCGGTCAGGCGGATATCCTGCTCCACCGGGTGGCCATAATTCACCAGATGCCCGGTCTGGATCACCACCTCGTTCTTGAGGCCACCGGTGTCGGGCAGGCGCTCGATGGCGGCCATCCGGTCAGCGGTCATTGCCCCGGCAATGGCCATGCAGATCCCGGCCGAACTGCACGCCGCGATGAACCCGGCTTCGGAGCCGGTGATTTCGGCGATCACGCGGCTGGCGCAGGCCTGGAGTTCGACGATATCGACGCCCTTGCCCATCATCTCCCCGGCGGCCTCGATCGCCTCGGGCCGGGCGCTGATGCCACCCAATGTGGTCAGCGTGCCGGTGAGGTTGATGACCGGGTCGGCACCGAGACGAACCCGGATGTCGGCACTGTTGCTGTTGGAGTTTCTGGCCGCGTCCATCGCTGAAGATCCTCGATCCCTGGTAGAGGTTTGCCGCATCGGCGATGTCCCGATCATCGCACCGGCACGCTGTCGCCGGTGGCGTCACACAGCGCCGCCGCGGAATTGTAGATCGCCGGGCCGCCGCCGGTGTTGAAGAGCACGACCGTCGAGCCTTTGGCGATCCGCCCGGTCGCCACCCGTTCCACCAGCGCCAGCGCCACCTTGGCGTTGTAGACCGGGTCAATGACCATGCCGTGCAGGCGCGCGAAGCGGCGGATCACGGCGACCAGCCCGGGCGTCACCATCCCGTACTCCATCTCCGGGTGATCATCCGCCAGAATCAGGTCGGCGGCGGTTAGCCGGGTGGCGAGCCCCAGCCGATCGGCGGCCCGTGCGGCGTGGAATTCGATCTCGGGCGCCAAATCCACCGCCCGGCTCGCGATGCAAACCGCGGTCACCCGCATCGATGAGCCCAGATGTTTCAGCCCCAGCGCCAGCCCTGCCGCCGTCATGCCCGCACCGCCGGCGATGAACGCCGATCCGGGCGAGACCCCTGCCGCCGCCAGTTGGTGAAGCAGTTCCTCGGCCGCGTTGACATAGGCCACTGTGGCGTCGATGCCATAGCCCAGATGGCGGTCGAGGATAACCGGATGGCCGCCATTCCGCAGAACCTCGTCGCGCACCGCCTCCTGCGCCGCCATGATCGCCGCCCTGCCCGCGCCAGGCGCCACCATGCGCACCTCCGCCCCGAGCAGATCGAACAGCAGCCGGTTCCCCTGCAGCGACTCCCCGTCCGGCCGCGACGAACCGGGTATCAGCAAGATCGCCTTCATCGCGAACCGGGCGGCGACCGCCGCGATATCTCGCAGCTTGTTGGACTGTTCCGCGGCATAGGCGATCAGCGTGTCCGCGCCCGCGCCGCGCAACGACCCAATCGCGAATTCCAGCAGCCGGGCCTTGTTGCCGCCGACACAGAGCCCGCTCAGGTCATCGCGCTTGATCAGCAATTCAATCCCGAGCGCATCAGAAAGGCGCGGGGCGGCCTCTAGCGGGGTCGGCAAATGGCCGAAACATACCCGAGGCTGCCCCTGGCACATCATGATCGTGCGCCGCGTATCGGAACCATCGGGGCTGCCATCAAGCCGAAACCCGCAATCCGCTGGGAAAAAGCTCCACCTTCGGGTGGAACACCACGTCGTCATCCAGCGGAAACATCGGCCGCGGGCAAACAAGGTGCCCAAGACTCTTGAGGTTCGCCGACGTCGAGCCGGGGATGTCGAGCACATAATTCCGGCGCGCAAAGGTGAAGTACCGCATCGCCGCCCCCGGCGACTTGACCACGATTATATCGGCCAGTTTCGGGTCCAGCCCATGGGCGAGAAAGATGGAACGATCCATCATGAAGACCGCGTGGGTGATCGCCACGATGCGGATCTCGCCGTGCCGCAGCACCGCCGTCGGCCCGGCATGAGCGGGCATCCCCGAAAACGCGTGGAGGTATTCCCCGTCGCCCAGGCGTTCCACCTCGACGTCCAACTCCAGCGGCGGAAACCGTGCCGGGTCGATCGTGCCGCCGAGCGAAACACGCAGGCGCGCGCCCACGCCTGCCGCGTGCGCCATGGCCGCCGCCGGAGCGTCGACAATCGGCATGATCGCCCGCCCGCGATAGCCCGCTGCAAGCAGCGCCGTCAGGATGGCATTGCTGTCGCCAGACGCACCGCTGCTGGGGGCATCGGCGGCGTCGGTGAACGTGACCGGACCGGGCTGGCTGGCGGCATCTTCCATCGCCTCGGGCAAGCCCACCAGTTCCGCCAGCATCTTCTCGTGGTCGGCCCAGAACGCCTCCGCCAGTTCCGTTGCCAGGCGCCGCGCCTGTTCAGGGTCGTTGTCGGTGACCACCAGCGATTGCGAGCCAAGCTCCGGCGCATCGGTGAAGGGGTTCCCGATCAGCACCGCCGCCGACATCGCCTCGCCGCCTGTTTCCATCGCCTTTGCCCGGTCGATCACGCGGCCGTACAGGCCGGTCGCGGTGATCAACTCCGCGCCCCGCACCAGCGCCGGCATGAAAATCCGCGCCATCACGGGCCGAGCGCCGCGATCCAGGATCGCTTCGAGAAGTCTGGCCGCGCGCTGGCCCGTGCTGGTGAAATCGTTGTGCGGATAGGTGTGGTAGACGGAGATCGCATCGCAGTTCGCCAGCATGCGGCCGGTCAACAAGCCATGCAGGTCGAGCGATATCACGATAGGGACATGCGATCCGACACAGGCCCGCGTGCCTTGCAGCAGATGGCCCTCGGGATCGAGTTCGCCGATCGCCCCCATCGCACCGTGCAGCGAAAGATACACCCCCGCCACATCCGCGATCATGGCGCCGGCGATCGCCTGCAGAAACTCACCAGCAAGCCGCTCGAATCCACTCTGCGACAATGGCCCGGCGCTGCAGGCCGAAGCGCCATAGACCGGCACCAATTCCAGGTCGTTTCTGGCACCGAGAATGTCGAGGGCGCCGCGAATGCAAGTATCCGCGCCGGCATGCGCCTCAAACAGCGCCTGGCCGCGCAGAACCGTGAAATCCTCATACCGGCTGGGATGCGGATTGAACGACGAGATCTCCTGCTCGCAGCCAGCGACGAGAATCTTGCGCATCCGGGCGCCTCTTGGGAAAGAGCCTGTCCGTTTTTCAGCCGACATTTTCTAGATGCCCGGTCCATCCGAGCGCCTTGCGTGAACGATAGTCGCGGAACTGGACGCTCGTCAAGATCGACTATGCCGAGACCGGCCCGAAGTCCTTGTGACCGGCAAGGTGCTCTCCACTTGGGGAAGATTCCGGCCTCCAGTTCGGCATCGGGACATCGTCCCTCATAAATTGGCGGGATCTTGCACTCCGCAGCGCAAAGGATCGGACGAAACATAGCAACGACCGGATTGCGGCATCATAGTCGCCCCCACTCCACCGCCACCCCCTCCATCAACCCCGGTAGCGTCATCCCCTCCGGCTGCCGCCCATACAGGATCGCCTCCACCGTGTCAGGCGCCAGCAGCGTCAACCGCAGCGCCCGGCTGATGTAGGTCTCGTTGACCTTCTCGGCCTTGGCCAGTTCCCGGACAGTGCCGTGCTCGCACGCCTCCAGCATCCGCCGCCACCGGTGCGCCCGGGCCAACGCCTTGACCAGTGCCGGATCGCCGCGGGTGGGGATCGGCCCGCCTTGCGCCTCGTCCGGCGTCAGCGGCGCCCCATCCGGCGCGATGATCGCCTTGCGCCCGCCCCACTGCCGGATCTTCAGGGGCACCACGACAGTGACTGTCGTCATGCAGCCCTCCGCAGTTCAGGCGCCCGCGACATCAGGTCCCGTGCGAGGCCGGCGATGCCGTCCAGCTTCAGCGTGATCTCCGCCCCGGCCTCGCTCACCACCACGCGCTCCACCAGCAGCCGGACAATCCGCTCCTGCTCAGCCGGGAACAGTTCGCCCCACAGCGGGTCGAGCCGGCCCAGCGCATCCCGCACCTCCGCCTCCGTCAGGTCCGGCGCCTCCGCAAGCGCGGCGCGCCAAGTGCCGACGACGATCTCGGGTTGGCGCAGCACCGCCCTGACCTGGCCCATCACCACCGCCTCGATCTCGCCTGCCGGCAGCCGGCGGTATCGGGCGTCGTTCGCCTCCCCCTGCAGGATCGCCTGGCTGGTATAGTAGCGGTAGATCTTGCCCTTCTTGCGGGAGTGGGTCGGCGACATGGCGCGGCCGTCGGCCCCGAACAGCAGGCCGCGCAGCAATGCCGCCGACGGCGCCCGCGTCTGGCTCGCCCTGAGACGCGGGTCCTCCTGCACCTGCGCACGCACCCGGTCCCATAGTTCCCGCGAGATGATCGGCTCGTGCTCGCCGGGGAAGTACTGTCCCTTGTGGTGCGTCTCTGGGCCTCGCCCAGCATGGGTCCAACACCACCTCGCATGTGAGCGCGGAAGAGATTGCCCGTACCAATCTTGGCCTCGCAGCACTCGCGGTGAAGAACACCGTCGCTGCCGCCGATATCGACAATGCCGCCATCACAAGCGCCAAAATTGCAGATGGCAACGTCACAACGACAAAGATCCCCGATGGCCAGATCTCCGCAGCAAAGATCATCGATGCGGCAGTGACAAGCGCAAAGATCGCGGACAATGCTGTAACAACAGCGAAGATCGCCGCCGGATCCATTACCAGCGCCAAGATCGCCGCCGGCACCATCTACTTGAGTGGCGACATAGTGGCCATGCGCGTAGGAAACCCTGCCGAAGGCGCTCTATATCTGGGAAACAGTGACAATTACTCTCGATCTCTGGTCTATGCCGGTGGACAATACGTTCTGACCAACTCCCCACTGAATGTTTCATACATCAAAGGAGGATCAGGCGACGCGGGCGCTCTAAAGAGTTATAACTCTGGCAACATTATCAATTTTGGTTGGCAAAACGACAGCGTCTTTTACCGAGTTGATGATGTTGTTCATAGAAATATCTGCACGCAGACAAACGCCAAGGATCTCGCTTTGGCGGGAGGCACGGG
>CAMBRC010000115.1 GCA_945869965.1 Asaia bogorensis
GGCGCGGGTCTCGGTCGTCCACATGCTCGGCCTCGCTGATCGATGCAAGGGAGTGAGTCACAGGTGGTTCGCGCCGGGCAAGCCAATCTTCCGGGCAACAAACAGAAGATTCAAATGACTCATAATCCTTCCGGACGGACACTAAGGCCTGACCCCCGGCGTCTCCACCCGCAACCCCGCCGCCCGCGCCGCCAGAAACAACTCCAAATCCCCCAGCAACCCCTCGTCCCGCCCCAAAACCTCCGCCCGCACCCCGGTCAAACACGCCCGCAACCGCCGGAACAAAGACCCCATCCCCTGCCACTCCAGCCGATAGATCGGATACGCATTGGCATGCCCCTGCACAATCCGCGCCCCGGCCAACGACTGCCCCGCCAACTGCTCATGGCACTGCGCGCACGACAAATTCAGCTGCCCCTGCCGCAACCGAAAGAACGCCTCCCCCCGCGCCACATGCGCCGCCGCCTCACCCGCCACCTCCACCGAAACCGCCATCCCGCGCGACTGCAACCCCACCAACGCCGTCACCCCCAGCATCGCATCCCCCTCCGGCGCCAACGCCGCCACCCCCTGCCGCTCCACCCGGCACTCATTCACCCGCTGCTCCAAATTCACCACCCGCCCGCGCTCCACCACCGGATACCGCGCCGCCACCCCCCGCATCCCCTCCACCGCCCCATGGCACCCCGCGCACCCCTGCCCCCAAACCGCCGCCCCCTGCTGCACCCACAAGAACGCCGGATTGGCCGAATCATCGTCCTGCATCGCCCGCACCTGCGGCCCCGCATCCTCATACCCCGAGCGCTTCTCCTCCGCCGCACCCAGCAGCCCCAGGCAGACAAGCACAAGCAAGAATCTTCTTTTTGTGAACAAAAAGAAGCAAAAAAACTTCATCCATTGGCACGAGCCCAATCGGATAAAAGTTTTTTGGTTCTTTTTTTCAAAAAAGAACATCTTCCTCAACTTACTTTAATCTCAACCTTCTCCGTCCCCTCCACCCCCCGATCATCCACCCACCGCAACACCATCGTCCCGCTCCGCGCCAACCGCGCCGAAAACGCCAGATACGGATTGGCCGAAATCGCCGGATGCAGCGTCGCCGAGAACACCTCCTCGCCGTCCACCGAGCACTCGAACCGGTTGATGATGTCCTGCGCCACCACCAGCCCCATGGCATCGCGCCGAAACCCCGTCTCCATCGGATGCTGGATCAGGATCCGCACCTCAAACGCCACCCCCGCCCGAACCTCGCGCGGCACATTCAACAACGGCCGAACCATCACCGCCCCCTAATCATCCAGACACGCCGACAAAGTCACCAACACGCTCACGCTATCCTGCCAGCACGACCCATCCGCAAACACCGCCACCGCATGCACCGTCTGCGACGTCGCCAGCCGGATCCGCGTCGAAACGCGCCCCCCGCCCGACCACCGCCCAAACCGGAAATGCGCCACCCCCGGCCGCGGATTCCCATCGGCAAACACATGGATATCCGTCAGCACCGCGCCGGCCGGCACATCCGCGCCCACCGAAATCCCGACGGCATTTCCGTTCTCCACCAACTCCGGCACCTCCAACCTGACCCGCCCCGCCCGCACACCCCCCCCGCCGGCCACCGCCCGGATCAACGCCTCCACCTCCCCAGGCTTCGCCCGCACCTCCCCCGGCACAACCACCCCCGCCGCCATCAGCACAAACACCCGCCGCGGCAACACCATCATTCCTCCTTCAACCCAATCAGAAACGCCACCGCATCCTCGATCTGCTGCGCCGTCAATACCCCCCGCCCGCGCCAGGCCGCCCCCACCCGCACCAGCCCCTCGCTGCGAAAATACCCCGGCATCACGCTCTCCGGATTAACCCGCCAAGGCGCCACCAGCCGCAGCCGGATCTCCCCCACCGACAACCGATCCCCCACCCCGCGCAAATCCGGCCCAATCGTCGCCGCCAGCCGCTCCTCGGGAAACGGCCCGGCATGGCACAGCACACAGGTCCCAACCTGCCGGCTCACCACCACCGCCCGCCCACGCACCGCATCGCCAGCCAGCCCGTCAAGCGGCACCTCGATCCCCTCCGCCGCGGCAACAGCGGAAAACCCCACCATCGCCGCGAACACGCAGGCCCGAAAGTCAAGCAAGCAAAGTCTTCTTTTTGTGAACAAAAAGAAGCAAAAAAACTTTATCCATTCGCTCCACCACCATGCCAAGCGAAGGACCCACGTTCACGTCTTCCCAACATCCTCCACGGCGCACGATGACTTCGCCGCCGCCAACGGATGAAGTTTTTTTGCTTCTTTTTGTTCACAAAAAGAAGACTCTTCCTTCCCTACCTAAGCATGGCTCAAATCGTGATGCTTCAACGGCAACGACCGTATCCGCTTCCCAGTCGCCGCAAAGATCGCGTTCAAAACCGCAGGCGCCGCCACCGCAATCGTCGGCTCGCCCACCCCGCCCCAGAACCCGCCAGACGGCACAATCACCGTCTCCACCTTCGGCATCTGGTCCAGCTTCATCACCTCATAGGTGTCGAAGTTCCCCTCCACCACCCGGCCCTTCTCCACCGTGTTCTCGCTGCTGAACAACGCCGACAGCCCATAGACGAAGCTGCCCTCCACCTGCGCCGTAATCTGGTCCGGATTGACCGCATAGCCGCAATCCGTCGCCGCCACGATCCGCAGGATCTTCAGCTCGCCCTTCTTGCTGACCGTCACTTCGGCCACCGCCGCCGTGTAGCTGCCAAACCCGTAATTGGCGCAAATCCCGCGGAACACCCCCGCCGGCAACGGCTTCGAATACTCCGCGCGGTCCGCCGCCGCGCGCAGCACCGCCGCCAGCTTCGGCATCTGCCCCATCAGCCCGAGCCGGAACGCCAGCGGATCCTTCCCCGCCGCATGCGCCACCTCGTCCATGAAGCACTCCAGGTAGATCGCATTCTGGTTGTGATTCACCCCGCGCCAGAACCCAACCGGCACATGCGTATTGCGCATCGCATGATCATTCAGGATGTTCGGGATCGCCTGATACGCGAACTCTTCCTTGTTCCAGCCTTGGAACTGCACCGGGTCCATTCCCCCGGCCATCCGCGCCGGCGCCACATACGCCAGGATCGACTGCCCGGAAATCCGCCCATGCAGCGCCACCAGGTTGCCCTGCGCATCCAGCCCGGCCTGCATCTTCGCCATCGTGATCGGCCGGTACATGCCGTGCTGCATGTCCTCCTCGCGTGACCAGATCAGCTTCACCGGAACCCCCGGCACCTGCTTGGCAATCCGCACCGCCTGGCTCGTGTAATCCTGATTGCCGCGCCGCCCGAACCCGCCGCCCAGATGATGCTTGTTCACCTTGACCTGCGCCAGCGGAACCCCCGCCGCCTCCGCCGCCGCCAGCGACGCATCGCCGTTCTGGCTCGAAACCCAAACCTCGATCGTCGTCCCGTCCCACTTCGCGGTACAGGTCATCGGCTCCAGCGTCGCATGGTTCAAAAACGGCGTGCCATACACCGCCTCAACCCGCTTCGCCGCCCCGGCCAGCGCCGCGACGGCATCCCCCTGCTTCAGCCCGACAAACGCCTCCTTTGCATCCAGCCCGCCCTTCAGATGCTCGGCGATCGAGGCCGAACTGACATTCCCGTTCGCCCCCTCGTCCCAAACGATCGGCAACGCCTTCAACGCCGTCTGCGCCTGCCACCACTTGTCGGCCACAACAGCCACCGCGCCGTCATCCACCTTCAGCACATGCCGCACGCCGGGCATGCCCATCACCTTCGCCGCATCGAAACTGACAAGCTTGCCGCCAAACACCGGGCTCTGCGCGATCGACGCGTTCAGCATCCCCGGCAATTGCACATCGATGGCATAGACCAGCTTGCCCGACAGTTTCTCAACCGTATCAAGCCGCTTGACCCCCTTGCCGACAATCTTCCACTCGCTCGGCGCCTTCACCGTCACATCGGCCGGAACCGCCAGCTTCGCCGCCGGGCCGGCCACCTGGCCATACCGAACCGTCCGCCCGCTCGGCTTGTGCGTGATGACACTCTCGCTGGCCGAACACTCGCCAACCGGAACGCCCCACTGCGCCGCCGCCGCCGTGATCAGCATCGCCTTCGCCGCCGCCCCACCCTTGCGCACATACTCCACGCTGGCCCGAATGCCCCGGCTCCCCCCGGTCGACATGTCGCCCCAGGCCCGCTTGGCCGCCAGATTGGCCTCCGGCGAAATATACTCCGCCCGCACCTTCGCCCAATCCGCATCCATCTCGTCGGCCACCAGCTGCGCCAGCCCGGTCAGCGTCCCCTGCCCCATCTCGGAGCGGGCAATGCGAACCACCACCGTGTCATCCGGCATCACCACCGCCCAGATGCCAACCTCCGCCCCGCCCGCCGCCGTGGCCGCCGAATTGGCCGCCGGCACCAGCGCCTGCGCCTCGGGAATCCGCCACCCGAGCGACATCCCGCCCGCCACCGCCGCAACCGTCCCGAGGAACCCGCGCCGGCCGACCTGAGAAATCTGGTTCATGTCCCGTCCCCCTACGCCGCGCCCGTTTTGGCAGCCGTATGAATCGCCGCCCGCACCCGCTGATACGTCCCGCACCGGCAGATATTGCTCATCGCCGCATCAATATCCGCATCGCTCGGCTTCGGCGTTTCCTTCAACAGCGCCACCGCCGTCATGATCTGCCCGGACTGGCAATACCCGCACTGCGGCACCTCATGCGCCAGCCACGCCTTCTGCACCGGATGGCTCAACCCATCCGGCGAAAGCCCCTCAATGGTGAGGATCTTGCCATCCTTCACATCGCCCAGCGCCATGCCGCAAGACCGCACAACCTCGCCGTCCAGATGCACCGAACACGCCCCGCACACCGCAACCCCACAGCCATACTTGGTGCCGGTCATCCCCAGCCACTCACGCAACACCCACAAAAGCGGCGTATCGGCCGGCGCATCAACCTCGTGCAGCCGCCCATTCACACTCAGCTTGATCATGCCCTGGTCCCCGCGTTCAGCCCCAATTGTACTAAGTGGGCAACGACGCCGCCGAGTTCAAGGAAAATCCCACGCTGCCAATCAGCCGGGAAGCGGCAGAATCTTCTTTTTGTGAACAAAAAGAAGCAAAAAAACTTCTTCCGCTAAGAATCTTCTCTCCCCTCGCGCTTGGGCGGGGGGAGCCGGAGGGGGGCTCGTCCCGCCAAATCCGCCAACCCGAACGCAAGAAAGCCCCCACCGACCCTCCCATCAAGCCGTAAACCGCTCCGGAGAAAACCTTTGCACCGGCGAAAGTCCCGGCGTATACTAACTGTCAATGTTAACGAAACAACCCTCCCCCGGCGCCAGGAACGCCACCGAGCAGGCGGCCCCGCCGCGGGCTGGCGGGAGAATGCTGCCCGCCGCCCTGCAAACCCTCATCACCGCCATCCTGGCCCGCCTCTTCGACCGCCTGGAAGCACTCCTCCGCCTCTGGCAGTCCGGCACCCTCCCAATCCCCCAACCCCGCCGCCCCACCCCGCACAACGCAGCCCCGCTCCTCACGCCCCAACCCGCGCACCACCCGGCCAGCACCACCGCGAGAACCCGCAGCACTCCCTTGGCGAACCCTTGTCGCCCGTGCGTCGAACCCTGCCCTCCCGCCGCCCGAGCCGCGTCCATCCGCCCCCGCCACCCCGTTCAGCTTGCCTGCCGCCGAACCGCCGCGAATCCCCCTCGCGTACCCCGGCGCGCAGCCCGCGACCCACCCCGGCCGAAAAGCCCCTCCATCCGCCATCGTCTATCGATGCTCATTTTGATACGATATCGTATCAATAAGCAATCAACGCGCCTTGACACCACCTCCCCCCAGCAGGAGCCTCGCCCCAACGCCCACCGGGAGCCCCCGCAATGTCCGCCACCACCGACCGCCGCAACGCCCTTCCAGATCACGAGTTGACCTTCGACGAATCCCGCCGCCGCATCGCCGAAGCCTCGAAATACCTCGCCGGCGGCGTCTCCTCGAACTTCCGCCTCGGCATCTCCCCCACCCCCCTCGTCCTCGAACGCGGCGAAGGCGCCTGCCTGATCGACGCCGACGGCAACCGCCTGATCGACTATTACCTGTCCATGGGCCCGATGATCCTCGGCCACTCCCCGCCCGACGTCATCGCGGCGGTAAAAGCCCAGCTCGACCGCGGCATCCTCTACGGCGGCCAGTCCGGCCTCGAAGCCGAAGCCGCCCGCCTGGTCTGCGAAATGGTCCCTTGCGCCGAACGGATGCGCTTCTGCTCCTCCGGCTCGGAGGCAGTGCAGGCGGCCTTCCGCATCGCCAGAGCCGCCACCGGCCGCCGCGTCGTGCTGAAATTCGAGGGCCATTACCACGGCTGGTTCGACAACGTCCTGTGGTCCACCACCCCCCCGCCCGACGCCACCGCCCCGGTCGCCGGCAGCCGCGGCCAGATCCCCGACGCCGCCACCGACATCGCCGTCCTGCCCTGGAACGACGCCAAAGCCCTCGAAGCCCGCCTCGCCAAAGGCGACGTCGCCATGGTCATCATGGAAGCCGCCATGTGCAACCAGGGTTCCATCTTCCCCGCCCCGGGCTACCTGGAGGCGGCAAGAGAAGCCTGCACCAAACACGGCACCATCCTGATGTTCGACGAGGTCATCACCGGCTTCCGCATCGGCCCAGGCGGCGCCCAAGAGAAATTCGGCGTCACCCCGGACCTCGCCAGCTTCGCCAAGGCCATCGCCAACGGCTTCCCCGTCGCCGCCATCGCCGGCCGCGCCGCCCTGATGGACGAACTCGCCAACGGCGTCATGCACGGCGGGACCTATAACGGCCAGGCCATCACCATGGCCGCCACCGTGGCCACCCTCAACCGCCTGCGCAAACCCGAGACCTGGGACAGCCTGAACAAACACGGCACAAGGCTAATGGACGGCATCCGCGCCGAATTCGCCGCGGCGAAAATCCCCGTCGTCGTCGCCGGCTTCCCCACCGCCTTCCACGTGGCGCTGGGCATGACCGAACCCGCCCGCAACTGGTCCGACCTGCAAAAATTCGACCGCAAGCGCTACGTCCAGTTCACCACCGCCCTGGTCAAGCACGGCGTCCGCGCCCTCGAACGCGGCGCCTGGTTCCTCAGCACCGAACACGACGACGCCATCATCGACCAGACCATCGAAGCCGTCCGCCGCGCCCTCGCCGACATCACGGTGTAATGGTTGCCCTTCTCGCCCCAGCATCCAATATAAGGACCAGATGGCAAACGACGACGACTCGAGACAGACCCCGGACTGGGAAATCCCCACCAATCTCCAGCCCGATCCGGAGGATTACGGCTTCGACCTCGAGCGCACGCTCCGGTCGGTCGTGGGCCTGCGCGCCAACGTCCCGTCGGACGCCTACACCGCCGGCACCCTGGGCACCGAGCGCGTCGGCAACGGCGTGGTCATCCGCGAGGACGGCCTGGTCCTCACCATCGGCTATCTGATCACCGAGGCCGAGACCGTCTGGCTCATCACCAATGACGGCCGCGCCGTCCCCGGCCACGCGCTCGCCTTCGACCAGATCAGCGGCTTCGGCCTGGTCCAGGCCCTCGGCCGGCTCGGCCTGCCCGCCATCGAACTCGGCGACTCCGATGCCGCGGTCGTCGGCGCCGAAGCCGTGATGGCTGCCGGCGGCGGCCGCACCCACGCCATCGAGGCCAAGGTGGTCGGCCGCCAGGAATTCGCCGGCTACTGGGAGTACCTGCTCGACAACGCCATCTTCACCGCCCCCGCCCACCCGTTCTGGTCCGGCTCCGCGCTCATTGGCAAGGACGGCAAGCTGCTCGGTACCGGCTCGCTGATCCTGCAACAGGGCGACGGCAAGAAGCGCATGGACATGAACATGATCGTCCCGGTGGCCAATCTGCGCCCGGTGCTGGACGATTTGCTCGCCTATGGCCGCGTCTCAAAGCCGCCCCGCCCCTGGCTCGGCCTCTACGCGATGGAGAACGACGGCAGCCTGATCGTCGGCGGTGTCTCCGACCGCGGCCCGGCCGCCGCCGCCGGGGTGCAACAGGGCGACCGCATCATCGCCCTCGGCGACGAGGACGTCACCGACCTCGGCAGCCTCTGGCGCAAGCTCTGGGCCACCGGCCCGGCCGGCACCCCGGTCACCCTGAAACTGAACCGCGACGGCACCAGCATCACCGTGCACGTCACCTCGGCGGACCGGACCAGCTTCCTGCGCTCCCCCCGCCTTCACTGATCCCCGCCTGCATTAGCCAACTCGCCCACCGAGATCGGCTTCAACGGCGGCCGCACCCGTGCATGACCTACCTCCCCCGGCGTCCGCCCCAAAGCGGCGGCCAACACCGTCGTCACTGTCGTCCCGCACATCCGCCCCTGGCACGGCCCCATCCCCGCCCGGGTAAAGCTTTTCGCCTGGTTCGGTCCCTGACACCCCTGCCCCACCGCCGCCCGCAGCTCTCCGGCGGTCACTTCCTCGCACCGGCAAACCACGACGTCATCCCCCGGCACCAACGCCATCGGCCGGTAGCGCCGATCCAGAAACGGCCGGATCGCCATCTCCCGTGCCCACCCAAGCCGATCCGCCAGCCCATCCCGCCCGGCCACATCCACCCGCCCCAGCCGCCGTAAAATCTCCGCCGCCGCAATCCGCCCGCCAAGCCCGGCCGCCACCGCCCCACCAATCCCCCCGGCATCCCCGGCAACCAGAACACCGTCAACCGACGCATTGCCCCAGCCATCCAGCACCGGCCGAAAACACGCCTGCCCGTCATCCCAGCGATGCGCACACCCGGCCACAAGTGCGGCATGCTGGGCCGGGATCACCCCGTCATGCAGCGCCACCATATCAGCCGCAATTTCAACGTCCTGCCCGCCTGACCTGAATCGAACCCCCAGCACCCGCGCCTGCCCCAGCAACCGCAGTTCCGATACGCCCCGGTACCACACCACCCCCGCCGCCCGGATCGCCCCCTGCAACATCAGGCCCTTGCGGAGATACGGCCACGCCGCCGGCCGCAACAGCCGAAGCGCTGGCGCCAAATCCTCCGCCCGCGCCGTATCCAGGATCGCGGCCGGCGGTGACCCCGCCGCAATGCACTGCGCCGCCAGCAGATAGAGCAGCGGTCCCTGTCCCGCGAGCACCAACCCAAGCGGCACCAAGCCGGCGGACTTCAACAGGATCTGCACCCCGCCGGCGGCCATCACCCCGGGCAGCGTCCACCCGGGAACCGGCACCGGCCGCTCCATCGCGCCGACCGCCAGCAGCACCGTCCGCCCGGCCAGGCTGCCCGAACTGGTCCAAACCTCCCGCTCGGCCGTGATGTTCCACACCGGCTGCCCGGGCCGGTAGCCCGCCCCACTCGCCCGGAACCGCTCGACCACCGCCGCCCCAGCCGCATACTCCGCCCCGAGTATCGCCCGCAGCCCGCCATCGGCCGCCTCGACGCCACGCCAGATCTGACCGCCGGGAACCGACTGCTCGTCCAGCAGCACGACATCGGCGCCGCGCTCGGCCAGCAGCGTGGCCGCCGCCATGCCGGCGGGCCCGGCGCCGACGATGATGCAGTCATGGATGCTCATGCGCGGGCACCGCGCATCCGCCGCACCGCCATGCCCTCGGCGACCGGGACCAGGCAGGCCTGGCGGTTGGCGACGCCGTCGATCTCGACCAGGCAATCAAAGCAGACGCCCATCAGGCACCAGGGGCCGCGGGCCGCGCCGCTCACCGGCGTTTCCCGGCCTGCCGTCACGCCGACCGCCAGCAATGCGGCGGCGACGCTGTCGCCTGCTTTGGCTTCAAGGGGTTGGCCCTCGAAGCTGAATCGCATCGACAGGCGGGCGTCGTCACGCCGGCTGAACATCGAAGCGCTCCGCGGTGAAGGCCGACAGGGAGTCCGGCAGCACTCCGGACAGTATTGCGGGGGCCAGGGCGAGCGCATGGGCGCCAGCCAGGGTGACGCCGGAATGGCAGGTGGCGGCGAAGGCGCCGGGGTGTTTTGCCGATTGCTGGTAAATTGGAAAACCGTCCGGCGTCATCACCCGCAGCGCGCCCCAGACCCGGACCACGCTGGCGTCGCGCAGATGCGGGAACACGGCCAGGTTGCGCGCGGCGATGTCGCGCAGGACCGGGACCAGGGTGCCATTGTCGAAGCCGACCTCCTCGTGGCTGTCGCCCATCATCACCCCGCCTTCCTCGGTTTGGCGGATCACATGGGTGGCATGGTCGAGGAAGGGTTTTATTCGCTCGGTGATAACGATCTGGCCGCGCACGGGGGTCACCGGCATGGCGAGCCCGACCATCGGCGCGAGATCGCGGCTGCCGAGGCCGGCGGCGATCACCAGCTTGTCGCAGGTGAAATCCTCGCTTCCTGCCCGAATGACGAAGCCGCGCGGCTGTGGCGTGATGGCGGTCACCGTCCGGTTCGGCAGGTAGGCGCCGCCCTCGCGGGCCAGGGCATCGTGTAGCGAACGCAGGAGTTTCAGCGGGTTGGCGTGGCCATCTACCGGACAGAAGGTAGCACCGACCACGCGGTCGCCGACCATCGGCACCATGGCGCGGACCTCCGCCCGGTCGAGCATGCGGGTGCCGATCCCACCAGATTCATTGTGCATCCGCTGGGCCTGGGTGGCGCGTTGCTCCAACTCCTCGTCCGACAGGCAGAACATCAACCCGCCAGGCTGGCGCAACGCGACATCGACGCCGGTGCGGCCGAGCATGGCGCGTTGCAGCTCCGGCCACAGCTCTGCCGAGCGGCGCGACCAATGGGCATAGGGCGGCATGCCGGCCCCCTTGGTCTGGACCCAGACCAGGCCGAAATTGCCGCGCGCGGCGCGGAAGGCCACGTCGCCCTCGTCCAGCAGCGCGACGCTGGCACCCTGGCGCGCCGCGCCCCAGGCGATCGCCCCGCCCACCAGCCCGCCGCCGATCACGATCAGGTCATATGCCGCCATGGCCGGAGGCTGGCAGCGGGATCGGCAGGGGTCAATCGGGCCGGCTTGCCTCGACAGGGTGGCGGCGCTGTGGCAGTTGCGGGCGATGCGGGTATTGCAGGTGATCGCCGGGGCGGCCGTGGGCGGGGCGGAGACCTTCGCTCAGGATGCGATCCTGTCGCTGCATGGGCGCGGGGTGGAGCAGGTTGTGCTGACCCGGCCGTGGGAGGCCGCACTCTCCCGCTATGCCGCCGGGGGCGTGCCGACCCACACGATGGGGTTTTCCACCGGCGACCGGCTGCTCGGGCGCGGCCGGCGGATTGGGCGACTGGCGCGCGAGATGGGGGCCGATCTCGTGCATGCCTGGATGTCGCGGGCGAATAGCTTCATTCCCATGGGGTTGGGATGCCCGGTGCTGGGCTGGTTCGGCGACTATTACGACTTGAAGTATTTTCGCCGGACGGATTGCTATGTCGGGGTCACGCCAGATATCGCGGCCTATCTGCGGCGCCAGGGCACGGCGCCCGAGCGCACTTTCATGGTCAATACCTTCGGCACCATGCCCGCGGCGCCGCCGGTCAGCCGCGCCAGCCTGGACACGCCCGCGGACGCGCTGGTGCTGCTGGTGCTGGCGCGGATGCATGCGGTGAAGGGGATCGACACCATGCTGCGGGCGCTGGCCGAGGTGCCGGATGCCGTGCTGTGGCTGGCCGGCGAGGGACCGGCGCGGCAGGCGTATGAGCGACTGGCGGCGACGCTCGGCGTTTCCGGGCGGGTTCGGTTTCTCGGCTGGCGGACCGATCGGGCAGCGCTGCTGGAGGCCTGCGATATCTGTGTGCTGCCGAGCCGGTACGAGCCGTTCGGGACGGTGATCATCGAGGCCTGGGCGGCCGGGCGGCCGCTGGTGGCGACGTTGGCCGATGGCGCGCGGCAATATGTGACGGACGGGGTCAATGGCCTCGCTTGCCCGATCGACGATGTCGCGGCGTTGGCCGGCTGTCTGCGGCGGCTGGCGGGCGATGCCGGCTTGCGCGGGGTGCTGGCCGCGGGCGGGCTTGCGGCGTACGAGGCTGATTTTACACGCGACATTGTCACCGACCGGCTGCTGGCATGCTACGAGGCCTGTGTCCGCCTGGGCAAGCGGAGGGGCTGATGGGCGTGTTGGGTATCTCGCGGCTGGACCGCTATGTGTTCCGGCAGTTGTTCGTGGCCTTGCTGGTGGTAACACTCGGGCTGGTGGCGCTGATCTGGCTGACCCAGTCGCTGCGCTTCGTTGAGTTGGTGGTCAATCGCGGGCTGTCCTTCACCGTGTTCCTCAAGCTGACCGGGCTGCTGATCCCCGGTTTTGTCGCGGTGATCCTGCCGATCACCTGCTTCGTGGTGGTGCAGTTCGTCTACCAGCGGCTGGCCAGCGACCGCGAGCTGACGGTGATGCGGGCGGCCGGGCTGTCGCCGCTGGCCTTGGCGCGGCCGGCGCTGGCGGCGGCGGCGGTGACGATGGCGGCGCATTTTGCGTTGAACATGTGGCTGGTGCCGGCGAGTGCGGCGTCGTTTCGCGAATACCAGTGGGAGATCCGCAACCACATCGCCGCCTTCCTGTTGCAGGAGGGGGTGTTCACCAGCGTGTCGGACGAGCTGGTGGTGTATGTGCGGGCCAAATCTGCCGATGGCAGCCTGCGCGGGATCATGGTCGACGACGCCCGCGACAAGGAGCATCGCGCCACCATCCTGGCCGAGAGCGGGCGGCTGATGGACGGGGCGAACGGGCCGCGGATGTTGCTGGAGAATGGCACGCGCCAGGAGATCGATATCCGCACCGGGCAGCTCAACGTGCTGAGTTTCAAGGAAAATTGGTTGGACCTCGCAGCGCCGGCGCGGGCCACCGGGGCGCGGCTGCGCGATGTCGGCGAGATGGGGATCGGCGAATTGCTCAGCCCGCCGGCCGGGCTCAATCCGCGCGACACGGCGAAATGGCGGGTGGAGGCGCATAAGCGGATGGTCTCGCCGTTGACGACGCTGAGTTTTACCATGGTAGCGTTGCTGACGGTGGTGGGGGGCGTGTTCCGGCGCCATGGCGGTTTGCTGCGACCGTTTCTCGGCATCGTCAGCGTGGTGGCGCTGGTGGCGCTGGGGCTGGCGCTGGACAGCCTGGCGGTGCGGATGAACGAGCTTATTCCGGCGCTGTGGTTGCGGGCGGGGTTGCCGGCGGTGGTCTGTGCGGCGGTGATGTTCGGGCCCGTGCTGTTCGAGGGGCCGCGGGCGGCGGTCGTGGCCGATGCAGGCTGAGATGCGAGACGTCCGGGTTGCGCGGCTGGACCGGTTTGCCGGCTGGGCGGTGCTCGGCATCGCGCCGGGGATGCTGCACGCCTATGTCGTGGCCGAGGTGCTGATCGCGCTGATCGGGCTGGGCTGGCTGGCGCGGTGTACGATTTTGGGCGAGTGGCGCTGGCTGCGCCAGGGCTGGGTGCCGTTTGGGCTGGCGTGGTGGGGCTGGGCGGTTTTCTGCTCGTTGCCGGGGATTGGCGAGGGCGGTTCGCGATCGTTGGTGCAGGGGCTGGTGGTCGGGCGCTATCTGTTGCTTCTGGTGGCGTTGGAGCGCCAGGTGCTGGGCGATCCCGCGGTGCGGCGCTGGTTGTTGGCGGTGCTGGCGGGATGTGCGGCCTGGATCGGGTTTTCGGCGGTGGTGCAGTTCGCGTTTGGCCGTAACCTCGGGGGCTATCCGCGCTGGGGCGACGGCGAGTTGACCGGGCCGTTCCAGAAGCCGCGGGCGGGGGCGCCGCTGGCGCGGCTATTGCCGGTGGTGGTGGTGCCGGCGATCGGGGCGCTGCTGGCGGCCGGCGCCGAGCGCTGGCGGGTGGTGGCGGCGGCGGGGCTGGCGGCGCTGGCGGTGGCGATGGTGGTCTTGATCGGCCAGCGGATGCCGGTGCTGCTGACGGTGCTGGGGCTGGTGGTGGCGGCGGGATTCCTGCCGCGGCTGCGCGTTCCGGTGGCCGCGGCGCTGCTGTTGGGGGCGGCGCTGGTGGCGGCTTCGGCGGTGGTGGCGCCGCCGACTTTCTATCGCCTGGTGACCAAGTTCAGCAACCAGATGTCGATGCTGCCCTATAGCAATTACGGCCAGATTGCTTCGCGCGCGGTGGCGATCGTCGAGGACCACCCCTTGACCGGGCGCGGCTTCGATGGGTTCCGCAGCGGCTGTGCCGACACGCGTTACTGGCGCGGCTGGCACCATGGCAGCGATCCCCGCGACGATGGCGGGGCGATGCTCGGATGCAACATCCATCCGCATAACACCTACCTCCAGGTGGCGACCGACGCCGGGCTGCCGGGGCTGGCGCTGTATGTGGCGCTGGTGGTGGCGTGGGGGATGGCGCTGGCGCGCGGGCTGTGGGCCAGCCCGGCGCCCATCAGGGTCGCGCTGTTCGCCGCCTTCGTGATGGCGTGCTGGCCGCTGGCGAGCAACCAAAGTGCCTTCGCTATCGAATTGGGCGGGCTATCGTTCCTGCTACTCGGCTTCGGGCTGGCTGAGGCGCGGGCGGCGGCAGTTAGGGAGGGAAGGCCAGGGCTCTGCCCTGGACCCGCTGGGGCCTGAGGCCCCAGACCCCCATTCTTTAAGCGCCTTCACGGAAGGGGGCGGTCGAGGCCTTCATGAAGGCCTCGA
>CAMBRC010000116.1 GCA_945869965.1 Asaia bogorensis
ATGCCTTCGCGGCGATGCATGCCAATCCCGCGGTGATGAAGACGCTGGGCACCGGGGTGACGCGGACCCGGGCGGAGACGTGGGACATGATGGCGCGGATGCTCGGGCAATGGGCACTGCGCGGCTATGGCATGTTCGCGATCGTGGACAGCAATACCGGGCGGTTCATGGGGCGGGCGGGGATCCTGCATCCTTATGAGTGGGAGGGGCCGGAACTGGCCTATGGATTGGACGAGCCGTTCTGGGGGCGGGGCTATGCGACCGAGGCGGCGGTGATCTTGCATCGGTGGGCGTTTCTGGAAAAGCAGCTGACCAACTTGGTGAGCTATGTGGTGCCGAGCAACGTGGCGTCGCGCAACGTGTTGGAGAAGCTCGGTGCTACGTGCAGCGGGCGGATGCTGTTGATGGGCACGGTCGAGGCCGAGCGGTGGGTGCATCGGTCGCCCGGCTAAAGGATGCGGCCCTCGAAGGGGGGGAGCAGGTCCGGGCTTTCGAATTCCAGCACCCAGAGATCGGGGTCGAAGCCGGTTTGGCGGGTGACATAGGCGTCGGCGGTGGCCTGGTCGACGGCGGCGGGGCCGGTGGCGCGCATCCAGGCGGGTTCGCCGTCAGCGGTGCGCATCTGGGATAGGACCGACAGGCCCTTGCTGCCGTGCAGCACGACGAGGATGCCGCCGGAGTCGGGGTCGCCTTTGCGCAGCACGGCACCGTAACGGCCGTTGGCGTTGCCCATGCGCAGGGCCATGGAAACCCAGATGCCGGCCTTGATGCGGGGCTCAAGCATGGGCGGTACTCCCTCCGTCGACGACGATGGTTTGGCCGGTGATGCTGCCCGCGCCGGCGCGGGCGAGAAAAGCGACAGTGTCGGCGATCTCCCAGGGCGAGGCGACGCGGCCGGTGGGGATGGAGCTGGCTGCCTGTTCGGCGGTGATGCCGATTTCGGCGTAGCGCTGGGTGGCCATGTCGGTGTCGACCCAGCCGGGGCAGATGGCGTTGACGGTAATGCCGCGCGGGGCGGCGGCCATGGCCATGGCGCGGGTCAGGCCGATCAGGCCGTGTTTGGCGGCGACGTAGGCGGGCTGGTCCGGCACGCCGCGCAGGCCGAGGACGGAGGCGATGTTGACGATGCGGCCGGTGCGGTCGGGCAGGCGGGTGAGGGCGGCGCGGGAGCAGTACCAGGCGGCGGTGAGGTTGGTGGCGAGGATGGCATGCCACAGGGCTTCGTCGCTCCCTGCCAGGCCGGCGTTGTTCACCAGGAGGTCGAGTTTTGGCAATTCGGCGAAGAGTTTCTCCACCGCTTCGAGGTCAGTGACGTCGAGTTTTTGGTAGGTGATGCCCCAGGGGAGGTCCGGGACTTCGGTGCGGGCGGCGGCGATGACGCCGAAGCCATCGGCGACGAGGCGGCGGGCGATGGCCAGGCCGATGCCGCGGGTGCCGCCGGTGACGACAGCGAGGCGGGTGGTGGGGCCGTTCATGCTGCCGTCGTCCCGCCATCGACGGGGAAAATCACGCCGGTGACGAAGCTGGCGGCGTCCGAGGCGAGGAAGGCGATGGCGGCGGCGATTTCCATCGGGTCGGCGAAGCGCTTCATCGGGACGGCGTCGGTGTAGGCGCTGGCGGACGAGGAGGGGAAGCGGTCGGGGTATTTTTCGGCGAGCTGGCCGATGACCTGGCCGAGCATTTTGGTGTCGGTGCTGCCGGGGGCGATGGCGTTGACGCGGATGTTGTGGGCGGCCCAGTCCAGGGCGGCGGAGCGGGAGAGCTGGGCGATGGCGGCCTTGCTGGCGCCGTAGGCCGCGGAGAGGGGCTTGCCGATCAGGGCCTGGTCGGAGGCGACGTTGATGATGCTGCCTTTCTGGCGGGCGATCATGCCGGGGAGGACGGCGCGCATCAGGGCGTAGGGGGCGAGGAAGTTGATGGCGAAGACGCGCTGGAGGTCGGTGAGGTCGGTTTCGAGCACGCTGCCCAGCACGGTGATGCCGGCGCAGTTGACCAGGATATCGACGGGGCCGAATTGGGCGGCGCGGGATTCGATGGTGGCGGTGTCGGAGAGGTCGAAGTCTGGCAGGTCGAGGCCGATGACTTCGGCGCCGTCGGCGGTGAAGAGGGCGGCGACGGCGGCGCCGATGCCGCCGCGATGGCCGGTGACGATGGCGCGGCGGCCGGACAGGCCGAAGGAGATGCGGGTGCTCATGGCGGGAGAGTTGCGGTCGCTGGGGGGAAAGGCAAGGCGTGGCTTATTATTTTGATATCGTAATATTTAAGTGACACTTCTCCCGGGACGGTCATTTGTCGAATTTTCGCCAGGCTCGGGCGGCGGCGCGGATGTTGGGCGGGAGGGGGCGGAAGGGGCTGCCGGATTCCGGCGGATTCGGGCGCGGGGGGCGCGGCTTGGCGGGCCTGGCGGGGCGTTTGAGCCAGTGGGGTTCGGGCAGGCCGAGGGCGTGGCAGAGCGGGCGCAGGATGCGGCCGGCTTGCGGGGCGGCGGCGAGAAATTCGGGCATTTCGGGGTCGTGCAGCAGGGTTTCGAGCTGACCGGTGCAGGGGGCGCTGGCGGGGATGCGGATGTTGACCCAGCCGCGGGTGGCCGGCAGGCGGAGGATGGGCTTGGCGGTGTACGGGCGGCCGGCGCGCGAGGGGCGCGGGGCGGGGAGGGTTTTGGTTCGCCAGCGATGAAACAGGGCGGAGAAGCGAGCGGCCATGCGGTTGAGGCGGGTGGTCAGCAGGACCCAGGTTTCGTCGGGCAGGCGGGCGGGGGCGTTCGGGGGGATGATGGGGCTGTAGGCGGTGGCGCCGAGCCAGACCACGGCTTGGGCACGGTTCTGCTGCACTGCGTAGGCCGCGATGGCCTGGCGCAGGGTGGTGAGGATGGCCAGAAGCCTTGTGGAAATAGTTATCATTAATCGCTAACATATCCCGTCATCGCGGGGAATTCAAGGATTTTTTGTGCTCTGAGGAAATTTTTTCTCGCGGCACGAAGAGCCCCCCTCCAGCTCCCCCCGCCCAAGCGCGAGGGGAGAGAAGTAAGTAAGTGGATGAAAGTTTTTGCTTCTTTTTCCAAAAAGAAGCGCTTGCTTTCGATGCCTCTCGACAAGCAGGGGCCGGAACCAACATCCTTGGGGGAACAGAGGGGGTTGGGCCGATGCTGAAGTGGGGATTTTTCGCGGCGGTGCTGGCGTTTGCGGCACCGGTGGCGGCGCAGGAGCGGATCACGTTCGGGCTCGATTGGGTCGCCGAGGCGGAGTACGGCGGGTACTATCAAGCCGTGGCGAACGGGTTTTATGCCAAGCGGGGCTTGCAGGTGACGATCCGGCAGGGCGGGCCGCAGGTGAACCACATGCAGTTGATGATGGCGGGGAACCTGGACTTCAACCTGGGCGGAGGGCGGGCGATCGAGTTCGCGGCCGAGGGGTTGCCGTACCTGGCGGTGGCGGCGGTGTTCCAGAAGGAGCTGGCGGTGCTGATCGCGCATCCCAACGTGGGCAGCGACAATTTCGAATCGCTGAAGGGCAAGCCGGTGGCGATCGGGGCGGATACGCGCAACGGGTGGTGGCGGTTCCTGGCGGCGAAGTATGGCTATAGCGATGACCAGATCCGGCCGTACACCTTCAACATGGCGCCGTTCATCGCCAACAAGAACCTGGTGCAGCAGGGGTATCTCAGCTCGGAACCGTTCCTGATACAGAAGGAATCCGGGATTGTGCCGAAGGTGATGATGCTGAGCGATGCCGGGTATCTCGGGTACACCAACATCATCACGACCTCGCGCAAGCTGGTGGAGGGACGGCCGGAGCTGGTGCAGCAGTTCATCGATGCGTCGCTGGAGGGGTGGTACTCGTATCTGTATGGCGATCCCGCGCCAGGGGACAAGCTGATCCGCGAGGCCAATCCGGAGATGCCGCAGGACCTGATTGATTTCGCGCGCGGGGTGATGAAGGCGCGCGGGATCGTGGATTCCGGGGATGCGCTGACGATGGGGATCGGGGCGATGACGGAGGCTCGGTGGAAGGCTTTCTATGAGTCGCAGGTGGCGGTGGGGGTTTACAAGGCGGGGATTGATATTTCCAAGGGGTATTCTACGAAGTTTGTGAATAAGCGGGTGGGGATGGAGTTGAAGAAGTAGCGGCTACCTCATTGGGCTTTATGTGGTGCCCGCTTGGCGGTAACCTTCCGCGAACGAAACTCACACGCTAATGAACAGGGAGAATTCCCGTGCGCGCATTTGCTTCCGCTCGCCTAGCCCGCCTTGGCGAGTCAGAACCCGTCTCCTTTGGCCCACTTTCGGAATACCGAAAGCTGATTGGAGAGGAGGGTTTGCCGCTCTTCACCGGGGTCCAGACCTGCCGCCCGGGTTACCAAACGCCGGAGCATTGGCACCCGTACGCCGAGTATCTGTTCATCATCGAGGGGCAGATGGAGGCGTGGCTCGTCGGCACGGAAGCGGACGTGCTGCGGCTGGGGCCAGGCGACATCATTGCTTTGCCTGCCAACACGCCCCACCGGTTTCGCAATGGAGGAGACAGCGACTTGAGGCTTTTGGGGATCCACACGTCGCCAACCCGTATTGTCCATCGGCTCGACGGCGCCTAATCTCGCCGGCGCGCCAGAGCGCCAGTCTCAGGTGCCCTGGTTGAACCGGGCCCCGCGCCAGTCGATGACACCGACGCGAAGTTAAAGATCACCGGGACATCGACACCGTCGCCTCCCGAGAAGGGCTTCTTGTTTTGAAAAAACGAACTTTCTTCCATGATAGGAGCAAGGCAGAAGCGTGGGTCCTTCGTTTCACTCAGGATGACGGTGGTAGGCTGATGGATAAAGTTTTTTTGCTTATTTTTGTTCACAAAAAGAAGGCTTCTCTTCTGTGACTTCGCTTGTCTGGAAGGGCCTGGACACCAGCCGGGCGCCGCATTTTATTGGCTATGACCAGGCTGAGCGGATGGTGGCCGCGCTGATGGATCGGGCGGCTTCGTGGCGGCCGGATGCGGTGGTGGCGATTGTGCGCGGGGGGTTGGTGCCGGGGACGATGGCGGCTTCGATGCTGGCGTTGCCGATGTTCATGGTGGGGTGGGAGCGGGCGCGCGGGCGGGTGGTTTGGTATGGGCCGCGGCCGGATGGGCGGGTTTTGGTGGTGGATGATTGCTGTGCCACTGGGGCGACGATGCGGGCGGTATTGGCGGATTTGGCGGCTTCGGGGTGTGTGACGTTGAGTTTGACGATTGTGCATGATCCGGAGACGACGGGGCTGGTGCCGGATTTGTCGCATCCGATGACCGAGTATTTCCGGCTGCCGTGGGAGCGCGGGGAGGCGACGCCGGCGGCGCGGGCGCATCGGGTGCTGGGAGAGGCGGCGGATCGGGCGCATGAGGCGCCGTTTGTGGGTTTGGATTTGGACGGGGTGTTTCTGCCGGATATTTTGCGGGCGGAGTATGACGCGGATTTGGCGGATGCGTTGGCGCGGCGGCAGGATTTGGCGCCGTTTGCACGGTTGCCGGATTTTTCGCCGGAGCGGGCGGTGGTGATTACCGGGCGGCCGGAGAGCGATGAGGGGGCGACGAAGGCGTGGTTGGCGCGGCATGGGCATGGCGGGCTGGCGGTGCAGATGCGGCCGGTGGGGGTATCGACCGATCTGGATTCGGTTGCGCGGTATAAGGCTGAGGCGGCGACGCGCTGGGGGTGTACGCATTTTGTTGAGAGCGAGGCGGAGCAGGCGATCCGGATTGCGGTGCATGCGCCGCATCTGGTGGTGAGCTGGTGGTCGGCGGAGGAAGGGCGGCATTATGTGGTGGGTGCGGCGGTGCAAAGGTGAGGAAGGGAGGGTTCTTTTTTGGAAAAAAGAACCAAAAAATTTTTGCTCGTTTAGGGAAGGAAGAAGTGTGGATCCTTCGCTTCGCTCGGGATGAAGGCGTTTTTCTTAATGAATGAAGTTTTTTTGCTTCTTTTTGTTCACAAAAAGAAGACTTTTTTTGATCCTTTGATTGCTGGACTTCGATGAGCTTCCTGTCCATCGAGGGGGTTGGCCGGCGGTTTCCCAATGGGGTTGAGGCGTTGCGGGATGTTTCGCTGGAGATCCAGGCGGGGGATTTTGTGGCGTTGCTGGGGCCTTCGGGGTGCGGGAAGTCGACATTGCTCCGGTTGATTGCCGGGTTGGACGCGCCGGATGAGGGGGCGTTGCGGTGGCAGGGCGGGGCGCCCCATGGAGCAGGATTGGGGGCGGGCGAGATCGGGTTTGTGTTTCAGGATGCGACGTTGTTGCCGTGGGCGAGTGCGGCGGAGAATGTTTGGTTGCCGTTACGGTTGCGCGGGGTTGGTTGGGCGGCGGCGCGGGGGGAGGTTTGGGCGGCGTTGGGGCGGGTTGGGTTGGCGGGGTTTGAGGGGGCTCGGCCGGGGGAGCTGTCGGGCGGGATGCGGATGCGGGTTTCGATTGCGCGGGCTTTGGTGGGGCGGCCGCGGGTTCTGTTGATGGATGAGCCGTTTGCGGCGCTGGACGAGTTTACCCGGCATGGGTTGCAGGATGATTTGCTGGGGGTTTGGCGCGAGGTGGGTTGTACCGTGGTTTTTGTGACGCACTCGATTTACGAGGCGGCGTTTTTGGCGCGGCGGATTGTGGTGATGTCGGCCCGGCCGGGGCGGATTGTGGCGGAGATTGCGCCTTCGCAGGAGGTGGCGGGGCGGTTTTCGCCGGGGTATGCGGCGCTGGTGGGGCAGGTGTCTGAGGCGTTGCGGGCATGAGCGGGGCGGGCATGAGCCGGTGGCCGCCGGTGATCGCGGGGCTGGCGGCGCTGGCTTTGTGGCAGGGGGCGGTTTGGGCGACGGGGGTGCCGGCGTATCTGGTGCCGGGGCCGGTGGCGATTTGGGGGGCGTTTTGGGCGGCGCCGGGGGTTTTGCTGGGGTCGTTGGTGTCGACGTTGGTGGTGACGTTTGTGGCGCTGGCGGTTTCGGTGGTGCTGGGGGTTGGGTTGGCGGTGGCGATCACGGCGAGTTCTTGGGCGCGGGCGGCGATTGAGCCTTGGGCGGTGGCGTTGCAGGTGACGCCGGTGGTGGCGATTGCGCCGTTGATTATTGCGTGGGTGGGGGATCCGTTCGCGGCGCTGGTGGTGTGTGCGGTGATCGTGGCGTTTTTCCCGATTTTTTCGAGCACGGCGATGGGGTTGGCGTCGCCGCCGGGCGAGCTTTTGGATTTGTTCCGGCTGAATGGGGCTGGGGGGTGGGCGACGTTGCGGCTTTTGCGGTTGCCGGCGGCGTTGCCGTATTTTCTGGCGGGGTTGCGGATTTCGGGCGGGCTGGCGCTGGTGGGGGCGGTGGTGGCGGAGTTTGTGGCGGGGGCTGGGGGGTTTGCGTCCGGGCTGGCGTATCGGGTTTTGGAGTCGGGGTATCGGTTGCAGATTCCGCGGATGTTTGCGGCGTTGGTGCTGTTGTCGGTGGCGGGGGTGGCGATCAATGCGGCGCTGGGCGCGTTTGGGGGGTGGTTGCTGCGGCGGCGCGGGGTGGGTTGAAGATGGGCGGGTAGGCTGCCAGAAACGGGGGAGCGGATGAGGGTTTTATGAGCAAGCAGTTGAGCGAGGGCCAGCGGGCCTATGAGACCAAGCGGGCGGCCAAGGCGGGGATGAGCCTGGAGAAATGGCTGGCGGCCAAGGCGCGCGAGCGCGTGCAGGAGGCGAAGGCGCGGGTTGAGGCGGCCAAGCCGGTGGCGGCGCCGAAGCCGCCGGGGTTTTTCGCGCGGATGCTGGAGCGGGCGCGTAAGCCGCTGGGGTGATGCGCGGCGTGGGCGCTGCGATCGCGGCGCATGCGGATTGGAGCGTGGACGCGGGCAAGCGCTGGATGGCGGTGGCGCGGCGTTCTGGTGCGGGGTGGGTATTGGCGGCGCCGGTGCCGGTGGGGGAGGTGGGCTCGCTGTGCGCGCGGTTGCGGGATGCGGCCGGGGGCGGGGCAGTGGCGTTGGGGGTGGATTTTCCGCTCGGGTTGCCGCGCGGGTATGTGGCGCGGTGTGGGCTTGAGGGGAATTTCGTCGGGTTTTTGCGCGGGTTGGCGGGGCGGCCGGGGTTTTTTTCGGTGTGTTCGGCGTTGGAGGAGGTGGGGCCCGGGCGGCCGTTTTATCCGGCGCGGGGGGTGCGCGGGATGACACGCGCGGGGCATGCGGCGGCGCTGGGGTTGGAGGGGGTGGCGGGGTTGTCGCGATGGTGCGATCGGGCGACGGCGGAGCGGCCGGCGGGGGCGCCGCTGTTCTGGACGTTGGGGGCGAATCAGACGGGGAAGGCTGCGATTTCGGCCTGGCGGGATTGGTTGGGGCCGATTTTGGAGCGGGGGCGGGCGCCGCGGCTATGGCCGTTTGAGGGAGATTTTTGTGCGTTGCTGGCGCCGGGGGAGGTGGCGGTGGCGGAGACCTATCCGGCGGAGGCGTTGCGGCATTTGGGGTTGCGGCTGGTGGGGAGCAAGCGGCGGCAGGGGGATCGGGTGGGGTTGGCGGGCGCGTTGGCGGCGGCGATGGGACGGTTGGGGGTGGTGGCGGAGGCGGGGCTGGCGGCGGCGATGGCGGATGGGTTTGGCGGGCGGCCGGATGGCGAGGATCGGCTGGATTGTGTGTTGGGGGTGTTGGCGGTGATCAATGTGCTGGCGGGGAACCGGCCAGATGGCACGCCGGAGGATGACTGGCTGCGGCGGTGGGAGGGGTGGGTGCTGGGTCAGACTTCGTTGCCGGTGGATGGCGGCGGAGGCTCGGGGCGGGGGTAGGTGTCGCGTCTTGCCAGCATGAACAGGCCGCGGGCGCGGAAGGCGCAGGTCAGGCGCTGGGCCAGGGAGGCTGCGGCCTCGGGGTCGCTGACGCGCCACCAGCCGCGGGCGATGTCACGGGCTTCGGCGATCAGGCCTGGCAGGGCGGGGAGGATTTCGACGGTCAGGGCCACGCCTTGGATCGCGGCGAGGCGGTATTCGCTGAGCAGGCCGAGGAGGATGTAGGGGCTGTGTTCGGCCAGCGGGAGGCGTTCGGTGTGGCGGCGGTCCAGGCGCTTGCCGGGTTCGAGGCGGACGCCCAGGGGCAGGATCGGGGCTTCGGGGTCGGCGTTGGCGGGCAGCGGGGCGGTGCCTTTCAGGACGTGGGCCTGGTTGTCGGCGCCGAGCCAGGTGGTAGCGGAAGTGGGGTCAGCGGTGCGGCGGCCGGTGGCGAGGTCGGCCACGGGGGAGGCGTCGATGACGAGCATGGGGGCGCGGCCCTGGTTGGCCAGGCTGTAGGTGAAGACGATGCTGTCGCCCTCGCGGGCGATGTCGCAGGTCAGGGTGATGTCGCCGATCGTGGCGGTGGTGACGGGCATACTCTGGGCTATTCGGGGCGGGGGTAGGCGTCAGTGCGGACCATCAGGTGCAGGCCCTGCGTGCGGAACGATGCGCGCACGCGGCGCAGGTCGCCGTCCATGTTGGCCGAGAGCGCGCGCACATGGCTGGGTGCGAACGCCACCGGTTCGACGCGCAATCCCGGCGCCGTATCTGGCAATACGTCGATCAGGAGAGCCAGGCCGGTGATCTCCGCGATCCGATAGTCGCGCAGATTGGCCGCCGGGAAGTAGGGACTCCGCTCCGCTAGGGGCAATGGCAGCTCAAGCCGGCGCCGCAGCGTCTCGCGTGGCGCCAGCCGCACCGCGACGGGAATGGCGCGAACCCCGACGTTGCGGTCGGTCGGCACCGGCGGCCAGCCCACCAGCACGTTGGCGTGCCCGGCGGCGGCTTGCCACAGGGTGACGTTGTCCGGCTCCAGCCGGGGCTGTCGGGTGGCGGGATCGACGCCGACCATGGCGTCCATGATGAACCAGGTTTCGGCCCCGCGGTTGGTGATTTCATAGGCGAGGACGATCCGGTCCTCGGTCTTCTCTGGCGTGCACGCCAGAACGAGATTTTCGGGAGAGGCGTTCGATTGCGACATCGCGACATGTTCCAGTGGGCGGCGGGACCGGGCCGAAGCGCCGGAAGGGTCAGAATTCGGTATGGTCCTTGCGCTCAGGGTTGGCGGGCATGCCAGGCCAAGGACCACGCTCGTGGCGATAACGGTTCTCCGGCTGAATCGTGTTGAATTCCTCGTCGTTGGTAAATCCGGGTCCATGGGTGTTGGATCCGGTGGCGTTGGTGCCATTGGCATTGTGCTGGGCATGGGTCATCTCATGAAAGAGCCATACGTCGCCTGGCGCCGATGAGGGATAGCCTGGCGCGACGGGTGCCGGGAAGTCGCCAGGGTTGTAGGCGATCGTTGAATCCGAACCTGTGCCGTTTTGGGCATTAGTGCCGTTGGTCGGCGTGGCAAAGGCGTTGGGCGGAGAGGGTGACGGCGTGACCGGCGCTATGGATACGGTCTTGCCGGTTGTTCCGATGTTGTCGAGCATCGCCTTGCCGGACGGGGTATCGTGGACGATTGCGAGATCATTGGCGACGGCATCGACATAGGCGGGGTCGGTGCTGTTGATGATCACGCCGGGGGTGTACTGGTAGGTGCCGTTCGGCAGTTTCGTCAGGCTGACGCCGTGATGTGCGAGCGCGGTGTGGGTGCGGCGGCCGCCGCCTTTGCCCGGCGGGTGGAGCGCGATCCAGTTTGGCGGGTCGCCAGGGTCGGCGATGCTGGCGTCGAGCGGTTCGGTGATGGCGACGTTGCTGGTGCTGTCGGGCGAGCCGCCGGAGTTGATCTGGACCATGGTGCCCTTGATCCAGACGCCGGCGGAGTCGACGACGACGAAGTTGCCGCCGACCTTCAGCGTGATCTTCTGGCTGGCCTCGACGACCACCTTCTGGGCGTTGATGGTCGCCTCGGTGCCGATGATGTTGTTCCACTTGGCCTGGTAGTCGAACGCCACATCGGCCTTGACGCTGATCTGCATGGCCGCGTCCACGCCTTCGTAGCGCGCGTCGCCGACATGCAGGTCGTAGGTGCCGCCGGTGGTCATCACGAAGGCGCCGCCGCCCTTGCCGGTGTCGGGATCCTTGCCGCCGATGTTGATGTGGCGGTTGCCGTAGACCTTTTCGAAGTAGTTGCTGAAGGCGGTGACGTCCATGCGGCCCTGGCTGCGCATCAGCCATTGCTCTTCGTGGAACGAGTCATCGAAGCGCAGCATGTGGAAGCGCGACTTGGCGCCGTCGGGCCGGGGCGTGGACTGGGTCTTGATGCCGCTGCGGCGCTGGGTGGTTTGCGGCTGGGCATTCTCCGGGCGGAACGGGCCGGGGGGCGGCGAGGCCGGCGTGCTGCCGGGCGCGTCGAAAGGCTGTTGGCTGCCGGGGTTGTAGAGCCGGCCGGTGATGATCGGGCGGCTGGGGTTGCCGTCGATGAACTCGACCAGCACCTCCTGGCCGACGCGCGGCGGGAACTGCATGCCGAACTTGCCGCCGGCCCAGCCTTCGCTGACGCGCAGCCAGGCCGAGGTCTGGCCCTTCGGGTCGCCCTTCTCGTCGCGGTCCCAGGGGAACTTGACCTTCACCCGGCCCCACTGGTCGGTGTGGATTTCCGCCCCGCCCGGCCGCTCCAGCCCGTTCGGGCCGACCACCGTGGCGGTGTGCGGGCCGGCGATGCGCGGCTTGGCGGTGGTGTGCGGCGGGCGGAACATCACCTCGCCTGGGATGGCGATGAAGCTGTTGGAGAACTGGGTCTTCTTCTCCAGCATGTTGGTAAAGAAGTTGACGATCGGAGCGGTGAAGAAGCTGAGCAGGCCCGAGAGCCCGCCGGAGAGCGCCGCCTTGCCGAGACTGGCCAGGGTCTCGCCGATCTTGCGGCTGAACACCTCGCTGACGCTGCCGGTGGCGCCCTTGGCCTCGGTGCCCGCCGCCATGCCCAGCGTCTTGGCGGCGTCGGTGCTCCACAGCCCGGTGAAGATGCCGCCGAGCACCTCGCCGATCGTGCTGTTGTCGAAGCTGCGGTCCATGGCGGTGAATTGCAGCGAGGTGATCAGGTACGCCTTGCCCTTTTCCGCCGGGAAGGCGTCGTGGTCGGCCAGCTTGAAGCGCAGGCCGGGCGCCATTGGCAGCACCTGGCTGCCGCCCTGGACGGCGTGGACCTGGCTTTCCTCGGCCTGCATCCGGCGCAGGGTGAAGCGCTGCAGGTCGGCGGTGATCTCGATGTGCTGCGGGAAGTCGTAGCGCTTGAAGATGTTGTTGGCGGCCGGGATCTTGACCTGGGTTTTCTCCTCCTGGGAGATCGGCGGGTCGGCCGGCGTTGTGAAGCTGAAGTCACCCAGCACCCAGGAGCCGGTGCGGCGGTCGAAGGCATGTTCCCAGGCGTGGATCCGGCCCTCCTTCTCCTCGTTGCCGGCCGAGAGGTCGAACGGGTCCATGCGGTCGAAGTCGAAGCTGTCATCGCCAAGGACCAGGGTGCTGCCGTTCTCCTCGTGGCGCCAGAAATAGAAGATGCCGTTCTCTTCCATCAGGCGCGAAACGAAGTCGAAGGCGGTCTCGCGGCACTGCACGCAGTATTCCATCTTGGGATAGTCGGCGGCCTTGAGGCGGGACATGTCCAGCAGGCCGAGGCCGTGTTCCTTGAACACCAGGCTCAGCAGATCGACGACCGTGATGTCCTGGAAAATCCGGAAATCGGTCGAGAAGGCGAGCAGCGACAGGAACGGCACGATCTCCGCCCGATAGACGCGCAGCTTCTTGCCGCGCATGCCGGCGGTCTGGAAACCGCGGATGAAGCCGGCGCGGAAGCGGAACGGGTCTTTCTTGTCCAGCCGCATGCCGATCGAGGCACTGGCGCCGATCATCACCCCGGGATCAATGACGCGCTCGATGTCCTCGCACAGCAACTCGACCTTGTAGCTGTAGGGCCGCGACAGGCCCTCCTGGCCGACCACCGCCAGCAGGAGCAGCGTGTCCTTCGGCAAGCCGGCCCCGGAATCGAAGCGCAGCGTCCGGTCGTCCTGGGTCAGCTTGTCGGCCATGGTTTGTGCGTGCCGATCAGGGAACGAAGGTGGCGGTCTGGCCGGGATCGGAAATCGTGATGATCCCGCCCCAGACGCACGTCAACATCGAAGGATTGTCCAACGTCACCTCGTTGGTGTTGTTCACCGTGATGCCGCCCGGGGTCCAGGGCGACGGCGTGTTGGGAATGCACGGCATCGGCGTCAAAACCCCCATCGCGGACGCGGTCGCGGCGGCCACCACCGGATTGGACGGGCACATGCAGCTGCCGAACGGCATGATGTTGACCATCGGCTTGTGGTCCATGATCGTCGCCGAGGGCTGGTTGGCCACGTTCACCATGCGCACCGGCAGGACCGTCAACGTCGACGGCGCCATGCCGAAGGTGCACATCATCTTGGCCAAGTTCACTACCTGGATCGGCATCGTCGCTCCCCCACAAGCACCACCTACGGCACTATGCGTCGCCGCGCCACCAACCGGAAGTAAACTGCGCGCGTGCGCCGGCTGTCAGTACAGCCCCGCCACCCGTGCCCGCACCCTGACCAGCGCCACCAGGCGGTCCAGCGTCGGGGTTGCCACGCCGGCCAGACGTGCCAGCTCCAACGCCGCGCCGTAGATGCCGTCGATCTCCATCGGGCGGCCAAGCTCGAGATCCTGGAGGATGCTGGGCTTGTGTGCCATCGCCAGGCCATGGCGGATCTGCGCATCCACATCCACGCTGACCGGGCAGTCCATTGCCGCCGCCACCGCCATGCCCTCGGCGAAGCATGCGCGCACCGCCTGTTGGATCGCGGGCTCGCCGAACAGGTCCTTCGGCGCCATCGCGCCCAGCACGCAGACCGGTCCCACCGCGAGGTTGCTCAGCAGCTTCTGCCACAGCGCGTCACGAATGCGCGGCGTTTGTTCCACCTCGATCCCGGCCGCCTGCAGCGGCGCCGCAATCGCCGCCATGCGGCCGGTCATCCGCCCGTCCGGCTCGCCGATCACCAGCTTGCTGCGCTTGTTCGCGACCGCGATCACGCCGGGCTCCACAACCGTGCACGCGGAATAGACCACGCCACCAACCGCACGGTCCGGGCCCGCCGCATCCCACATCGCGCCGCCGGGATCGACCTGCGCCAGGCGCCCTCCGTCCAGCTTCCCGCCATGGGCGTGGAAATACCACCACGGCACGCCGTTCATCACGAACACCACCGGCGTGTCCGGCCCCAGCAACGGCGCAATCCCCGCGGCCACCGACGCCAATGCCGGCGCCTTCACCGTGACCAGGACCGCATCCTGCCGGCCCAGCGCCGCCGGATCATCCGATGCCGCGACCGGCACCACGCCGTCCCAATCCGGCGCCACCACGCGAATGCCGCGCTCCCTGATCGCCGCCAGCTGCGCCCCGCGAGCAACCACACTCACCTCTGCCCCGCCACGCACCAACCTGGCCGCCAAATGCCCGCCAATCGCGCCGGCGCCGTAGATCGCAATCCTCATGGGGGGATGGTTCCTGGGTTGGGAGAGGTAAGGAAGGCCAGGGCGCTGCCCTGGACCCGCTGGGGCCTGAGGCCCCAGACCCCCATTCTTAAGCGCCTTCGGCTTAGGGGGGCATCGAGGCCTTCATCACGGCCTCGATGCCCCCCTAAGCCGAAGGCGCTCATGGTTGAGGTCCAGGGTCTCGGACCCT
>CAMBRC010000117.1 GCA_945869965.1 Asaia bogorensis
GTCGAGGCCTTCATGAAGGCCTCGACGCCCCCCTCTCCCCAAAGGCGCTAAAACGAATGGGGGTCTGGGGCCTCAGGCCCCAGCGGGTCCAGGGCAGCGCCCTGGCCTTCCTTCCTTCGCCTCAGCCCCCAATCCCGGCTACGACGATCGTGAGCAGGCCCAGGGCCAGGTTGACCGCGATCAACTTGCGGATGCGATCCACGCTCGCTGCCGCCGCCGGGCGGTTATCCGACGTCAGCGCGGCCCGCAACGCCGCCCACGGCCCGAAGAAGATCACCCCGAATATCACCGCCATCACCAGCCCGCTCAGATGCATCACATGCACCGTCCACGGCGTCCCCTTGAACCCGCCAAACCCTAGAAACACCAGCCCGTAGCCGGTCAGGATCACGATCGGCATCGCGTGCCAGATGATCAGGAAGAACCGCCGGAACACTTGCCCATGCAGCGCCAGCCGCTGCGGCGGCTCCAGCACCGCCAGGCTCGGCCGCAACACCAACAGGGCAAAGAACATCCCGCCCACCCAGACCACCGCACCCAAAAGATGCAACACCTTCATCGCCCCAAGCCCGCTCATCCCAGCATCCTTCTGATTTCCGCCAACACCGCTCGTAACTCCGACGCCGCCACCGACCGCGGCGCCGTCTCCGTGACCCCCAGCCCGCGCGCGAAGGCGCCCGCAAACCCTACCCGGTTGCCCAGCGTGGCGGCCAACACCGTGTGGGCCTGCCGCGCGATTTCCGCCTCCACCCCCGCCCGCAGGCTCCCGCTCGCCGGCGCCCGGTTGAGCAGCAACACTGCCCGCCGCTTCTCCGCCCGCGCCAGCGCCAGCGTCCCCTCCGCCGCCCAAAGATCAGGCGGGCTCGGCTGCAACGGCACCAACACCAGGTCCGCCGCCCGCACCGCAATCTTCGCGTCGGTCTCCACCTGCGGCGGACTATCAACGATCAGCACATCATGCTCCCGCCGCAACCGCTCGATCTCCGCCGGCAACCGCCAGCCCGAAACCTCCGACAGCGTGACCCCCGGCGCCCGCGCGCCCCTCAACCCATGCCACCGCGCCAGGCTGCGCTGCGGATCGATATCCAGCACCGCCACCCGCGCGCCCTCGGCAAACGCCACCGCCAGATTGGCCGCCAGCGTGCTCTTGCCCGCCCCGCCCTTCTGCTGCGCCACCGTGATTACCACCGACATCCCGACTCCGCCCGGCTATTCGCCGCCAACCTACCGCATCCAACGCCCGCCGGGGTCACCAAAGCGCACCAACCCAGGCTAGACTTATACGCAGTCACCCACCAAGGAACCCCCGTGGAAGACCTGTTGACCCCCGCCGAGATGGCCCAGGCCGACGCCAACGCGGTGGCAACCGGCACCCCGGTCGACGTGCTGATGGAACGCGCCGGCTGGGCCGTGGCCCAGGCCATCCGCACCCGCTTCCGTCCCTGCCCGGTGCTGGTCCTCTGCGGTCCCGGCAACAATGGCGGCGACGGCTACGTCGCCGCCCGCCTGCTCGCCCGCGCCGGATGGCCGGTCGCCGTCGCCGCCCTCGCCCCGCCACGCGGCGACGCCGCCACCGCCGCCGCACGCTGGCACGCCCCCCTCGTCCCCTTCACCGCCGCCGAAGCCGCCCGTGCCGAACTGGTGATCGACGCCGTCTTCGGCGCCGGCCTCACCCGCGACCTAGACCCCGCCATCGCCACCGTCCTCGCCGCCGCCCGCCGTATCGTCGCCATCGATGTGCCCTCCGGCCTCGACGGCGCCACCGGCACCCCGCGCGGCCAGGTCACGCCCGCCGAACTGACCATCACCTTCCACCGCCGCAAGCCCGGCCACCTCCTCCTGCCCGGCCGCGCCCTCTGCGGCGACCTCGTCCTGGCCGAAATCGGCATCCCCCCCGCAAGCCACAGACCACAAGTATACCCGCGGCCACGTTACCATCCTCGGCGGCGCCAGCATGACCGGCGCCGCCCGCCTCGCCGCCAGCGCCGCGCGCCGCATCGGCGCCGGCATGCTGACCATCGCCGCCCCCGAATCCGCCGCCGCAATCTACCGCGCAGGCGACCCCGGCCTGCTGGTCGACACCGCCGCCCTCGCCAACCTTTTGACCGACCCTCGGCGCACCGTCTGGGTCTGCGGCCCCGGCCTCGGCATCCCCGCCGCCCAGGCCGCCCTACCCATCCTCCTGCGCGCCAACCGCCAAACCGTGATCGACGCCGACGCCCTGACCGCCTGCGCCGGCATCCCGCAAGCGCTCCAAGGCGCCACCGTCCTGACCCCCCACGCCGGCGAATTCGCCCGCGTCTTCGGCCCACCAGGCAATGACCGCCTCGCCGCCGCCCGCGCCGCCGCCGCCCAAACCGGCGCCGTCGTCCTGCTCAAGGGCGCCGACACCATCATTGCCGCCCCCGACGGCCGCGCGGCGATCAACGACTGCGCCCCCGCCTGGCTCGCCACCGCCGGCGCCGGCGACGTGCTGGCCGGCCTCATCGCCGGCCTCCTCGCCCAGGCCATGCCCCCTTGGGAAGCCGCCTGCGCCGCCGCCTACCTCCACGGCCAGGCCGCAAACCGCGCCGGCCCCAACCTCATCGCCGAAGACCTCGTCGCCGCGCTTGCAACGCCCGCCTCGCCAGCGCCAAATCGGCCGCTGCATCGCCCCCGTCGCTGAGCGTCCACGCAGCCGACAGCCCCGCCGCCGCGGCAACCCACGCCAGCACCCGCTCCGGTGGAATCCCCGTCAACGCGGCCACCAGCGCCGCCTGCCGCTCCATCCGACCCGCCGCAAGCGCCCGCCCGGCATCAGGGTTGCGCAACAGTGCCGCGAACTCGAACCCGCACTCCCCCCACAACCCCTTCGGATCGATCGCCTTCCACCCCGCCGCCCCGAAATCCAGCACATTGCCGTGATGCAGGTCGCCATGCAGCACCCCCTCGTCGCGCGGATCCTCCAGCAGCCCCCGCGCCACCGCCGCGCATGCCCCCAGCACCCCCTCACGCGCCGGCAACAACGCGCGAAACCAGCGGCGCAGCGGCACCAGCCGAGGCAGCGGCGGCGTCGCTGCCCGCAGCCGCCCCGCCACCGCCACGATCGCCCGCGTCGCCGCGTCATCATCCAGTCCCGCCAGCGTCCCGCCCGGCGCCCGCTCCATCAACAGCGCCGGCCCTCGCCGCGCCGACACAAAGGCCGCCCCCGCGCCGCCCCAGGCCTGCATCAGCCGCCCGCCGCGCGCCTCCTCCAGCGAATGCGCCAGCTTCAGCATCAGCGCCGCGCCATCCCTGCGCACCGGCACCAGCGTGCTCCAACGCGTGGCGAAGGCCGCCCCATCCGCCTCCAGCCGCCACGCCGCCATCACCCGCGCAACCGCGCCCCCCTCGTTCGTGCCGGGGTGCCTCACCGCGCTCCCTTACCCGGCCCCCTCACGCCGGCCCCTTACGCCGGCAGCGCGCTCGGCGCGAACGGCCGCTCCAGCGCCCGCTCCACCATCATCAACCGGTCCTGGCCATAGAACATCTCGCCATCCACCACATAGCTCGGCGACCCCAGCACCCCCGCCGCGATCGCCGCCTCCGTCCCGGCCACGAACGCCGCCTGCGTCGCCGGCGACAGCGCATCGGCCAGCAATCGCGCCGGATCGATCCCGCACTCGCGCGCGATTGCCCCCAGCACGGCGGGATCGCCGACATCGCGGTCGTCGCGCCACAGCGCCTGCAGCAGCGCATGATGCAGCGTATCCACATCCACCCCCTGCGCCTGCGCCGCGATCACAAAGCCCGACGGCAGCGTCCGGTCGCCATAGTGATGCGTCGGGTCCACCAGCGCCGTAATGCCGAGATACTCACTCCACCGCTCGATCTCGCGCCCGAACTGGTAGCGCCGCACCGTCGCCGACCGCTCGGCGAAGGGCTGGCTGCCCGCCGCCGGCACCACCCGCGACAGATCCACCGGAATATGCACCAGCCTTCGCCCGGACTGCCGCGCCAGCGCCACGATCCGCGCCGCCCCGAAATAGGCGTAGATCGACCGCGTCGAATAATAGTACTCGATCACCTTCTCCATGCCGCCCATCTCCTCATCCGCTGCGTCATGGAGCACCGACCGCCATCCCACGGCAAGCGTCATTGGCGATCCCCCGCCGCAACGCTATCGTCCCTGCCCGCCCACAGGAGCCGCCATGGCCGCCCCCGCCACGCCCACACTTCCCGCCGGCGGCCTGCTCGACCGCGCCATCCGCCGCATCACCGATGCCTGGCGCGACATGGCCGCCGGCGTCGCCCCTGCCGCCGACGAAAGCATCCCCGCCCAGATGCACGCCTGCCTCGCTGCCCGCGGCGGCGAAGTCAGCGCCCGCAACCGCGCCGCCAAACTCGGCGAAGCCTATCTCGCCGCCGACGAAGCCGGCCGCTTGGACTTCCTGCGCCACCTCGCCAGCTTCGACGCCGACCCCGCCGCCATCGCCCAAGCCACCGCCCGTCTCGCCGAAGCCCCCAGCCCCGCCGCCACCGCCGCCCTGCGCCGCGCCCTGGAACCGCCGCGCCTGCGCCTGCTGACCCAATTCACCACCATCCCCGACGGCGTGAAGTTCCTCGTCGACCTGCGTGCCGAACTCCTCGCCCTGCGCGACGCCGACGCCACGCTGGCCAGCTCTGCCTTGGGGGGCCTGGAAGCCGACCTGCGCACCCTGCTCGCCGCCTGGTTCGACATCGGCTTTCTGGACCTGCGCCGCATCGACTGGAACGCGCCCGCCGCCCTCTTGGAAAAACTCGTCGGCTACGAGGCGGTGCACGAAATCCGCGGTTGGCGCGACCTCAAGAACCGCCTGGATTCCGACCGCCGCTGCTACGCCTTCTTCCATCCGCGCATGCCCGATGAGCCCCTCATCTTCGTCGAGATCGCCCTGGTCCAGGGCCTCGCCGGCTCGGTCCAAGCCCTGCTGGACCAGAAAGCCCCCGTCCTGGACACGAGGGATGCCGACACCGCCATCTTCTACTCGATCTCCAACTGCCAGCGCGGCCTGGCCGGCATCAGCTTCGGCAATTTCCTGATCAAGCGCGTGGTCGAGGAACTCTCCGCCGAGTTCCGCACCCTGAAAACCTTTGCCACCCTCTCCCCCCTGCCCGGCTTCCGCCGCTGGCTCGACAGCGCGCTCAAGACCCCCGACTCCCCGGCCCTGCGCCCGGGCGAGGCCGATGTATTGACCCCCCTGCTGGCCAAGCGCGGCTGGACCCGTGACGCCACCGCGCAGGCCGCCGAACCCATCCTCACCCGCCTCTGCGCCCACTACCTGTTGCACGAAGGCCGCGGCAAGCGTGCCGCTGATCCGGTGGCGCATTTCCACCTCTCCAACGGTGCCCGCATCGAGCGCATCTGCTGGCTCGCCGACACCTCCGAAAAAGGCCTGAAGGAATCTGCGGCGCTGATGGTCAACTACCTCTACGATCCCACCCGGATCGAGCAGTACCACGAAGACTACGCCGGCGAAGGCAAGCGCAACGCCGCCCAGGCGATCCGCCGGCCACTTAAGCCTTGAGGGGAACCGCCATGAACGAAATGCCGCTGAAGCTCACCCCTTCCCCCTCCGGCAACCCTGATCCGCGCGACGTCGCCCTCCTCCACCAGGTCGAGCGCAAGCTCCTGTGGCTTTCCGCCTGGATGATCCACAACGCCAACCACATCCGCCCCAACCGCGATGGCCTCAAGGTCGGCGGTCACCAGGCCTCCTGCGCCTCCTGCATCTCGATCCTCACCGCGCTCTACTTCTCCGTCCTCCGCCCCCAGGACCGCGTTGCGATAAAACCGCACGCAGCCCCGGTATTCCACGCCATCAACTACCTGTTCGGCCGCCAGACCCGCGAAAAACTCCCAACCCTGCGCCAGCTCGGCGGCATCCAGTCCTACCCCAGCCGCACCAAGGATGGCCCCGAAGTCGATTTCTCCACCGGCTCCGTCGGCCTCGGCGTGGCCCTGACCAGCTTCTCCGCCCTGATGCAGGACTATGTCCGCCTGCACGGCCTCGGCCGCGCCGACATCCTCCCCGGCCGCCACATCGCCATCGCCGGCGACGCCGAGCTGGACGAGGGCAATATCTACGAAGCCCTGCTCGAAGGCTGGAAACATGACGTCCGCAACGTCTGGTGGATCATCGACTACAACCGCCAGAGCCTGGACTCCGTCGTCCCCGACCGCCTGTTCGGCCGCATCGAGGGCCTGTTCCGCGACATGGGCTGGAACGTCGTCACCCTCAAATACGGCCGCAAACTCGAAGCCGCCTTCGCGCGCGAGGGCGGCGAGGGCATACGCCGCTTCATCGACGACTGCCCGAACTCGCTCTACTCCGCGCTGACCTTCCAGGGCGGTGCCGCCTGGCGCCAGGCCCTCCTGGCCGACCTCAGCCGCGACGAAGGCGTGCGCGCCATCATCGACCCGATGACCGACGCCGAACTCGCCGACCTCATGACCAATCTCGGCGGCCACGACATCGAAACCCTCATCGAAGCCCTGCGCGCCGCCGACGCCGAAGGCGACCAACCCACCTGCTTCATCGCCTACACCATCAAGGGCATGGGCCTGCCCTTCGCCGGCCACAAGGACAACCACTCCGGCCTGATGACGAAGGACCAGATGGAGGGTTTCCGCACCTCCAACCATATCCGCGACGGCCACGAATGGGACAAATACGAAGGTCTCGACGCCACCCCCGAAGAACTCGCCGCCTTCATCGCCGCCGTCCCCTTCGCCACCCCCATCACCCAAGAAGGCCGCAGCCTCTCCGCCCCCACCATCCACATCCCCGCCGAACTGCCGATGCCAAAGGTCGCCGGCCGCAAAGCCAGCACCCAATCCGGCTTCGGCGACATCCTGGCCGAAATCGGCCGCGGCACCGGCGAACTAAAAGCCCTCGCCGAGCGCATCGTCACCACCTCGCCCGACGTCACCGTCTCGACCAACCTCGGCCCCTGGGTCAACCGCCGCGGCGTCTTCGACCGCCACACCCGCAACGACGTCTTCCGCGACGCCAAGGTCGCCTCCGCCCAGCGCTGGGGCATGACCCCCTCCGGCCAGCACATCGAGCTCGGCATCGCCGAACAGAACCTCTTCCTCCTCCTCGCCGCCGCCGGCCTGTCCACCCAGCTCAACGGCGCCCGCCTGCTGCCGATCGGCACCGTCTACGACCCCTTCGTCAACCGCGGCCTCGATGCCCTGATCTACGCCTGCTACCAGGACGCCCGCTTCCTCCTCGTCTCCACCCCCTCCGGCCTCTCCCTCGCCCCCGAAGGCGGCCAGCACCAATCCATCAACACCCCACTGATCGGCATGGCCCAGGACCGCCTGGCCAGCTTCGAACCCACCTATGTCGACGAACTCGCCATCCTCCTGCGCCACGCCTTTGCCCATATGCAAAAGCCCGACGGTTCCGCCGTCTGGCTCCGCCTCTCAACCCGCGCCCTGGAACAGAAACCCCGCACCCTGGACCCCGCCCACGTCATCGCCGGCGCCCACTGGGTCACCCCCCCCGCCCCCGGCGCCCGCATCGCCCTGGCCTACCAAGGCCCCGTCGCGCCGGAAGCCGAAGCCGCCTTCGCCGAACTCCTGGCCGAAACCCCCGGCGCCGGCCTCCTCGCCATCACCAGCCCCGACCGCCTCCACGCCGGCTGGACCGCCGCCACCCGCGCCCGCCGCGAAGGCGACCGAACCGCCCGCTCCCACATCGAAACCATCCTCGCCCCCCTCGCCCGAAACGCCGCCCTCGTCACCATCCTGGACGGCCACCCTGCCGCCCACGCCTGGCTCGGCGCCGTCCGCGGCCAACGCGTGGTCGCCCTCGGCCCCGAACACTTCGGCGAAAGCGCCGATATTCCAGACCTCTACCGCAAACACCGCCTGGACACCGACGCCATCCTGGATGCCTGCGCCCAAGCCCTCCTCGACTAAACCTCAATCCCGACAGACAGGCGGCGGCACCGGCAGCGGCACCGCCGCGGTCAAAGTCTCCAGGAACGCGACCAGATCGGCCCGCGCCTGCGCGTCCAGCCGCAGCGGCCGCAACAACCGCTCGCCATCAGCATGCAGCCGCTCCTCGTCCAACTCGGAGTAATGCCGCACCACCGCCGCCAGATCAGCCCGACTACCGTTGTGCATGAACGGTGCAGTGCCCGACAGCCCTCGCAGCGACGGCACTCGAAACTCACCAAAGTTCCGCGGCAACTGCACCACATGCCGGCTCGCCCGAAGGTCGCTGGCCCACGGCGCATCGTTGAACGCCCCCAGCAACCCGAACGCCCCACTCGTCAAGCGCTCGATGCCCCCATACCGCCCGCGATCCACCCCGCCATCGCGCGTAAAATACGGCACCCCGGCATCGTGGAACTCCCGATTGCTGAACAACGGCCCTGCATGACAAGCCGCGCACTGCCCCTCCCCCAGGAACAGCGCCAAGCCCCGCCGCGCCGCGGCGGGATACGCCGCCTGCCCCGCCACATCGCCCCCAGCCACCGCATGGCGAAACGCATCGAACACCGTCCGCGGTGTGACCAGCGTCTCCTGAAACGCCGCCAGCGCCTTGGCCACCTCAACGCTCACCGCCAGGTCATCCGCCCCCACCGCGCCAAAAACCGCGCGATGCCGACACGCAAGATCCGCTCGCCCCCGCACCACCCCAGCGACATGCGCCGCATCAGTCCCCATCTCCGCGCCATCGAACAGCGGCCGCAGACTCTGCCCCCACAGCGTATCCGACCCGCCATCCCAGCCGAACCACCGCCAATGCCCAACATTGGCCAGCCCCAGCGTATTGCGCGGCAACCCAACCCGCCCCTCGCCAAGCACCCTCCCATCGGCAAACCCGCGTGCCGGCTCATGGCAGGACGCACAGGCAAACCGCCGGTCCGGCGACAGCCCCGCCTCGAAAAATAGCACCTGCCCATACGCAATCGCCGCCACATCGCCGGAAACCCGATTGGACGGATCAACCCGCACCGCCGGCGGCCACGGCCCGTGCGCCAGAACCGCCTGCCGCGTCGCCTCGTCCAACCCAGGCGCCGCCCCCACCGTCACCAGCAGCAACAGCGCCAGCAACCGCCTCATCGGACCATCAGGCGCACCCGCAACGGCGCCCGGTCCGGCAGGTCAAGCCGGATCTCCCACTCCCCCGCCATATGGAACATCAACCCCTCCGCGCGCCATCGCCCATCACCAAGCGCCACCAGGCTGGGCCGATAGTTCATCCCATGCCGATGCGCCGGCATCGTCGCATCAATCCGCGCCAACTCCCCCGCCCCGCACAACACGATATCAAACCCAAACGGCTCGCTGACCCGGATCGGCCAGGGATCCGCCCGCAACCCCACCGAAACCGCCCCCTCCCCGGCCCGCAGCGGATACCCCTCCCCACACGCCGCCGCGACACCCGGCAACAGCGCCGCCAGCACGCCCACCACCAACCGCATCAGCGCGGCAGCAACGAAAACAACGCGTCCCCATTCCGCCAGGCAATCGCCTCGGCCAACGGCTCCGCCAACCCCGACACCCATCCACGCACCGAATCCGCATGGCTGCCAATGGCATGCCACCGCTCCGGCACAAACGTATCCGTTCCCACCAGGAACCGATCCGGAAACGCCTCGAACAACGCCCGCCACGCCGGCAACAGAACACCCCCCGGCGCATGATCCCCCCGAAACGCCAGGTCGCAATACAGCCGCGCATGCCGCTTCAACATCGGCACCAGCCCCTCCGGCTGTTCAAACCCCGAATGCGCCCACAACACCCGCGCCCCAGGATCCTCCGCAAACAGCAAGTCAATCGCCGCCGCATCGGAATGCGCGTGCAGCCACAACCCATGCCGGGCCGCCATCGCCACCACCCGGCGCACCACCGGCCGCTTCACCTCATCGCCAAACACATGGAATTCGCCGATCGCGCGATAGCGAAACCCATCCAGCCGCCGCTCCACATAATCGATGATCGCCGGCTCGCTCGTCCACCCAGACAGATCCGCCCGCCGCCGATACGGCCGCAACGACGGAATCACCAAATCCGGCGCCAACGCATACAGCTTCTGCGTTCCCTCATCATCCGAGCTGGACTCCATCGCCCGGTACAACCCAGCCCCGCGCAGGATCGCCACCGCCTGCTCCGGCGGCACCGCAATCACCGCATCATGACTATAATGCACATGCGCATCGAACACCGGCCGCCGCAGCCCCACGGCGCGCGCACCGCCAGCAGCCACCAAACCGGCCGCCAGCAACACCCCGCGCCGTGCCAGCATGATCAGCCCACCACAGCAATCTGCTCGCGCCGCAACTGCACCGCCAGTTCATCCACCGCCCGGCCAACCCGCTCGATCATGTCGTGCACATCCGCCTCCCCAATGATCAACGGCGGGCTGAACGCCAACGCATCCCCCGGCAACCCACGGCTGATCACCCCATTGGCCTCGCACAGCTTCGCCGCCCGCGCCCCGATCTTCAGCCCGGCATCGAAGTTCCGATGCGTCGCCCGGTCCGCCACCAGCTCCACCGCCGCGATCAACCCCATGCCGCGCACCTCGCCCACCAGCTCATGCCCCTCGAACCGGCGGCGCAGCCCGTCCTGCATCACCTTGCCAACCGCGCGCACATTCTCGCCAATCTTCATCTCATCGTAGATCTTCAGCGTCTCAACCGCGACCGCCGCCGGCACCGGATGCCCGGAATACGTATACCCATGCCCGAACGTCCCGATCGAATGGCTCTCCTCCGCCATCGCCCGGAAAATCCGGTCATTGATCATCACCGCCGAAATCGGCAGATACGAAGACGACAACGCCTTCGCACAAGTCAAAATATCCGGCTTAACGTTGAGCGTCCCGGACCCCCAGTAATTCCCCGTCCGCCAGAACCCGGTAATCACCTCATCCGCCACCAGCAGCACGTCATACTTCTTCAGCACCGCGCTGATCTTCTCGAAATACCCGACCGGCGGCACAATCACCCCGCCCGCCCCCATCACCGGCTCGGCCCACATCGCCGCCACCGTATCCGGCCCCTCCTTCAGGATCAGCTTCTCCAACTCATCCGCACACCGCGTCGCAAACTCTTCCTCGCTCTCCCCATCCACCCCGCCATGATAGTAATGCGGTGTCATCGTGTGCAGGAACCGATCCAGCGGCACATCAAAGCTGCGATGATTCGTCGCCAACCCAGTCAAGGACGCCGAAGCCACGGTAATCCCGTGATACCCCTTGATCCGCCCAATGATCTTCTTCTTCTCCGGTCGCCCAACAGCGTTATTGAAATACCAAACCATCTTGATCGCGGTATCATTCGCCTCGGACCCCGAATTGGCGAAGAACACCTTGCTCATCTTCACCGGCGCCCGCTCAATCAGCATCTCCGCCAGATCAATCATCGGCCCATGCGATTTCGACGTGAACCCATGATAATACGGCAACTTGCGCATCTGCGCCGCCGCCGCCTCCACCAGCCGCTCATTGGAAAACCCCAGCGAGGCACACCAAAGCCCCGCCACCGCCTCGATGTAGCCCTTGCCAGTATCGTCAAACACCCGCACCCCCTCGCCATGCGTGATGACGATCGGCCCGGTCTCCAGGTGCATCTTCAAATCAGTATTCGGATGCAGCACATTGGCGATATCGCGGGCAGCAGCGGAATTGGCGCGCGGCGGAGGATTCATCGGCGTATCTCCTACAGGATGCGCCACTCTACGCCCCTCGGCAAAGCGCGGGCAAGGCAAGCGGCAGGAAGGCAAGAATCTTCTTTTTGTGAACAAAAAGAAGCAAAAAAACTTCATTCACTATACCCATCGTCATCCCGAGCGGCGCGAAAGACCCACACTACCCACCCCACGCCCGATCATTTCGCCCCACGCCATCGAATAAAGTTTTTTTGCTTCTTTTTGTTCACAAAAAGAAGACTCTCCCTTGCCTTTTCCGGCCCGCCTCGCGCAAAACCCCCCCATGATCGAGCCCCTCCACCACGCCGCCCACTGGGGCGCCTTCACCGGCGTCGTCGAGCACGGCCGCCTGAAATCCATCATCCCCCCACCCAGCGACCCCGCCCCGCCCCCCATCCTCCAGGGCATGCCCGACGCCCTGCACTCCCCCCTGCGCATCGACCGCCCCCACGTCCGCCGCGCCTGGCTCCGCGGCGACCGCCAGGGCAACACCCCCCGCGGCACCGACCCCTTCATCCCCGTCTCCTGGGACACCGCCACCAGCCTCGTCGCCGAGGAGATCGCCCGAATCCGCGACTCCCACGGCCCCAGCAGCATCTTCGGCGGCTCCTACGGCTGGGCCTCGGCCGGCCGCTTCCACCACGCCCCCAGCCAGCTCCACCGCCTGCTCGCCTCCGCCGGCGGCTTCACCGGCCAGGTCACCAATTATTCTTACGCCGCCGGCATGACCCTGATGCCCCACATCGTCGGCAGCATGGAGATCGTCGACCGCCCGGTCATCGCCTGGCCCGACATCATCGCCAACGCGAAAATCCTCGTCTGCTTCGGCGGCATCACCCTCAGGAACGGCCAGGTCAACGCCGGCGGCGGCGCCCGCCACGAAATGGGGGTCTGGCTCCGCCGTGCCGCCGCCGCCGGCCTGCGCCTGATCAACCTCTCCCCAATCCGCGCCGACATGCCCCCCGACATCCCAACCGAGTGGTGGCCCATCAGGCCAGGCACCGACACCGCCCTCATGCTCGCCCTCGCCCACGTCCTGATCACCGAGGGCCGCACCGACCAGGAATTCCTAACCCGCTGCACCACCGGCTACGACCAGCTCCGCGCCTACATCACGGGCGAAATCGACAACATCGCCAAAACCCCCGAATGGGCCGCCGCCGAAACCGGCCTCCCCGCCCAGGACATCGCCGCCCTGGCCCGCGCGCTGGCCACCACCCCCAACATGCTCACCGCCGCCTGGTCGCTCCAGCGCGCGGAGGCCGGCGAACAACCGTACTGGATGCTCACCGCCCTGGCCGCCATGCTCGGCAAAATCGGCCTCCCCGGCCAAGGTTTCACCTTCGGCCTCGGCAGCGAAAACGGCATGGGCGGCCCCCGCGTCATGCTCCCCTCCGTCAACCTCCCCGCCCTGCCCAACCCCGCCCACTCGTACATCCCCGTCGCCCGCATCACCGACATGCTCGAACGCCCCGGCGACGTCGTGGACTGGAACGGCCGCCGCATCACCTACCCCGACACCCGCCTCATCTGGTGGGCCGGCGGCAACCCCTTCCACCACCACCAGGACCTCAACCGCCTCCTGCGCGCCTGGGCCAAACCCGAAACCATCATCGTCAGCGAACCCTGGTGGACCCCCGCCGCCCGCCTCGCCGACATCGTCCTGCCCGCCACCACCACCATGGAACGCAACGACATCGGCTCCGGCTCGCTCGACCGCCACATGCTCGCCATGAAACAGCTCGTCCCGCCCCAAGCCCAGGCCCGCAACGAATTCGACTACATGTCCGACATCGCCGAAGCCCTAGGCGTCCGCCCGCGCTACACCCAGCAACGCAACGAAGACGCCTGGCTCCGCGCCATGTACGGCCGCGCCCGCGACGCCTACGCCAAAATGCACGTCGACATCCCCGACTTCGACACCTTCTGGGCCCAAGGCATCCTCGAAATCCCCGCCCCCGCCAAACCCACCGTCGCCTTCAGCACCTTCCGCGCCACCCCCGAAGCCACCCCGCTCAACACCCCATCCGGCCGGATCGAAATCTTCTCGGACCGCATCGCCGGCTTCGCCTACGACGACTGCCCCGGCCACCCCGTCTGGCGCGCCCCCCAGGAGTACCTCGGCACCGCCAAACCCGGCCAACTCCACCTCCTCACCGTCCAACCCAGCACCCGCCTGCACAGCCAGATGGACATGGCCCCGCTCTCCCTGGCCTCCAAAATCCACGGCCGCGAAGCCATCGCCATCCACACCCAGGACGCCGCCGACCGCGGCATCAAATCGGGCGATATCGTCCGCGTCTTCAACGCCCGCGGCGCCTGCCTCGCCGGCGCCATCCTGACCGACGGCCTCCTGCGCGGCGTCGCCGTCCTGCCCACCGGAGCCTGGTTCGACCCCCAAGGCGACCTCTGCATCCACGGCAACCCCAACGTCCTCACCCGCGACGCCGGCACCTCCAAACTCGGCCAAGGCCCCATCGCCCAATCCTGCCTGGTCGAAATCACCCTCTTCACCGGCCCGCTCCCGCCAATCACCGTCCACACCCCGCCAGACATAGAAGAAAGCGCTTCTTTTTGAAAAAAGAAGCAAAAACTTTCATTCATCGGCTCCAACACCCCTTTCCGTCATCAACTCACTTGAACGCCCGCCGTTCCACTACGTGCGTCGCGTAGCTTCGCATTGGCGATGACGACGATTTTTCGCATCAGCGCGGTGACGGCAACGAGCGGTTTTTTGCCGTTCGCGACAAGCCTTCGATAAACCTCGCTGA
>CAMBRC010000118.1 GCA_945869965.1 Asaia bogorensis
AGCGACGATCGCCCTCGGGCGGACGCGCCATCAAGCCCAAGACGCTCCTGGCCAATCCGACGCCGTGCCATCGGTCACTCCACAATTGCCCGAGCCACAATGGAATCCCAACAGCGCGCGTCGGATCAAGCCACTCGCGCACAGGTCTCATTATGACCCCTGGACCATCAAGCCTGCAGCGTGGGCCAGCATCGGGATCGGCACCATGTACTCGCCGTTCCCGGCCCGTTCGCCGACGACATAGCCGTAGCGCAGCCCGGCGCAGGAGGCGAGCGACCAGTAGAGCATCCGCGGGTTGGTGGGACCGACCAGTTCCAGCACCGCGGCACCGCGCGAGCAGAAGGCCAGTTCCGCCAGCGCGGGGCCTTGGGCGCCGACGATGCCGCTGGCATGGCGCAACAGGGCGATGCGTTCGGCCAGGCTGGTCCGGTCGGCATCGACCAGCGTGAAGCCGCTTGCGGCCAGGCATGCGGCGACCGCTTCCTCGTTGGCGATGCCCCCAGCCGCAGATCGCTGGTACAGCAGCTTCGGCCCGGCCGGGCCAAGCGGCACCATGGAAGCCAGTGCCTGCGCGGCGTGATGGACGAACGGGCTGACGTGATCGCGGTCGAACCGACTGGTCATCACCAGCCGCGCACAAGCCACCGGGGCATTGGCCAGCCAGACCACCGCAGCTTCGCCGATGCCCAGCAAGGCGAGCATCTCGCGCATCCAGCCGGCCTGGGCCAGCGCGTCCGGCAACAGCAGCACCAATGCGGCATCACCCCGCCGCAACCGGGCGAAGGCCACCAGCCGCGGCAACAGCCCGGTCATGCCGTGCGGATCATCGACCCAACCCGGCCCGAAGCCCAAAAACGCCGGCGCGTCGATCCTCCGCGTGGCGCCACCCGCCGCGTTGTCGCCGATGTCGCCGCCATGGCCGAGCACGACGGCATCGGCCAACGCCGTCAGCAGGACGGCGGGCGCGGTATAGCGGGCGCTCGCAGCACTCAACAGGGCCGCGCCGTGGCGGGCGATGGCGGGATCGATGGCGGTGGCGAAAAACGGCGCCACCCGGATGATTTCCGCCGCTTGGTGCAGGGCGAAGCAGGGCTCGGCCGCGTCGCCCTGCTGGCCCGGCGGTTCGGACGACCACCAGTGCAGGCCGAAATGCGCCGCCACTGCCGGCAGTACCGGCACAAGAGCATCGTCGAATACCGCCGCCAGCCCCGGTGCGACGGCGCTCAGCAGCGTATCGTACGGCGCGGTGGCCAATGCCTGGATCGCCGGATGACCCAGCAGCTGTGCCATCACCTGTTCCAGCAGCGGCCCCGACGGATAACGTGTGCTGTGGAACAGCCGTTCGGTGCGAAACCGCGACAGCACGAAGGCAGCGACGCGGATGTCGCAGTCGGCCTCGCGCTCGAACATCGCCCGCGCCTCGGCGGTGTGCCCCGCGGCAAGATCGAAACTCTGCGGCCAAAGGCTGGTGAATTCGATTCGCGGCAGGGTGATGACGGCACAGCCTGGCGCCAGCGCCGCCCGCTCTGCCGGGTCCATCGCACCACGCTCCGCCAGCACGACCACGGCGCGGCCCAGCACCTCGGCGGCGGCGCGCGGCCTGCCCCCTGGCATGTCCGGCGAGAGATGCAACTCGACCGCATCCGCCAGCCCCGGCACGGCGCCGAGCTGCTCGACCAGGGCGGCGATCACGTGGCTGCCGATGCCGATGAGGGCGGGGCGGGTCATGAAGGAAGCATGTTCTTTTTTGAAAAAAAGAACCAAAAAACTTTTATCCACTGGCCCGGGTGCCAATCGTCAACACCCGGCCAGAATCGGATGAAGTCTTTTTGCTTCTTTTTCTTCAGAAAAAGAAGATTCTTTCTTCCCGCCGCGCTCACCGCGTCGGGCGCGGCGGCGTCTGGCTGTAGTCGTAGAAGCCACGCCCGGATTTGCGGCCGAGCCAGCCGGCTTCGACGTACTTTACCAGCAACGGGCAGGGCCGGTACTTGCTGTCGCCCAGCCCTTCATACAGCACCTGCATGATCGACAGGCAGGTATCGAGCCCGATGAAATCCGCCAGTTCCAGCGGCCCCATCGGGTGGTTGGCCCCCAGCTTCATCGCCGTGTCGATCGCCACCACCGAGCCGACGCCTTCGTACAGCGCATAGACCGCCTCGTTGATCATCGGCACCAGGATGCGGTTGACGATGAAGGCGGGAAAATCCTCGGACACCGAGGTAGTCTTGCCCAGCTTGCGCGCCAGGGCCTGGATCGCCTGGAAGGTCGGCTCCTCGGTGGCAATGCCGCGGATCACTTCGACCAGCTTCATCACCGGCACCGGGTTCATGAAATGCATGCCGATGAAACGCTCAGGCCGGTCGGTGCTGGCACCCAGCCCGGTGATCGAGATCGACGAGGTGTTGGTGGCAATCATCGCCGAGGCCTTCAGATGCGGCACCAGCGTCTTGAAGATCGCCCGCTTGACGTCTTCTTTCTCGGTCGCCGCCTCGATCACCATGTCGCACTCGCCGAACGCGGCATAGTCGCTGCTGGTGGTGATCCGCGCCAGCGTCTCCAGCTTGTCGATCTCGCTGATCAGGGTGCGGTTGACCTGGCGATCCAGGTTGCGCCCGATCAGCCCCAGCGCCTTCTCCAGCGCCGGCGCCTGCACATCCAGCAGCACCACCGGGATCCCGGCCAGGGCGCAGACATGGGCAATCCCGCTGCCCATCTGCCCCGCCCCGATCACCCCGATCCGATCGATCGCAGGCACCGAACTCGCCGCCGTCGAATCAGCGGCCGCGGCCGGCGCCTGGATGTTCATCAGCCGCGCTCCAGCTCCGCCGCCAGCTCGGGCAACGCCACGAACAGATCAACGACCAGGCCGTAATCGGCCACCTGGAAGATTGGCGCCTCCTCGTCCTTGTTGATCGCCACGATGACCTTGCTGTCCTTCATGCCGGCCAGATGCTGGATCGCGCCCGAAATCCCGACCGCCACATACAGCTCCGGCGCCACGATCTTGCCGGTCTGGCCGACCTGGTAGTCATTCGGCACGAACCCGGCATCAACAGCGGCGCGCGAGGCGCCCACGGCGGCCCCCAGCTTGTCGGCGATCGGGTCCAACAGCTTGAAGTTATCGCCGTTCTGCATGCCACGCCCGCCAGACACCACCACCCGGGCGGCGGTCAGCTCCGGCCGCTCGCTCTTGGACAGCTCGGCCGAAACCCAGCGCGAGCTGGTCGGCGTATCAACGGCCGGCGCCGCCTCGATCACCGCACTACCACCCTCGCTCGGCACCGGGTCGAAACTGGCAGCGCGCACCGTGATCACCTTCTTGGCGTCGCTGCTCTTCACCGTCGCCATCGCGTTGCCGGCATAGATCGGCCGCACGAAGGTGTCGGCATCGATCACTTCGGCGATATCGCTGATCGGCTGGCTGTCGAGCACGGCGGCCACCCGCGGCATCACGTTCTTGCCGTTGGCCGTCGTCGCCGCCATCAGGTGCGAATAGCCAGGCGCCAGCGCCACCATCAACGCCGCCAACGGTTCGGCCAGCGCGTTCGCATACGCCGTTGCGTCGGCCAGGATCACTTTTGACACACCCGGCAGCTTGGCGGCGGCATCCGCCGCGGCCTGCACGCCAGAGCCCGCCACCAGCACATGCACCTCACCCAGCTTGGTGGCGGCGGCCACGGCCGAACGCGACGGCTGCTTCAGCAGGCCGCCCTCATGGTCGATCAGGACAAGAGCGGTCATGGTCAGATCACCTTGGCTTCGTTGCGCAGCTTGTCCACCAGCTCGGCCACCGAGGCCACTTTCTTGCCGGCCTGGCGCTTCGGCGGCTCCTCCACCTTGATCACGGTCAGGCGCGGGGTGGGATCCACGCCGAGATCAGCCGGCTTGATCATGTCGATGGTCTTCTTGCGCGCCTTCATGATGTTCGGCAGCGAGGCATAGCGCGGCTCGTTCAGGCGCAGGTCGGTGGTGATGATCGCTGGCAGGGTGACCACGACCGTCTCAAGCCCGCCATCCACCTCGCGGATCACCGTCATACTGTCGCCTTCGATGGTGACCTTGCTGGCGAAGGTGCCTTGCGGCCAGCCGAGGAGGGCGGCGAGCATCTGCCCCGTGGCGCTCATGTCATCATCGATCGCCTGCTTGCCCAGGATGACCAGCGTCGGGCCTTCCTTGTCGACAATCGCCTTCAGCATCTTGGCCACCGCTAGCGGCTGCAAATCGACGTCGCTCTCGACCAGGATGCCGCGATCGGCCCCCATCGCCAGCGCCGTGCGAATCGTCTCCTGGCAGGCCGCGACCCCCATCGACACTGCGATGATCTCGGTGGCGACGCCCTTTTCCTTCAGCCGGACGGCCTCCTCGATGGCGATTTCGTCGAACGGATTCATCGACATCTTCACCCCGGCGGTTTCCACCCCGGTATTGTCGGACTTGACCCGCACCTTGACGTTGTAGTCGACCACCCGCTTGACGGGGACGAGGATTTTCATGCGCTGACGTGCCGTTTCCTGGATGTGCGGTCCGTCCGCGCCGACCGGCCGACAAGCCTCCGACCGCGCATTCGCACCTGCGAAATTGACGCGCGGGATATAGGAGCGGCCTCCCGGCGCTGTCAAACGCCGTCGTGACAGATCAAGGATGCCGGAATCGGCGCCTAGGCCCGGGTGAGCAGCATCAACAGCCCGAACAGCACCAGCGCCAGGAACTGGAAGCCGATCCGGTATCGCATGAACCGGTTTGCCTTGGTCCCGCCGGTATTGCGCGCCATACCGAGCAATCCCGCGAACAAAACCCCGATAGTGGCCAGCATGGCCAGCGCAACCAGCACAATAAGGACGGTCTTCATGCCTCCAAGCTAGGCACACGCCCACCAGCCAGGCAACCTGAAACCGCACGGCTGCCGCCACAACACCGCCGCCGCGGTATAGTCATTGACACCGCCCGCCGAGGCATGATGGGGCTATCGCCATGAAATGGTCCGCTCTCGCCAGCCCGCTCCTGCTCGCCCCCATGCTCCTGGTCCCCCCAGTAGCCGCAATTGCGCAATCGGCCGCCGCCCCCGCGCTCACCCCGCAACAGGCGCAACAGGCGCTCGACGTCCTGCGCGACCCCGAACGCCGCGCCGCCTTCATCGCCGTGCTCGACGCACTGACCCGCGCCGCCCCAACAATCCCCGCCCCAACAATCCCGGCCCCCACCGGCCGCGCCGCCGCGGTGGAGGAAGTCAGCGCCGCCGATTCCGGCCCCTCCACCGCCCCCGGCACACCAGCACCCGCCCCAGCACCCCCAGCCACCCCCGAATCCGTCCCCCCGCTGGCCCCGGACAGCCTCGGCGCCCAGGTCATCGTCGGCATCTCCGAACGCCTCGCCACCCTGTCCGACGACATCGTCGCCGCCTCGCGCTCAATCGCCAGCATCCCCCTGATCGCCCTCTGGCTGGTCCAGTTCGCCACCGACCCGGTCCGCCAGGGCCTGCTGCTCGACACCCTGTGGCGCCTCGCCGTCGTCCTCGGCACCGGCCTGGCCGCCGAGTGGATGGCCATCCGCCTGCTCCGCCCGCTCACCCGCCGCCTTGCCGACCGCGCCCCCATCGAACCACGGCCCGCCCGCACCGACGAGGACGTCAACGAAGACGGCTCCCCCCAAATCGCCGCCACCCCCACCTCCCTGATGGAGCAGGAGGCCCGCCAGTCCGACCGCATCTGGCGCAGCACCCGCCGCCTCGGCTTCTGGCTCCGCCGCGTCCCCTTCGGCCTCGCCGCCCTCGCACTCGACCTGCTGCCCGTCCTCGCCGTCTCCGCCAGCGGCTACGTCCTCATCAGCAGCGGCCTCGCCACCCAGGCAACCCCCCGTCTGGTGATCCTCGCCGCCCTGAACGCCTATGTCGCCTATCGCGTGCTCAACGGCGTGGTCCACATGCTGGTCGCCCCGCACGAACCCCGCCTCCGCCTCCTGCCGGTCGACAACGCCATGGCCGCCTACATCTGCCGCTGGTCCCGCCGCGCCACCGCCCTGGGCATCTTCGGCTACGCCACCGTCGAAGCCGGCCTTCTCTTCGGCCTCTACCGTCTCGCCCACGGCGCCCTGATCAAGCTCATCATGCTCGTCCTGGCCGCCTTCGCCGCCATCATCATCCTGCGACAGCGCCAGGCCATCGCCGCCCGCATCCGCCCGCGCCCCACATCCGACGGCGAACCCGCAGAAGGCATGGCCGCGCGCGCCCGCGCCGTCATCGCCCCCGCCTGGCACATCATTGCCGTCGTCTACGTCGCCGCCCTCTGGGTCGTCCTGGCGCTCGACATCCCGGATGGCTTCACCCACCTCCTCCGCCTCTCGCTCTCCACCGCCGCCGTCCTCGTCGCCGCCCGCTTCGCCCTGATCCTGGCCCTCGGCGCCCTGCACCGCCTGCTGCGCCAGGCCGACGACGCCGCCACCCAGCACACCGGCGCCGCCGGCCGCCTGACCACCTACCAGCCGCTGCTGCGCGCCATCCTGCGCATGGCCATCGGTGCCGCCACCGTCCTCGGCCTCCTCGAAGTCTGGGGCCTGCCGGTCCTGACCTGGCTGCTCCAGGCCGAGCTCGGCGGCCGCCTCCTGCGCACCATCGGCTCCACCGCCTTCTCCATCGCGCTGGCCGTCGGCGTGTGGGAGGCGGTGAACCTCGCCATCGAACGCCACCTCGCCAATCTCGCCGCCAGCGCCCAGGCCGCCCGCTCCGCCCGCCTGCGCACCCTGCTGCCGATGTTCCGCTCCGCCCTGATGGTGGCAATCTGTGTCGTCACCGCCCTCATCGTCCTCGCCGAAATCGGCCTCAACATCGCCCCCCTCCTCGCCGGCGCCGGCGTCCTCGGCGTCGCCATCGGCTTCGGCTCCCAGCGCCTGGTCCAGGACGTCATCACCGGCCTCTTCCTCCTGCTCGAAAACACCATGCAGGTCGGCGACGTCGTCACCCTCGGCGGCATGAGCGGCACCGTCGAAAACCTCTCCATCCGCACCATCCGCCTGCGCGCGCTCGACGGCTCCATGCACATCGTCCCCTTCAGCGCGGTCACCACCGTCACCAACATGACCCGCGACTTCGGATACGCCGTCGTCGACGTCAGCCTCGGCCTGAGCGAAGACCCCGACCGCATCGGCGACGTCCTGCGCGACATCGCCGGCACCATGCGTCGTGAAGATAAGTGGGCTCCAGGCATAAGTGGCGACCTCGAAGTCATGGGCATCGACCGCTTCATCGACAACGCCCTGGTCCTGCGCACCCGCATGCGCACCACCCCCAGCCAGCGCTGGTCGGTCGGCCGCGAACTCAACCGCCGCATCAAGCAACGCTTCGACGAACTCGGCATCCAAAGCCCAATGAGCGCCGCCCGCACCACCCCGCCGCACACCCTGGAGGAATCCAGCGGCTAATCCCGGGGCCAACCCACGGCCCTTCAACCCGCGGCACGACCCAAAGCCGCCCGCGAACGACTCGATCCCTGAAGTCAACCACCGAAAGCGCCAAACGCTGCGGCCCCTTCGGCGGACCAAAGGCTTCAAGCAAGGCTGGGCGCTGCCCAGACCCGCCAGGGGCCAAGCCCCTGGACCTTATACAATAAGAACAATATTCAGAAATTCACGGAATTTATAAATTAATTCTACGAAAATGTGAATATCGTCTAGATTTATATCAATAAAATACTCTCAAAGAACCCTTAAAGCATTTAAGGTCCAGGGGCTTGGCCCGTCACGCGTGAGCGTGCTTCGCACGACGCGGGTCTGGGCAGCGCCCAGTCTTACTTGATATCCGCCGCCACCATCTCAAACATCTCCCGCGTCACCTCCGGCCGCACCCCGAACCACAGTTCAAACCCCCGCACCGCCTGATGCAGCAGCATATCCAGCCCATTGGACACGACCAGCCCGCGCTCCCGCGCCTGCGCCAGCAGTGGCGTCACCAGCGGCACATAGACGATGTCGGACACAACGGCGTCACCCGCCAGCCCGCTCAGATCGACCTCAAGCCCCGGCTGCCCCTTCATCCCCAGAGACGTCGCGTTCACCAAAAGCCGCGCCCCCCGCAGCACCTCGCCCATCCCCTCCCACCCCACCGGCACCACCGCATCACCAAACCGCGCCCGCAGCGCCTCCGCCTTGTCCAACGACCGGTTCACCACATGCACCCTCGAAACCCCGCGCTCCAACAGCCCGTAGACCACCGCCCGCCCCGCCCCCCCGGCCCCCAGCACCACGGCGGAAGAAACCCGCCCGTCCCACCCCGGCGAAGCCGCATCCAGCGCCCCGGTAAACCCCTCCACATCCGTATTGGTCGACCGCAGCACCCCCCCCTCCAGCCACAGCGTATTCGCCGCCCCCACCGCCAAAGCCCGTGCATCCGGCTGCGACAACGCCAAAGCCGCCTCCTTGTGCGGCATCGTCACATTCGCCCCCACATACCCTCGCGCCGCCAGCGAACCGACGAAATCGGCAAACCCCTCCGGCGCCACCTCCTCGATCCCATACGCCGCATCCAGCCCATACCGCCGGATCCAATACCCATGCAGCTTCGGCGAGCGCGAATGCTTCGCCGGCCACCCGATCACACACGCCGTCCGCATCGCCCGCTCCAAACTCAATACGTCGCCCGCCCGCCGGTCACATCGAACACAAACCCAGTGGTAAAACTGCAAGCCGGACTGGCGATCCACGCCGCCATCTCCGCCACCTCGTCGATCTGCACCAGTCGCCCCATCGGTATCTTCGCCGACATGTTGTGGATATGCTCCGCCGTCATCCCCTCCAGCAGCCTCGTCTCCGTCATCGCCGGCGCAATGCAGTTGACCGTCACCCCGGCATCGCAAACCTCCTTGGCCAATGCCTTGGAAAACCCGATCACCCCCGCCTTCGCCGCCGAATAGGCGCACAAATTCTGCACCCCCTCCTTCCCCGCGATCGACGCCACCGTGACAATTCGCCCATAGCCATGCCCGCGCATATGCGCCGCCGCCAGCCGGCTCAAATAGAAAACCGCCGTCATGTCCACGGCAATCACCCGATCCCAGTCCTCCAGCGGATACTCCCAGGCCGGCTTGATCGGCCCGTTGATCCCCGCATTGTTCACCACGATATGCACCTGGCCAAACCGCGCCACCACCGCCCCAAACGCCCGCTCCATGCTGGGATAGCTGGTAACATCGAAGCTCTCGGCATGATCCGGCCGAAACGCCCCACCCTCCAACGGCGCCAGATCCCGGTCCCAAACCACAACCTTCGCCCCCCGCACCGCCAGCAACCGCGCAATCCCCAGCCCGATCCCCTGCGCCCCCCCGGTAACAATCGCCACCTGCCCGTCCATCCGCGTCTTCACCGCCCGCTCCCCCATCGCCCGATCGCCCGATCGCCTCTACACACCATCACCCGCCCGGACAATCCGCCGCCAGCCCACAAGACAGGGTAGAATCTTCTTTTTGTGAACAAAAAGAAGCAAAAAAACCTTATCCACTAAGAACCTTCTCTCCCCTCGCGCTTGGGCGGGGGGAGCCGGAGGGGGGCTCTTTCCACCCCCCCCGTCATCCCAGCCACAGCGAAGACCTCGCGCCTCCCGGCTCCGCTCACCAAAAAATTCCTTGATCCTTAATTTTTTCCTTGCGCGCCGGAGTTAAGTTAGTTAGTATGCCGCCAATGGAACCCTGCGCTTCCCCCCTCGGCGATACCATCGCCCGCCTGCGAAGTGCCGCCCTCGGGGCGGCGGCCCGGGGATGGCTCCCCGCGCGCCTGCACGCCCTGATCGCCGCCGCCTTCGCCCGCATCTTCGACCAGTTCGAACAACTCCTCCTACTCTGGCAAGCCGGCGCCCTGCCCACCGCCCCAACCCTCACCCCCAAGGCCCTCACCCCCCCGGCCTTCCCCCCCATGGCCCGCACGCCCGTGGCCCATACTGCCGCGCCGGACCCGCACCCCATCGCGGCGCACCCGGCCCGCGCGCGCGCCATCGTGCGTGCCCCGCGCCCCCATCGCACACCCGCAATACGTCACCCGCGGTCCTGGTACCCAATGCCCCCTGCCCGCACCATTCCTCGCACCTGCCCCAGCGCATCATCCGCACGCCCGCCCTCGGCACGCGCCCCCCCCAAAACAGCCGCCTGCGCCCGCAGCATCCACACGGCTATATTGTTACGACGTAATAACAAAATGCCACTTCCGACCCGCAACCCCTTCCACCGCCTGCCGTCCCGATCGCCGCCACCCCAAGGCCCGCACGACCCCAAACCTCATCTCCGGCACCTATAAGTAATTCTACTCATACGCGATGCCGATCGTGGTGCTGATGGTCCGTCCATCACGATTGCTTTGAGTTCCCATCGCCCTGAAACCCAATTGTCGACCGACCTCGCGAAGTTATCTAGAAGTTACGCAAACCACGATCGCCTTCCGGACAGGCGCGCTACACTGTCCCTGGCTTCTCGCGATGAGGTGCCCACCGGATGTCCGGCGGGGAGGCACCGGTCGGACCGAACGGTGAGCAAGACAGAAAACTCCTTCACGGGCGACAATGTCCGGTCGCACGTCGGAATGGCTGAGAACGGCGGTGGAAAGGTCTTCCACGGTAGCGGCGGGACAATCCCGCTTCGGGCGGCGTAAAAGTCGTCCAGTTTTGCCCTTTCTGTTTTCGGGGAGGGCGGGAGCGTTTTCACCGTGGAACCGTATCGGAGGGTTCGGCTTGCGTGCCGCGATGGCATGACCGGGCGAGAGGCGGCACGTCACTTTGGGATATCTCGCGACAGCGCGCGGAAGATCATGCGTTTTTCGGTTCCTCCCGGCTATCGGCGGACACCGCCAATCCGTCGGCCGAGGCTGGACGGGTTCAGTGAGATCATCGAGCAGTGGTTGGTCGAAGATGTTGGCCGTCCGCGCAAGCAGCGTCACATGGCCAAGCGGGCGTTCGATCGGCTGCGCGACGAGCACGGGTTCGCCGGTGGCTACACGATCGTGAAGGACCAGGTGCTCGAGCAGCAGTGCCGTGGTCGGGAGATGTTTGTGCCGCTGCACCACGCGGCCGTTCACGCCCAGGCGGATTTCGGTGAAGCGCTGGGGTGATCGGCGGGGTGAAGCAGAAGGCGTACTTCTTTGCCTTTGACCTGCCGCACAGCGACGCGAGCTACATTCGCGCCTATCCGGCGGCGATGGCGGCATTGCCGGCCACTCCGTTCGATGCCTGCGCTCAGGCGAGCGCGCGGGTGAGTTTGCAGGCGCTGGTGCGTTACAAGACCAATGAATACTCGGTGCCGGTCGCCTATGGCCATCGGGATGTCTGGGTGCGCGGCTATGTGGATCGGATCATCATCGGCTGCGGCGCGGATATCATCGCGCGCCATCCCCGGTGCTATGCGTCCGAGGAACTGGTCTTCGACCCCGTGCACTATCTGCCTCTGCTGGAGCAGAAGATCGGTGCATTGGACCAGGCGGCGCCACTGGTCGGATAGGACCTGCCGGCGGAGTTCCAGACCCTGCGTCGCCTGATGGCAGCACGGATGCTCAAGACGCTGAGGCTGCCGACGTTCCTGCGCGACCATGACAAGCTGGCCCGCCAGTGCGCGTCCGAGGGGTTGGATCATGTCCAGTTCCTGGCCCGGTTGGTGGAGTTGGAACTGATCGATCGGGAGCGGCGGATGATCGAGCGCCGGATCAAGGCGGCGAAGTCCCGACGGTCAAAAGCCTGGACAGCTTCGACTTCAAGGTGATCCCCCGCCTCGACAAGATGTAGGTGCTGGAACGCGCGCGCTGCGAATGGATCGAGCGGCGGGAGAATGTCATCGCGCTCGGACCGACCCGGGGGGCCAAGCGGCACCGGCAAGACCCATGTCGCGCTGGGCCTGGGCCTGGCCGCCTGTCAGAAGGGCCTCTCGGTCGGCTTCACCGTCGCGGCGGCATTGGTGCACGCGTTGATGGAGGCCCGCGATGAGCGGCGCCTGTTGCGCCTGCAAAAGAGCATGGCCGACCACAAGCTGCTGATCATCGACGAACTGGGCTTCGTGCCGATGAGCAAGACCGGTGCCGAGTTGCTGTTCGAGCTGATCTCGCAACGCTATGAACGCGGCGCAACGCTGATCACCAGCAACCTGCCGTTCGACGAGTGGACCGAGACGTTCGGTTCCGACCGCTTGACCGGCGCTGCTCAACAGGCTGACACATCACGTCAGCATCCTCGAGATGAACGCCGACAGCTACCGCCTCGGCCAAAGCCGCGCCCGCAAGGCCAAGGTCGAGGCATAGGCAAACCGGCCACAGCAGGCTTCTCCAACCACGGCGCCGGCACAGCAGAAATCCTGCGCGAACCGACGTGCCGGACCCAGCCGAGCCCAACGAAACGCGTCTCCAACAGGGAAAGATCAGCCCGCCTCGCGCGAGGTTGCCGCGGTGCTCGCCACCGTCAAGGACCCTGCGCGCCGCCTCGCGGTCGCCTGCGGCCATCCTTGACCGCGGCTGTGCGCGACGCCCGAAAAAAACGTTAGGCCGGGACGAAGAAACGGCCTCAAACCGAACAAGGAAACCCCACCAAAACTGGTAGACTTTTGCGCCGCCATCTGGCCGGTTTTTCCACCGCCGTTGACATCCTGACGTTGGGCGCGCTGATGCAATCGGCCCAGGCGTTCCAACAGGTGACCAGCGCGCTATCCTGGCCGGTCGACAACCTGCCCCGGATCGCCGAATGGCGCGCCTCGGTCGAACGCGTGCTGGCGCTGGAGGAAGCGGTGCAAACCGTCACCCTGGAGGCCGCGCGCACCGGCGACACCGCGATCAACCTCAGCCGGCTGCCGGGCTCGCCGCTCGGCCTGCATGCGCTCTGGGTCGCAGCACCGGACGGCACCTCGATGCTGGCCGGCATCTGGCCCTGAGGCTGCGGGCGCGTCGACCTGCCGGTGGATACCGAGATGAGCGCCGTTGGCCGCCGGCCTTATCTGCCCGAGGGCACGCTGCGCCACGCGCTGCTGTTCCCGGCCCCACCGCAGGAATACCCCGACGAGGCCCTCATCCAAGCGCTGAAGCTGGTCGGCCTGGACGGGCTATCGGAACGGGTGGACGAGGTGGCCGACTGGAGCCGCACCCCGGGGCGCCGGCGACCTGCAGCACCTGTCCTTCGCGCGGCTGTTGCTGCACCGCCCGAACTGGATCGTGCTCGGCGACGCCACCGACGCGCTCGGTGCCGAGGTCGCGGACGCCATGCTGCGGCTGATCTCGGAGCAAATCCCGGGCTCCGCCATCATCGTCATCAGCCGTCATCCCGGCTCGGCGGAAGCATTCAGCCGCCGCATAACACTGCTGCGCGACGCCGACGGCTCTGTTCTGCTGAACGAAGTCTATGCGCGGCGCCAGGCAGCGCAGGCGCCGCGCCGCCGGCCGCTCACCGTGGTGGACTGTTTGCTGCAGGGGCTTCGCGAGAGGTGAAGGAAGGCAGTGTTCTTTTTTGAGAAAAAGAACCAAAAAACTTTCGTCCATTAAGAACGGCGCAAATGGATGAAAGTCTTTTTGCTTCTTTTTCTACAGAAAAAGAAGGTCTTTCTCCCCTGGCCGCCCCATCAGCCCGCACCCAGCAGAACAACACCGACCGCCACCGCACCGTCGCTGGCCAGCGCCGGGATGGTGTAGGACGTGCTCTGGGTGGTTTGCAGCTTCAGGCCACCGAAATTGGCGACGTCCTTGGTCTGGCTCGTCTTGAACATCGGAACCGCGAAGCTGACGGCACCGAGCGCAACCAGCAGCAGGCCCGCGACGGCAATCCCATTCAACCGACCCATGGCAGACTCGATTGAACAGGCCTGCCGGACCCGGCACTGACGAATTGTGCAGAAAAATCGCGGCCCTCTGGCCACGCTCTACTTTGTAGATATGGGTGCCGTTCGCCTAATTACAACTGGCGGTCCAATAAAATACCGATGTCAACAAATATTACGGCAGAATTCGACCGCCGCATGCCGTGAACGGCGAGGGCGCCGCCCCCGCAGGGCTGTTCAACGCTGACAACTTAATCGCGTGAGCGGCGCGATGTCGGGGAAGAAAGTTGGTTCCCTCGGCGCGTTTTGTCTGAATCTATGTCGGGCAACCGCCACGAAGGTTTGCCCCGATGTCGAGTGTGTTGCTGACGTTG
>CAMBRC010000119.1 GCA_945869965.1 Asaia bogorensis
GTCGCGGATCTTCGAGAGCGGCAAAATGGGCAAGGATCGAACGCGAAAGGGGCTCGGCCATCGGAACCTCGCACAGTGAGGTCCTCTTTGAATCGTACTTCCGGCCGCGCCGGAATCTCCCCTACATCAGTTCAAGCGATTGCCCTGGCGCGGCTGGACCGCCATCACAGTCTCGCCTTCGGGCACCGATCCGCTGCATCGCGGCGCCTATACCTACGCGTTGACCGGACATGCCAGCGCACGCGCCACCCTTGGCACACCGCTGGCCGACGGGCGGCTGACATTTGCCGGCGAGGCCGTCTGCACTGACGGGCCGGGCAGCACGGTCGGCGGGGCCTTTCTCAGCGGCGAACGCGCGGCGGGGATGGCAGTGGGCGTCTGAAGCCTGATCCCGTGGATCTTCAGGACGATCTCACGGCCCGAAGTACCCGGCCAGGGCGAATGTTGCGAGACTGATGACGAAACAGACATGGAACCAGGGACGGCGGAACACCTCTCGGTCGCCTCGGCGGATCATCCGGTTCAGCAGAATGATCTCGCCGATCAGGAATTGGCCGAGAAAGAACCCGGACCAGCCGTACACCACGATGTTCCACGGGCGGTGGAATATCAACGCGTTGAACAGTGCATTGGCGAGCAGAAGACTAAGCAGATACAGGCCGATGTATCGCCAGGCCGTAAAGTACGACCAGAAGTCAACCGTGGCCGGCGGGGACGCCGGTTCCGGCTGTTCGACGACAGGATCAGCCAGCGTCACGCCACCGCGGCCTTCACCCGCGGCGCCACATCGCGCACGAAGCGCTCCAGGCTGTCGTTCATCTGGTCCGGCCGCAGCCCTGGCGGCACCGCCCAGGTGACGAGGTCGGTAATGCCATACTCAAGGACAAACTTGGTCAGTTCGGCCACGCAGTGATCGACATTGCCGACGATCCAGGTCTGCGGAATCCGCCCCTCATCGGTGTTCGCCGCCACCCCGCCCGAGCCGGACCCGGTGTTGAAACTGCGATAGACCTCGCCGCGATAGCGTTCGGCGGCGCGCACGGCGGGCCAGTCGCGCTCGCGGTCATCGGTCACCAGGCAGGAGCGGATGATCCCCACCCGGTATTTGTCCGCATCGCGCCCACTGGCCTTCAGCGCCGCGTGCCAGGGATCCAGCACCATGCCGCGCGGCCCCTGCGGCAACAGGTTGCAGTCGAACCGCGCTGCCCGCTGGGCCCCGGCCTCGGACATCGCTGCCACCCAGAGCGGCGGGCCACCGGGCTGCACATAGCCAGGCCGGATCTTCACATTCTCGAACTGATAGCGCTTGCCGGTGAAGCTGAAACTCTCCCCGGTGAAGCAGTGCCGCAGCACCGCGATCCCCTCATCGGTCAGCGAAACGCGGCGCGACACCGGCAGGCCGAAGCCGGCAAATTCATGCGGCGCGTATCCCATGCCGACACCGATCTCCACCCGCCCGCCGCTGAGATTGTCCAGCACCGCGAGGTCCTCGGCCAGCCGCAGCGGATGGTTGAACGGCAATAGGCAGACATCGCAGGAGAACCGCGCATGCTTCGTGCGCATCGCCATCGCGCTGGCCACCGGGATCCAGGACGGCAGATAGCCATCCTCCAGGAAGTGGTGCTCGGTGAACCACACGAGGTCCAGGCCCAACGCATCGAGCCCGGCCACCTGGTCGATGATCGCGGCATACAGGCTGGGCATGTCCATGCCCGAGGCCGCCGTGTTGCGGAAGTCATAGACAGCGCCAATACGAAGCGGTGGACGCATGCGCGGGATCTCCGGGTTCAATGGACTTTCAGCAGATAGCAGAAACGCCAGCCGCGCCGCGCAGCAGGCGCCGGACCTCGCGCTTGGCGACCTTGCCGTAGCCGGATTTTGGCAGCTCGGGCCAGACGATGTAGCGCGACGGGTGTTTATAGCGGGCGAGTTTCGCGTCAAGGCTGGAACGCAAGGCGGGTTCGTCCAGGGCGGCGCCGTCGCGCAGGACCAGGATGGCGATGCCGGCTTCGCCCCAGCGCTCGTCGGGGATGCCGACGATGCAGGCCTCGGCGATATCAGGATGTTCGAGCAGCACTTCCTCGATCTCGCGCGGATAGACGTTGCTGCCGCCGGAGATGTACATGTCGCTGGCCCGGCCGGTGATGAAGAGGAAGCCGCGATCGTCGAGATGGCCGAGGTCGCCGGTGTGGAACCAGCCGGCGGCGAAGGCTTTTTCGGTGGCCGCCGGGTTGTTGTAGTAGCCGGCAAAGACGGCAGGGCCGCGGACGCAGATTTCGCCGGTCGCGTTCGGCGGCAGCCGGCGGTTCTCGGCGTCGAGGATGGCGATGTCGATCCCGGTGCGGGGGTAGCCAACCGAGCCGATCGGAAATCGCGGGTCGTCATCTATGCTGTGCAGGTGGGGCGGCAGGACAGTGATGTTGCCGGTGACTTCGCCGAGGCCGAAGTATTGCACGATCACCTTTCCCAGTTTCTTCAGAGCGTGGACCTGGTCTGCGCGGTACATCGGGGCGCCGGCGTAGATGACGTAGCGCAGGCTGCTGTGGTCGTGGCTGTCGACGCTGGGGTCGCGGGTGAGCATGGTCAGGATGGTGGGCACTGTGAACATGTTGCTGACGCGGTGGGTTTCGACCAGCCGCCAGGCTTCGGGGACGTCGAGTTTTTCGCCGGGCATCAGGACGGTGGCAGCACCCCTGGCGACCTGGGTCAGGGCATGGATGCCGGCGCCGTGGGACAGCGGGGCGACGACGAGGGAGACGTCGTTCTCGGTGGTTCCGGGCATGAGGTCGCAGAGGTGGTTGGTGACGACGAATTCCATCTGGCCGTGGGTCAGGATGGCCGCCTTGGAGCGGCCGGTGGTGCCGGAGGTGTAGAAGAACCAGCAGGGGTGGTCGTGGCCGACATCGGCGGGGTGGGGTTGGGGGGTGGGGTGGCTTGTGAGGGTGTCCCAGTCTTCGGCGAGGTTGAGGTGCAGGCGGGCGGCGGGGTTGGCGTTTCGGGCGGCTTGGGCGTGGTCGGGGAAGGCGTCGTCGAAGAGATGGGTGGTGGCGGCTGAGGATTCGGCGAGGTAGGCGACTTCGGATGGGGTGAGGCGGAAGTTGGTGGGGACCCAGACGGCGCCGAGCATCCAGGCGGCCCACATGGTTTCGAACATGGCCTGGGAGTTGCGGCTGTGGACAAGGATGCGGTCGCCGTGGCCCACGCCTTGGGCGGCGAGGCCGGCGGCGGCGGATTGGACGCGGGTGGCTAGGGTTTGCCAGGTGGCTTCGAGGCCGTGGCGGATCAGGCCGGGGCGGTGGGGGAAGCGGCGGGCGGTTTGGAGGAGGAGGTGGGCGAGGTTGCTGGTGGGGATCATTTCAACGGTTCGAGGATGGAGACGTAGTTGGCGACGGCGGCGCCGCCCATGTTGAAGACGAGGCCGCGATCGGCTTTCGGGAGTTGCATGGCGCCGGCGGTGCCGGTGAGTTGCATGGCGGCGATGGCGTGCATGGAGACGCCGGTGGCGCCGATGGGGTGGCCCTTGGCTTTGAGGCCGCCGGAGACGTTGATGGGGAGGCGGCCGGTCTTCTGGGTGATGCCGTCGAGGATGGGTTTGGCGCCCTGCCCCGCTGGTGCCAGGCCCATGGCTTCGACGACGAGGAGTTCGGCGATGGTGAAGCAGTCGTGAACTTCGGCGAAGTCGAGGTCTTTCAGGGTAAGGCCGGCCTGGGACAGGGCGCGGTGGAAGGCTGTTGCCGCACCTTCGAAGGCGGTGGGGTCGCGGCGGGAGAGGGGGAGGAAGTCGTTGACCTGGATTGCGGCGCGGAAGCGGACGGCTTTGTTCAGGGTGCGGGCGGTTTCTTCGGTGGTGAGGACCAGGGCGGCGGCGCCGTCGGAGACCATGGAGCAGTCGGTGCGTTTCAGCGGGGGGGCGACGTAGGGGTTCTTCTCCGACACGGTGCGGCAGAAATCGTAGCCGAGGTCGCGGCGCATCTGGGCGTAGGGGTTGTCGACGCCGTTCTTGTGGTTCTTTGCGGCGATGGTGGCCAGCGCGTCGGACTGGTCGCCATAACGCTGGAAGTAGCTCTCGGCGATCTTGCCGAAGACCCCGGCGAAACCGGCGGGGATTTCGCCTTCTTCGCGGCGGTAGGCTGCGGAGAGGAGGATGTCGCCGACTTGCGGGCCGGGGGTGGCGGTCATTTTTTCGGCGCCGATGACGAGGGCGAAGCGGCCGCGGCCGGCGGCCAGGAAGTCGCGGGCGCCGTGGATGGCGGCGGAGCCGGAGGCGCAGGCGTTTTCGAAGCGGGTGGCCTGGGTGAAGCGGAGTTCGGGGACGGATTGCAGGACGAGGGACGAAGGAAAGTCCTGTTTGGAGAAGCCGTTGTTGAAGAGGGAGACGAAGACGCCGTCGACGTCGGCGGGGTCGATGCCGGCATCGTCGATGGCGGTGCGGGCGACGCGGGCGATGAGGGATTCGACGTCGGGGTCTTCGAGCTTGCCGAAGGGGGTGTGGGCCCAGCCGACGATGCAGGATTCGGTCATGTGCGGTTGCTCCTTTGGCGCGGGAGCGAGTTTAGCGGGTTTGGCGCCGGTTGGCACGATGGGGTTTTATATTACGATATCGTAACAATTTAGGCGCAGGTTTGTATCGACACGTGGAGGCCGAAAAATGGAAAATCCGGCGGGGCGTGGCGCGCTTCGGGTGCCGGGTGGAGGGCGGCGCGCGCGGCGGACCGCCGGGCGGTCGGGATTGCCGGACGGCGCGCGGCGGGAATTGGGGCATGGCGGTCCCGCGCGGCGGAAGGATGCCGGGCGCGCTGTTGCTGAAGCGACGGGGCGGCCGCGAGGGGCGCCGTCGAGCTCGTCGCGCCGGGCGTGGCGTGGCGGACGGCGGGGGCGCGGGGGGACGGCAACAGCCCGGCCTGCCAGAGCTGGACGAGGTTTTCCAGGCTGGTCACGAGGCGGGCCAGAGCGGACAGAATCAGGGCGTGCAGTGCAGCGACCATCCCGGCCTGTGCGGCGCGATGGCTGGCTTCGGCACGGATGGCGGCGGCGATCGCGCCAGCCTGTGCGGCCAGAGGGGTTGATGTGATGTGCTGCATGACGGACTTAATACCTCATTCGGAGAATGATTGCAAGACTAAAGTTCGTTTTTTGTTCTTTTATTGAAGTGCTCGCCGTGGCATCGTGGCGCGGGGATCATTGGGGGGCGTGCGATGAAATTCGGCCTGCACCACGCCTCCTGGCTGGACGACGCGGGTCCAGCCGAAGCGTTCGAGGCGGCGCGGCGCAAGGCGCTGTGGGCGGAAGAGCAGGGGTTTGCCTGGTTCTCGGTGCAGGACCACGTTATCCAGACGCCGCGCCAGGGCGTGCCGGAGGAGCCGGTGCTGGAGGGCTGGGCGGTGCTGGCGGCACTGGCCGCGGTGACGACGCGCATCCGGCTGGGGATGCTGGCCTCGGCGGTGGGGTTTCGCAATCCGGCGCATCTGGCCAAGATCGCGGCCACCGTCGACCTGATCAGCCGGGGGCGGCTGACGCTGGGGCTTGGCGCGGGGTTCTACGAGGCGGAGTACAGCCAGTATGGTTGGGATTTCCCGCCGCTTGCGGCCACGCGCATTGCGCAGATGGCGGAGGCGGCGGAGCTGATCCTGAAGCTGTGGACCCTGCCGCGCACGACTTTCGACGGGCGGTATTTCCGGGTGCGGGAGGCGATCCTGGAACCCAAGCCGGTGCCGCGGCCACCGCTTTTGATTGCCGGGGGCGGTGAGCAGTTGACACTGCGGGTGGTGGCGCGGCTGGCCGATGCCTGTAATTTTTCCGGCGGCGACCCGGCGGAGATTCGCCACAAGCTGGATGTACTGCGGCGGCATTGCGATGCGGCCGGGCGGGATTTCGCGGCAATTGAGAAAACCTATGTGCGGTCATGGTCGCTGGCGCGCGATGCGGCGGCGGCGGCGGCCAAGCGGGCGCGGTCGTCCAGCCGGGAGCCGGGCTTCGGATTTTTCGGGACGCCGCAGGAGATGGTCGACCTGATCGGGCAGTATGCGACGGCCGGGATCGACATGATGATCATCGGCGAGCGCAACGACACGGAGACACTGGCGTTGTTCGAGTCCGAGGTGATGCCGCATTTTGGATGATACGACCGTCGGCTCCGGCGGCGCGAGGTGACTTCACCCGTCGGCGGGGCATGCCAGCGGCGAGGCAAACGACATCGATGTGATAACGCAAAGAATGTCTGGCCCTGGCGCCTGCCTCCTGGCAATCTACCGCAGCATTGCACGGGAGCGCGGGTTTTGGAACTGCTGCGCAGGCTGTTCGGCTTAGGCGATGCCACCGCCGCGCCCGGTCCGGCGCGGCGGCCGGTGGTGGCCGAGGGTGCGGTGACGGTTGGGTCGGATGGCATGACGTCGTTCTTCAGTCACCTGCCGCCGGCCGAAATTGGTGGCGGGAACGTTGCGTTGCTCACCTGGCTCACCGAGGCTGACAGGCGGCGCATCGCGCGGCTGCCGAGCGAAGCGTATTGCGGGGCTCTGATCCGGTTCGGCGGTGGGCGGCCCGACACTTTCATCGCCAATGGCCATTTCTTCGAGTTCATCCAGTTCGCGATCGCCGAGATCGGCCCGGGCGTGGAGGGGTTGCAGCGCACGGCGCAGGCCGCGCAGCGCCAGGGCGGACGGAATGTCTATGTCTATGACGCGCGCATCGATGCGGGGCTGATGGCGAATCCCGCCGAGATGCCACCGGACGAGGAGGCGCTGGGGCGCGGGCGGCCGGTGGGGCGAGGCCGGGCCGACGCAAGTGCCGTTGGCGTTCTATAGCGCAATGGTGGCGCGGCTGGAGGCGTTGGCGCGCGGGTGAGCAAGGGGCGCACTGGGTTTGCCGGCCGGAAAGGCCGGGCCCAAGCGGATAGAAGTTTTTTGGTTCTTTTTTTCAAAAAAGAACGCGCTTGCTGCCTCCCTCCGGAGAGCGCGGCAGCAGGCCCCGTGGGCTTTGCGCGCAGGCCGGGTTTTCCGCTACCATAGCGTCACGTCTTTTGCCGGCCCTGATGCCCTCTGGATGAACCTGCGCCACCTCTTGAGGAGACCCGGACCATGCCCGTGAGCAACGCCACCGATCCGTTGAGCCCGGATGACATTGCCGCCGCCGGGATGCTGGCCAATGCGGCTTATGGCGAGAATGCGGCGGGGGCTCCGGTTTCGGCCGTGGACAGCCTGGTTGGCAGCGGCTGGAGCTATGTGAATCCCGGCGATCTCGGCATTGCCGCGCAGTATGTCGATGCGCAGGGGTTCCTGAACGTGCAGGAGACCGACCCGGATAACGGCATCACCATCGATGCGCAGGTGTTGCTGGCGCGCAGGGATGGGGTGCTGGCGATCGTGTTTCGCGGCACCTCGTCGGCGACCGACCTGATCAACGACATCCTGGGCGCGGTGGGCGGATTCGGGCTGATCTACAATCACATTGATCCGCTGGTCTCGACGATCCTGGGCAATGCGGGGGCGTTCGGGGCGACGCGGATCCTGGTGGCGGGGCACAGCCTGGGCGGGGCGATGGCCGAGGAGATGATGGCGCGGCACCCGGCGGACGGGCGGCTGGTGGGGGTGACGTTCGGCTCGCCGGGGATCAACGACGACGATGTGGCGGATGCGCCGGGCAGCGATATCCGGCTGTTGAATGTGGGGCATGGCCGGCTGGAAGTGCCGTTCTTCGTCAATCCGCTGACGGTGCTGGGCGATGCGATCTTCCGGCAGACGCCGTTCGAGCATGTGCAGGGCAGCGACGTCCGGGTGTTCCTGCCGGATGAGGGGGAGATGACGCTGATCGAGTTGGCGGCGAGCTATCTGGCGGGGAACGGGACGGGGCAGCATGTCTCGCCGCTGTATGTCGAGACCGCGGCGGATATGGCGCGCGAGGCCGCGTTGATGCAGGCGCTGGGGCTGCCGGCGAGCGTGCGCGATTTCGGGTTCCTGCGCGGCACGGCGCCTGGGGGGTCGGTGCTGGTGGCGTCAGGCGGGTTGAACGTGCTGATGGGCGGGGCGGCGGGGGATCGGTTGGCCGGGCTGGGCGGCAGCGACATTGTCGACGGGGCGGGCGGGATCGACATGGCGGAATATGCGCTGGACGCCGGCGAAGGCGGGGCGGCGGCGGTGTATGTCGACCTTGGCGGCGGGATTGCGGTCGACGGGTTTGGCGATGTCGACAAGCTGGTGGATGTGGAGAATGTCCGGGGCAGCAATGCGGCGATGTCTGCCGCGGGGAGTTGGGCGGATATCCTGGTGGGTTCGAACGGCGACAACCTGTTCGTGGGGCTGGCCGGCGACGACATGATTGACGGCCTGGGGGGGGCGGACACGGTCAGCTATGCCGATGATGCGCAGTTCGGCGGCGGCGCGGGGGTGACGGTGGACCTGGAGGCCGGGCTGGCGTTTGACGGGTTCGGGGATACCGACCTGTTGATTTCGATCGAGAACGTGGTGGGGACGGATGGCAGCCTGGCGGGGTTTCCGGGATTCAGCGATTCGATCCTGGGCGATGCGGGGGACAACCGGCTGGACGGGCGCGGCGGGCGGGACTTCCTGGTGGGGCGCGGCGGCAATGACCGGTTGATCGGCGGCGCTGGCGACGACCTGCTGGATGGCGGGGAGGGTGACGACACGCTGGATGGCGGGCCCGGCACCGACCGGCTGAAGGGCGGGGCGGGGGGCGACACGTTCGTGGTGCGGCTGAGCGATGCGGCACATGTGCTGATCGAGGATTTCGACCTGAGTGCGGATTTCCTGATGGTGGACATCAATGTCCGCCTGGCGATCCAGACGTTGCTGGCGAGCTATCTGGCCTTTCAGCACGTGTTCGGCGGTGCCGAGACGCCGGTGGCGGGCGGCTTCCGGCTGACCATGCCGGGCCTCGACGTGACGATCATGGGCGTGGCGTCGGTGGGGGATCTGGCCCCGCGGGTGATCCAACTGGCGTGACCGGGGCGAGGGATCGGCCTCGCCCCGGTCTTTGATCGCCTTGCCGGGCGGCTGGGGTCAGTTGGTGGCGAAACAGTAGAAGAAGCCGTTGCCGCCGGTGCTGCGCAGGTCGTTCTGGCTGCAGCCGCCCTCGGGGCCGCGCGAGGGGTGCGAAGTGTTCCACGACTTGGCGGGCGGCTCGTCGTTCAGGCCCATGCGGTCGATGTGGCCGACCATGGCGGCGCCCTGGGTGCTGCTCGTCCAGTTCTTGCAGGTGCGGTCCTCGGCGGGGGGGAAGGCGGTGCCGTCTCCCTGCGCGCCGGTCAGCACGTCGTGGTAGTTCGGGGTGAAGCCGCGGCCGGCGACGATGGTGCCGCGGTCGGTCAGCGAGGTGGCGGGGCCGAGCTTGTTGTTGGCGCTGTGCAGGTCGGCGACGCTTTGCGCGACCACCTCGCCCTTGAAGTTCTGCCACGGTCCGGTGCCGATACGGTCGCGCGCGTTGATCGCCGCGGTGCCGCCGACGGCCTGGGTGCTGAGATAGGCGCGCCAGGTCTTGGCCCCGGCCCCGACCGCCGCGGCGAGGGACTGGCACTGGGCGTCGGCGCCGGCGAGGCCACCGAGGTCGGCACCCTTGCCGAGCCCGGCGCTGGTGACGAAGAACGACATGTTGGGCGCCTGTGGCCCCTGTTGCGCGTGCACGACGCCGAGGCCGGCACCGACGGTGATGGCGGCCGCGGCCATACACGCCATGGTTTTGGTCTTGATCATTTGAGCCTCCCCTTGCGGCTTTCCCGGTCTGGCCGGGTTTGCCGGCGAGCAGCGTAGCGGCGATCTGAAACGATACGCAACGTGGAATTGGAGAGGGCCGTCGCCCGCTTCTAGATCTCCGACACCTGCCCGTCCGGCAGGGCGACGTCGAAGCCGTTCAGGGTCATGCTGACGAGGGTGTAGTAGCCGCAGATGCCGATGATCTCGGCGACGCCGCGCGGGCCCCAGGCGGCGAGCATGCGGTTGTGCAGGTCCATCGGCACGTTGCGGGTTTCGTGCAGGGACTTGGCGTAGTCGTACAGGACCTGGACCTTCTCCTCGACCTTGGGCAGGGGCTTGGCGTCGCGGATGGCGTTGATGATGGCGGCGTCCAGGCCGGCGGTTTCGGCCAGGCGGCGGTGGGCCCACCATTCGTAGTGGCTGCGCCAGTGAATGGCGGTGACCAGCACGGCAATTTCCATCAATGCGGGGCCGAAGGCGGTGTCGTAGCGGATGAACTCGCCGAGGTGCTGGACGCGCATCGCGAGTTCGGGCGAGTGGATCCAGGCCAGGGCCGGGGGGGGCATGCGGCCGCGCTTGCCGGCGACGGCGGCGTCGTGGACGGCGCGCTGTTCGGGGGTCATCTGTTCGGCGGTGGGCGGGGTGATGCGCATGGGTCTCTCCCGGGGTCTTGTCGATTGGGGCTGGTCTGGGTTGATCCTATCGCCTGTTCGGGTGGCTGGCCATGCGGGGCGGGGCGTGGTGACGTGGGGGCGGGATGGAATCGCCACCGACTCAGAATTCGCTGCGGCTGTTGCTGCGCTCGCCTGACTTCCTGCGGTTGTGGGCGGTCGGGGCGCTGGGCAACGCGATGCGGTTTTCGGACACGCTGGCAGCGGCACTGTTCACCTGGCAGGTGACGGGGAGCGGGTTTGCGGTGGCGGTGGTCTCGGCGATGCGGGCGCTGCCGATGCTGTTGTTCGGGGCGTTCGCCGGGGTGGTTTCGGACTCGGTGAACCGCAAGGCGATCCTGCAATGGGGGATGGTGGTGAGCCTGTGCGCGTCCGGCAGCGTGTGCGCGCTGGCGCTGCTGGGAGTGTTGCGGCCTTGGCATGTGGCGGTGGCGGCGTTTGTCGGGGGCTCGGTGTGGGCGACCGAGATGAGCACGCGGCGGCGGATGTGCGGCGAGGCGGCGGGGCCGGCGATGATGGGGCGGGCCGTCGCGCTGGATAGTTTGACCAATGCGATGATGCGCGGGGTTGGGCCGGTGGCGGGCGGGGCGGTGTTCGCGGTCCTGGGGGCGGCGGGGGCGTTCGCGCTGTCGGCTGCATGCTTTGCCGTGGCGGCGCTGCTGGTGCCGGGGGTGCGGCATGTGCAGGAGGTCAGGCGGCTGACGCTGGGGCGGGTGCCGCGGGATCTGGCGGATGGGCTGGCCTATGCGCGCGGCGATCCGACGGTGCGGGCGGTGCTGTTGGTGACGATGGTGATGAACATGTTCGCGTTCAGCTATTCGGCGCTGGTGGCGCCGCTGGCGCTGGTGGTGTTCGGGGTGTCGCAGGCGCTGTCTGGGCTTTTGGCGTCGGCGGAGGCGTTCGGGTCGCTGCTGGGGGGGATCGTGCTGGCGCTGGTGACGCCGAAGCGGGCGGCGAGCGCGTTGATGGTGGGGGGGTCGGCGGCGTTCCTGGTCTGTGTGATCGCGATGACGCAGATGCCGAATTACTGGCTGGCGTGCGGGGTGCTGGGGCTGGGCGGGGTGGGGGCGGCGCTGTTTGGCAACATGCAGACGACGCTGGTGCTGACGCGGGTGCCGCCGGCGGTGCGCAGCCGGCAGATGGGGCTGATCACGGTGTGCATCGGCTTCGGGCCGGTGGGGCAGGTGATGATCGGAGCGGTGGCGGAACGGTTGGGGCCGCAGATGGCGGTGCTGTGCTCGGCGGTGGTGGGGATGGCGTTGCTGCTGGCGGTGGGGGCGTGGTGGCGGCGGGCGGAGCGGATCAGTGGGCCGGCGGCGGAGGCGGTTGTCTTGCGCGGGCCACCAGGGCCTGGATCCGGGTGATCGCTTCAGCGGCCTCGTCGGGGTCGAACGGGTCGCTGACGAGGCGGATCTTGGGGCCGGGGAAGGTGGTGAAGACGCCGGGGGTGACACCGGCGGGGGGGGCGAGCAGGATTTGCAGGGTTCGGCGGCCGAGATACTCGGTTTCGTGCAACTCGGTGACGGCGCCGGCGCGGACGGAGAGTTGGCGGCGGCGCCAGCCGAGGATGGCGGTGATGGTGTCGCCCTCGATGCGCAGTTCGCGCAGGCCGGCAATGGCCCAGACGGCGAAATCGGCGCACAGCAAAAGCACGATACCGGTGCCGACGATCGCATAGGCGGCCGGATCTTCGACGCGATAGCCGAGCCACATTGCGGGCGGGAGGCAGGCGCCGATGACGACAATCGTCAGGTTCATGGCGCCGAGACGCCAGCCGTTGGCGCGCAGGATGAAGGGAGGGGCCGGCTGTTCGGTCATTTTACGGGGGTGGTGCGGCCGTGCTGAAGGTGATCCGGTTGCCGTCGGGGTCGTCGATGTCGAAGTCGCGCATGCCGTAGTCGTAGGTTTACGGGGGCTTGATGACGTTGGCACCGCTGGTTGCGAGTTCGGCGTGGATGGCGTCGACGTCCAGCACGAAGATGCAGAGGCTGCCGTGGCCGGGGTGCTGTTGGGTGGCGGTGGCGGCGATCAGGTGGAGCTGGACGTCGTCGCGGCAGAGGCAGGCGTAGAAGCTGGGTTCGCCCCATTGGAAGGTGATTTCGAAGCCCAGCGCGTCGCGGTAATGGGCGAGGCTCGCCTGAAGGGTGGCGACGGTGAAGACTGTCGCGGCGCCAGTGAGCATCGCTCTACTCTTTCGCGGCGCTGATCTCCGTGGCCAGTGCGCTGCGCAGGAGGGCCACGTCGGTGGACAGGCAGAGGGCGCGGAAGCCGCGGGCGATGCCTTCGCGGGCCTGGGCGCCGTTGTTGGCGAGCCAGCCGAGCGGGGTGCCCACCTCGCGGCCGGCGGCGATGATGTCGGCCTCGGCGGTGGTGAAGCGCGGGTTGGCGAAGTCGCCGGCGATGCCCATGCTGTCCGAGAGGTCGAAATGGCCGATCCAGCCGAGGTCGATGCCAGGGGTGCCGAGGATGGCGCGCACGTTGCGCAGGCCGGCGGTGGTTTCGATCATGGCGATGGTCAGGATCGACTCGTTGGCGGCGTCCATGGCGGCGCGCGGCGGCATCAGCTGGTAATCGTCATTGCCCAGGCTGAGGCCGAGGCCGCGTATGCCGAGCGGGCGGTAGCGGCACCACTGGACGAGGTTCTGGGCTTCCTCGGCGGTCTCGACCATGGGGACCATGATGCCGAGCGCGCCGGCATCCAGCACCGGGCAGATCAGCTCCTTGGTGCAGTTGGGGACACGGACGATGGGGACGATGCCGGCGCCGCGGGCGAAGCCGACCTGGGCCTTGATGGTGTCGATGCCGACGCCCGAGTGTTCCTGATCCAGAATGACATATTCGGCGCCGGCACTGGCCAGGATGCGGGCAAGGCCCGGGGTGAAGAACTCGAAGGCCATGGTGCCGAAGCTGGTGCCGCCGGCGCGGAGCTTCTGGCGGACGGGGTTCTGGTTCATGGCGGGGGCTCCGTTGGCAAAGCGAGGTGGCGCAGGATGTCGGCGGCGCATTGTTCGGGCGTGCGCGCGCTGGTGTCCAGGGTCAGGTCGTATTGCGCGCCCTGGTGGACGCGCTCGAACTGCCAGCGGGCCAGGCCGATCAGGCGGTCGCCGCGTGCGGCTTCGCGCTGTTCGAGCACATCAAGCGGGGCGAAGACGCCGATCTTGGTGACATCGTGGCCGGCGAGGAGGGCGTCGTATTCCAGCCACTCGCTGTGCAGGATGACGTCGTCCACGATGAGGTCATTGCCCTGCCCCGCCATGGCCGACTGGGATTGACCCGTTTTGGTGGACACCCTGAGACTTTCACCAGAGGTGCAGCTGATGCCGAAATCCCGACCACCGTATTCGCCTGAGTTCCGTCGCCAGATGGTCGATCTGGTGCATGCCGGGCGCGATCCCGACGAGCTTGCGCG
>CAMBRC010000120.1 GCA_945869965.1 Asaia bogorensis
TGCGCGCGATGATCGCCGCCGACCTGCAGACCGCCTGCTTCTACGCCATCTACGACCCCGACGCCGCAACGCAATGCGCCGCCATCGGCATCGGCAACACCGGCACCATCACCCTGGGCGGCAAGCACGACCCGGCCAGCGGCGGCGGCCCGCTGACCCTGTCCGGCGAGGTCGCCACCCTCAGCTCGGGAAAATTCCGCGCCTTCGGCCCGATGGGCGGCGGCGTCTGGCGCGACAAGGGGCTCGGCGCGCTGTTCCGCGTCGGCGGCATCGACATCGCCATCATCAGCAACAACGGCCAGGCCACCGACCTCGCCCAACTGACCTCGCTCGGCGTCGACCCAACAACCCGCGACACCATCGCGGTGAAGTCAAAACACCATTTCCGCGCCGCCTTCACCCCGGTCGCCCGGGACATCATCACAATCGACGGCGGCGGCCTCGGCTCGGCCATCCTGGCCAATCCCGAGGGCTACAAGAACGTGCGCCGGCCGATCTGGCCGCTTGATCCCATCTGAACCGGAGACTGACCCTTGCCCCCTCGCACACCCCGCGCAACCGCCAAATCGAAACGCGCGGAGGCTGAATTGGCCCCACAGCCGGTCGCAATCGAGCCCGTCGCGATTGAGACGGCGTCGCCCGAAACCGTATCGCACACCGTCCCCGGCCTGGAACAGCCCGCGGAAATCGTCGTCGACCAGTGGGGTATCCCGCACATCCGTGCCAACACCCGCCGCGACATCTTCTTCGTCCAGGGCTTCAACGCCGCCCGCGACCGCCTCTGGCAGCTCGACACCTGGCGCAAGCGTGGCCTCGGCCGGCTAGCTGCCGATTACGGCCCGGGCTTCCTGGCCCAGGACCGCGCCGCCCGCCTGTTCCTCTATCGCGGCGACATGGAAGCGGAGTGGGCCAGCTACGGCACCCCCGAGGCGAAATCGATCACCGAGGCCTTCGCCGCGGGGATCAACGCCTTCATCGACCTGTCCGACGCCGACACCTCGCTGCGCTCGCCCGAGTTCGCCGCCATGGGCACAAGCCCGGAAAAATGGGCCGCCGAGGACGTGGTCCGCATCCGCAGCCACGCCTTAGTGCGCAACGTCATCTCCGAGTTGGCCCGCGCCCAGGTCGCCGCCCGCGCCGGCATCGATGCCGACCGCGCCCGCATGTCGCTCGAACCCGCCTGGAACCCGATCCTGCCGGACGGCCTCGACCTCGCCTCAATCCCCGCCGACGTGCTTGATGTCTTCCGCCTCGGTACCGCCGCACTCGACATGCCGCCGGCCCGCCTGACCGCCACCCTTGGCGAGGCGTGGAAATGGACCAAGGTCAACGAAACCGGCAACGTCTATTTCGACGGCTCCAACAACTGGGTCGTCTCCCCCAGCCGCACCGCCACCGGCCGTCCGATCCTCGGCAGCGACCCGCACCGCGCCCACCAGTTGCCGTCGCTGCGCTACATCGTCCATCTCAACGGCCCCGGCCTGGACGCCATCGGCGCCGGCGAGCCGGCCATCCCCGGCATCTCGTTCGGCCATAACGGCACCGCCGGGTTCTCACTGACCATCTTCCCGATGGACCAGTCCGACCTCTACGTCTACGAAACAAAACCCGGTCACCCCGACCTCTACCGTTTTGGCGACGGCTGGGAACGCATGACCACGATCCGCGAGATGGTCAGCGTGCGCAGCGCCACCGACCAGCAGGTCGAGCTGAAATTCACCCGCCACGGCCCCGTCGTGAGACAGGACGCCCGCAACAACCGCGCCTATGCCATCCGCTCGGTCTGGTCCGAGCCCGGCACCGCCGCCTACTACACCAGCCTTGCCTGCATGCAGGCCAAGACCCCGGAAGAATACGCCGCCGCCATCGCCCACTGGAAGGCGCCAACGATCAACCACGTCTACGCCGACACCGGCGGCAACATCGCCTGGATGTCCTCCGGCATGGTGCCATACCGGCGCAACTTCGACGGCCTGCTGCCGGTCCCCGGCGACGGGCGCTACGAGTGGGACGGCTTCGTCGCGCCCACCGACCTGCCGCGCGAAATCAACCCGGAAAAGGGCTTCTTCGCCACCGCCAACGAAATGAACCTGCCGCCCGACTTCCCCATCGACGAGCGCCGCGTCGGCTTCGAATGGTCCGAACACTCCCGCACCGACCGCATCCACCAGGTGCTGGGCGAACAGGAAGCCCACACCGTCGCGCAATCGATGAAGCTGCAAACCGACAGCATGTCGATCCCCGGCCAGCGCGTCCAACAGGTCATCGCTCACCTCCAGGGTGAGGGCGACCTCGCCGGCGCACTCGAACTCCTGCGCGGCTGGGACGGCATGCTCACCCGCGACAGCGCCGGCGGTGCCCTGTTCGAGCTGCTGTGGACCAAGCACCTCAAGCCCGCGATGCTCGACCTGCTGATCCCCGACCCCACGATCCGCCCGCTGATGGCGCCGGGCGACCACGAAACCCTGCTCGGCATGCTCGAAGGCATGGACCCGCGCATCGGCGACCGTGATGCCCTGCTCCGCCGCACCCTGGCCGCCGCCTTCGCCGACGCAAGCGCCCGCATGGGCGACAACATGGCGAACTGGGCCTGGGGCAGCCTGCATCACGGCAAGTTCGTGCACCCGCTGGCCACGGTCCGCCCTGGCTTCACCGAAGTTGGGCCGCTGCCCAAGGCCGGCTCCGGCTCGGTGGTGATGAACGCCGGATACCGCCCGTCCGATTTCCGCGTCACCTCCGGCGCCTCATTCCGCATGGTGCTGGACATCGGCAACTGGGACGCCTCGGTCACCGTCAACGCCCCCGGCCAGTCCGGCGACGTGCGCAGCCCGCATTACGCCGCCCTGGCACCGAAATGGGCCGCCGAGGAATACGTCCCGATGCTCTACAGCCGCGCCGCGGTCGACGCCGCCGCCAGCGTGGTGATCAAGCTTACGCCCGCGGCGTGAGCCAACTCCTGACCCTCGCGGCCGGCCGGGCAACGCTGCGCCTGGCCCCCGCGATCGGCGGCTCGATCGCCGACTGGCATCTCGGTGATATCCCGGTGATGCGCCCGATCCAGCCCGGCGCGCTGGCCGAGGCCAACCCGCGCGGCCTCGCCAGCTACCCCCTGATCCCGGTGTCCAACCGCGTCGCCAACCGCCGCTTCTCCTTCGCCGGCCTGTCCTACGACCTGCCGGACTTGCTGAATGGCCAGTTCATCCACGGTGCCGGCTGGATGCTGCCCTGGGTGGTCGCCGACTCCGGCCCCGATCACGCCACGCTGCGCCTCGACTGGCCCGGCGGCGATCTCTGGCCCTTCGCCTTCTCCGCCGAACAGCGCTTCATCCTCGCCGAAGACGGCCTGCGCCACGATCTCTCCGTGCGCAACGCCGCCGAACACCCGGTGCCGGTCGCCTTGGGCTCCCACCCGTTCTTCCCCCGCACGCCGCAAGCCCGGCTCTACTTCGCAGCCCAGCATGTCTGGCTCCAGGACGACCACCGCATCCCCACCCGCCGCGTCGAAACCCCCGCCCACTGGGACCACCGCCACGGCATGGAAGTCGGCCGCGTCACCCTGGACCACTGCTTCGCCACCTGGAACGGCATGGCCCGCATCGTCTGGCCCGAACACGCCCTGGCGCTGTCCATCGCCGCCGACCCGATCTTCCGCCACACCATCGTCTATGTCCCCGAAGGCCGCGACTTCTTCGCCTTCGAACCCGTCAGCAACATGACCGACGGCATCAACCGCATCGATGGCGCAACCGACCACGGCATGACCATCCTGCGCCCCGACGAGACCATCGCCGGCACCATCCGCTTCAGCCTAGACGCCACATGATGAGCACCTCCACCGCAAGCTACGCCAGCCTCGCCAACCGCGCCGTGCTGATCACCGGCGGCGCCTCCGGCATCGGCGCCCACATGGTGCGCGAATTCGCCGCCCAAGGCGCCAATGTCACCTTCATCGACATCGACGAAAAAGCCGCCGCCGCCCTCACCGCCGAAATCCCCACCGCCCGCTTCATCGCCTGCGACGTCACCGACATCCCCGCCCTGCGCGCCGCCATCGCCGCCGCCGGAAACGTCGAAGTCCTGATCAACAACGCCGCCCGCGACGACCGCCACGCCATCGAAACCGTCGAGCCCGACTACTGGCGCCGCACCCTGGCCCTCAACCTCGACCACCAGTTCTTCGCCACCCAGGCCGTCCTGCCCGCCATGCAGGCCCGCAAATCCGGTGCGATCATCATGATGGGCTCGATCTCCTGGATGCGTGCCCGCGGCGGCATGGTCGGCTACACCACCGCAAAAGCCGCCATCAACGGCATGACCCGCACCCTGGCGCGCGAACTCGGCGAGCACGGCATCCGCGTCAACGCCATCGTCCCTGGCGCCATCAACACCGAACGCCAGGCCGCCCTCTGGCGCACCCCCGAACTCGATCGCCAAATCCTGGAAAACCAGGCCCTCAAGATCCCGCTCGACGGCAGCCACGTCGCCCGCATGGCCCTGTTCCTCGCCTCCGACGAAGCCCACGGCCTGACCGGCCAAAACTTCCTGGTCGACGCCGGCATGACGCTGAACTGACGGGAGGAAGCAAGGCTGGGGCTTTGCCCCAGACCCCACCAGGGTCCGAGACCCTGGACCTCAACCCCTAAGCGAATGGGGTCTGGGGCCTCAGGCCCCAGCGGGTCCAGGGCAGAGCCCTGGCCTTTCTTCCTATCCCCGCAGCCGCGCCAAGCTCAGAACCGTCGCCACCCCGACCAACCCCGCCCCCACCAGCACCGCCATCATCGCCGCCGCCCCCACCCCCTGCGCCTGCATCGCCCCGAACACCAACGCCACCATCGCCGCCCCCATCGTCTGCCCCAGCAGCCGCGAGGTCGAGATCATCCCGCTCCCCGCCCCGCTGCGCTCCCGTGGCACCGACGAAATCAACTGCCGATTATTCGGCGTCTGAAACAACGCAAACCCCGCCCCGGTCAGCGCCATCCGCCACGCCACATCCCACCAGACAGCCCCAGGCTCCAACGCCGCGATCGCCAACAGCCCCAGCGTCATCGCCCCCAGCCCGATCCCGCCCAGCAATCCCGGCGAAAACCGGTCGGACAGCCTCCCCGCAAACGGCGACACCAGCATCACCGCCACCGGCCAAGGCGTCATCAGCAACCCGGTCCCAATGGCACTCGCCCCCCCGGCATGGAACAGAAACGGCAGCGCCACATAGGCCGAAGTCTGCCCCATATACGAAAACACCGAGGTCGCCACCGCCAGCGCGAAGACCGGCCGCCGGAACAGATCAACCGGCAGCATCGGCGCCGCCAGCGTCATCTGCCGCCGCACGAACACCGCGCCCACCGCCACTGCCGCGACAATCAACCCGCTCCCCGCCAGCATGCCGGAGCCATGCCCAAACCATTCCAATCCCGCGATGAACAACCCCAGCGTCGCCGCGTTCAGCAGCGCGCTCGGCACATCAAACCGATGCGACGCCGGCCGTGAGCGCGGCAAGAAGTGTAGCGTGGCAATCGCCACCACCCCCACCGGCACGTTCACCAGGAACAGCCAGTGCCAATCCCCCAGCGCCAGGATCCCCGCCGCACTCGTCGGCCCCAGCGCCAGCGAGGTCGCCACCACCGTGGTGTTCAACCCCATCCCCCGCCCCAGCGCCGCCCGCGGAAAGATCGTGCGCACCAGCGCGGTATTGACGCTCATGATCCCCGCCGAGCCAATCCCCTGCAGCACCCGCGCCGCCAGCAACGTCGGCAAATCCGGCGCCAGCCCGCACAGCAGCGAGCCGAGCGTGAACACCACGATCCCGAACCCGTACACCCGGCGATACCCATAGATATCGCCCAGCGACGAGAACGGCAGCAGCGACACCGTCACCACAATCTGAAACGCATTCACCACCCACACCGAGGCCGCCGGCGTCACCCGCAACGCCTCCGCAATCCCCGGCAGCGCAATATTCGGCAGCGACGCCCCAAGCACCGACAGCATCACCGCCAGCGTCAGCGTGAACATCGCCCGCAGCCGCGCCGCACCCGTAAGCCCATCGCTGTCTTGCATACCGCCTCGTGCCGCGCCCGCGCCGATCGCGCAATCCCCCCGATTGCGAACCCCGGCCGCACGCGCCATCCTGCCAAGTGTCATCCAGAAGGAGCGCCCCATGGCCCGCCTCTCGCGCCGCACCCTCATCGCTGGCACCGCACTGGCCATGCCCGCCCTGCGCACCGCCCAGGCTCAGGCCAAGAAGCTGGTCTTCGGCGGTTCCATCCCGCTTTCCGGCGGTGCTGCCGAAACCGGCCTGAACGTCAACAACGGCTACGCCACCGCCGTGAAGTTCCTCAATGAACAAGGCGGCGTCGACATCGCCGGTACCAAGTACCAGCTCGAGCTCAAGCTGTTCGACGATGCCTCAGACCCCTCGCGCGCCACCACCCTGATCCAGCGCCTGCTGGACGACAACGTCGACTTCTTCCTCGGCTCCTTCGGCAGCAACATCGTCCTGCCCACCGCCGCCATTACCGAGCGCGCCGAAAAGCCTATGGTCCAGGCCGGCGGCGGCTCCGACCAGATCTTCAACCAAGGCTACCGCTACGTCTTCGGCATGTTCCCGCGCGCCACCCGCCAGTTCCAGTCCACGGTCACGTTCTTCAAAACCCTGAACCCGCAACCGAAAACCTTCAGCGTCATCGCCACCAACGACGCCTTCTCCAAAACCTTCGCCGCAGGGATCGTCAAGGACTGCCAGGCCGCCGGCTTCACCATGATCGAGAACTACCTGCTGCCCGAACAGATCTCGGACGCCTCCTCGGTGCTCTCCTCGGTGCGCAGCAAGACGCCGGACATGCTGCTCTGCGCCATGCACGACCAGAACTCCCTGCTGATCGCCCGCCAGATGATCGCCACCGGCACCAACGTGAACCTGCTGTTCCAGGGCCTCGGCCCCCAGCTCGCCTCGTACCGCGAAGCCCTCGGCAAACACGCCACCGGCATCTTCTACTCGACGTACTGGGACCCCCGCACCACCTGGAAGGACCCGTTCTTCGAGTCCCCCGCCAACTTCGCCGCGTATTACGCCAAGAACGTCTCCCGCCCGATCGCGTACCACGTCGCCGCCGGCGCCGCCTGCATCGTCACCTACGTGAAGGCCATGCAAAACGCCCGCAGCATCGACCCCATCAAGGTGCGCGACGCGCTCGCCGCCACCGACCTCGAGACCCTCTACGGCCGCATCAAGTTCGGCCCAGACGGTGACGGCGATGCCGTCCTCCTGGGCCCCTCGGTCGGCCAGGTGCTCAAAGGCGCCGGCGAAGTCGTCTACCCCGCCGGCGGCAAAACCGCAGACCTGCTCTGGCCAGTCCCGGCCTGGGACAAGAAGATCTGACCACCTTGCCGACCACCAACCACAGAGCCAGCTGAATGCTCGCCCTGCAAACCTTTATCGATGGCCTCGTCCTCGGCGGCCTCTACGCGCTCGCCGCCGTCGGCTTCTCGCTGATCTTCGGCGTCCTCGGCGTGGTCAACCTCAGCCACGGCGCCATCGTCATGATCGGCGCCTACCTGACCTGGTTCATCTGGCACACCACCGGCCTGGACCCGCTGCTCGCCATCCCGCCGGTGATGCTGGTCCTGTTCGCCTTCGGCTACATCTACCAGCGCTTCCTGATCCAGCTCGCCGTCGACCGCTCCTCGCTCCTCGCCTCCATGCTGGTCACCTTCGGCGTCGCCCTGATGCTGCGGAACCTGCTGGTCCTGGTCTTCTCGCCCGACTTCAAATCCATCACCCCGGGCTACGCCTTCAACTACCTCCGTCTCGGCGCCCTCACCATCGATCTCGTCCGCATCTCCGCCCTGGCCGCCAGCCTGGCCCTCCTCGGCGCCCTGGCCTACGTGCTCAACCGCACCCGTATCGGCCGCGTCATCCGCGCCACCGCCCAACAGGAACTCGCCGCCCGCCTCTGCGGCGTCAACGCCCGTCACGTCTACGCGGTGACCTTCGGCGTCTCAGCCGCCTTCGCCGGCGCCTCGGGCGCCATCCTCGGCATCGTCCTGCCATTCTCCCCGCCCGACGAAGCCAACTGGACGCTGAATGCCTTCGTCGTCGTCGTCCTCGGCGGCGTCGGCTCGCCCTCCGGCGCCCTGCTCGGCGGCCTGCTGCTCGGCCTGATCAGCACCGCCACCTCCCAGCTGATCGGCCCCGCTTTCCCGAACGCCATGATGTTCCTCATCCTGGTTCTGATGCTGATGGTCCGCCCCGCCGGCCTCCTCGGCAACGCCTTCGCGGGCACCCGATAGGATGTTGCGCGAAGCCATCGAGCGCCATCGCTGGTGGATCGCACTCGCCGTCGTCGTCATCGCAATCCTCGCCGCAATCCCCTTCCTGCTGATGCCGTTCCATGTCCGCGTTGGCCAGCTGATCCTGCTCTCCACCGCCCTCGGCCTCTCCTGGACTCTCCTGGGCGGTTTCGCCGGCTATTGGAGCTTCGGCCACACCGCCTTCATCGGCCTCGGCGCCTTCGCCGCCGGCCTGTTCGAAACCACCTTCCTCGGCCCCGAATTCATGCGCGCCCAGCCACTCACCGGCCTGGCCATCGGCACGCTCGTCGCCATGGCCATTTGCGCCACCGCCGCCGCCATCGTCGCCTGGCCCATCCTGCGCCTGCGCGGCATCTACTTCGCCGTCGCCATGCTCGGCGTCGCCCAGGTCCTGTCCGAACTCACCAACTCGATCGACGCCTTCAAAGGCTCGCTCGGCCTCGTCTTCCCCCGCATCCCCGCCTTCGGCCTGCGCCAGGAAGCCGTCTTCTACTACCTCCTCCTGATCGCCACGGTGATCATCCTGGCCATCGCCTTCGCGATCAAAAACGCCCGAATCGGCCACGGCCTGGCCGCCATGCGTGAAGACGAAGACACCGCCCGCATGCTCGGCGTCCCCACCGAGCGCTACAAGATCACCATGTTCATCCTCTCCGCCACCCTCACCGGTGCGCTGGGCGCGATCTACGCCCACTCGCTGGGCTACATCACCACCGGCTCGGTCTTCCGCACCGACTTCTCGCTCAACATGATCGTCCACAACCTGCTCGGCGGCATCGGCACCCTGATCGGCCCAATGATCGGCGCGATCATCATGGTCCTGCTGACCCAGGTCGTCCTCGGCAGCTTCCTCAACCTGCACATGTTCCTGACCGGCGCCATGCTGGTCATCCTGGTCCTCGCCGCCCCCAAGGGCATTGTCGGCACCTGGCAATCCTGGCGCCGCCGCCGGAGCGCGCCCCCGTGAGCAAATCGCCATGAGGGCCCCCATCCTCGAACTCACATCGGTCACAAAACGCTTCCGCGGCCTCGTCGCCGCCGATAACGTCAGCCTCAAGGTCGAACCCGGCACCATCACCAGCCTGATCGGCCCCAACGGCGCCGGCAAATCCACCATCTTCAACCTCGTCACCGGCTACCTTCCCGTCACCGCCGGTGAGATCCGCTTCCATGACGACCGTATCGACGGCCAATCCACCGTCTCCCTCGCCCGCCGCGGCATCGCCCGCGCCTTCCAGATCGCCAAGCCCTTCCCCGAAATCACCGTCCGCGACAACGTCCGCATCGGCGCCCTGTTCGGCCGCGACGGCACCCGCGATGTCGACGACACCACCGAACGCGCCCTCGAAATGACTGGCCTGTCCGATTTCACCGACCGCCCCGCCGGCGACCTCACCGTCGGCTTCCTGCGCCGCCTGGAAATCGCCCGCGCCATCGCCGCCCGCCCCGTCCTGCTCCTCGCCGACGAACCCTGCGCCGGCCTCAACCCAGCCGAAACCGAAGAACTCTGCGCCATCCTGCGCCGCATCCGCGACCGCGGCACAACGGTCTTTCTGGTCGAACACGACATGACCGCCGTGATGCGAATCTCCGACCAAATCATCGTGCTCGATGCCGGCGCCAAAATCGCCGAAGGCACCCCCGCCGAGATCGCCACCAACCCAAAGGTCATCGCCGCCTATCTCGGCACGCCCGATGAAGCTTGATCCGAAGGCAAGGGGCAGAAAGAACCTTCTTTTTGTGAACAAAAAGAAGCAAAAAAACTTCATTCATAAAGAAACACCGTCATCCTGGGCGGAGCGAAGGACCCACACTGCCCACCCGGCCCCGATCATTTCGCCCGACGCCATCGAATAAAGTTTTTTTGCTTCTTTTTGTTCACAAAAAGAAGACTCTTCCTCCCGAACATTTTTGCACTCCAAGCCGCGAGAAGCTCGCCATGCCCGCATGACCAAGTTCCCCAGCTACCCCGACCCCTGCGGCTGGAACGCCCTCCTCCCCCCGCGCACGCCCACCCCCCGCGCCGAGGCCGACCTCACCGCCAAATACGCCGTCATCGGCGCCGGCTTCACCGGCCTGGCCGCCGCCGCCCGCCTCGCCGAACTGGACTCGCAGGCGACCATCCTGGTCATCGAAGCCACGACCGTCGGCGAGGGTTCCTCCGCCCGCAACTCCGGCTTCGCCAGCCCGCGCGACCTCCCCGGCGGCACCACCCAAGCCGACCTCGCCGCCGCCGCCGCCCTGGACCGCTTCGGCCAGGAAGGCTGGGACTGGCTGATGGCCCAGATCGACCGCCACGCCATCCAATGCGACCTCCGCCGCACCGGCCGCATCAAAGCCGCCGCCACCGACCTCGGCGCCCAGGCAGTCGACGCCCTGCACCGCACCGTCAAAACCCTAGGGATCCCGCACCAGCGCCTCGACCCCGCCGCCCTCCAGGACCGCATCGGCACCGCGTACTACAAGACCGGCCTCTACACCGACGAAGGCTACCTCCTGCAACCCGCCGCCCTGATCCGCGGCCTCGCCGACGCCCTGCCACAAAACGTCCGCCTCTGCGAAAACACCCCGCTCCAATCCCTGCGCCGCCACCAGGGCCACTGGCACCTCACCACCCCCACCGCCCGCATCACCGCCCAAACCGTCGTCATGGCCACCAACGCCGCCATCCGCCATTTCGGCTACCTGCGCGACCGCCTCGTAACCATCTACACTTACGCCGCGATCACCCAGCCGATCCCCGCCCCCCATCTCGGCCAGATGCCCGACTGGGGCCTCCTCCCCTCCCACCGCCTCGGCACCACAATCCGCCGCATCGGCCAAGACCGCCTGATGGTCCGCTCGCTCTACGCCCACGAACGCCCGCTGGACCCCGCCCATGTCCAGCAAACCCTGCTAAGCTGCTTCCACCGCCGCTACCCCGCCCTCGCCCACATCGCCCTGGACCACATCTGGGGCGGCACCACCGCGCTGACCATGAACGGCGCCCCCTGGTGGGGCGAAGTCGACCAGGCGCTCTACACCTCGGCCGGCTGCAACGGCTCCGGCATCGTCAAGGGCACCGTCCTGGGCAAGCGCCTCGCCGAACACATCACCGGCCACGGCACCCACACGGACATCCAGGAAGCCTACGGACGCGCCAACTGGGTCGTCCCCGAACCCTTCCGCTCCATCGGCTTCAACCTCATCGCCACCCGCGAACGCCGCAAGGCCGGCGCGGAAACCTAAATCCGCCCAACCAGCAGCTTCGCCAGCGCCTGCAACTGCGCCTGCGACAAAATCGCCTTCCCCGTACTCGCGTTCAGCCCGCTGCCCAGCCCCACCATCCGCTCGCCCTTGCGCGCATACAGCGCATGATCGAAATCCGCCGGATGAAACGCCTCGTCGCCCACCCCGCCAACCGCCGTCGGCTTGCCGAACGCCTCCCGCGCATCCCGATAATCCTTCGCCGTCCCCAGCGACACGATCAGCAACAACGTCCCGTCCGCACCAACGAAATTCTGCGCCCCCTGCGCCCCCGGCACCGCCCCCTTGGCGACCGCGCGCACCCCAGCCAACCGGCTGACCCCCTCGATCTCCGCCACCGTCAACTCGCCCGCCGCCAGCGCGATCCCCGACAGGGCAAAACTCGCCACCACCAAAAACCCACGCCGCGCCAACATCGCCCTATCGCCCAAGGAACGCCCTCCGCACATAGTCATTGCCCAGCAACTCCTGCCCCGTCCCGCCCAACACCGTCGCCCCCTTCTCCATCACATACCCCCGGTGCGCAATCTTCAGCGACTGGTGCACATTCTGCTCCACCAGCAACACCGACACCCCCTCCTCCGCAATCGCCGAAATCAGCCGGAACAACTCCTGCACCCGCAGCGGCGCCAACCCCAGCGACGGCTCATCCAGGATCATCAGCCGCGGCCCGCTCATCATCCCGCGCGCAATCGCCAGCATCTGCTGCTCGCCCCCGGACAACGACCCCGCCAACTGCCCCCGCCGCTCCGCCAACTTCGGAAACAACGCAAAACACTGCGCCGTCGCCCGCTCCACCACTGCCGCCTTCTGCGTGAACCCGCCCATCTGCAGGTTCTCCTCCACCGTCATCTGCGCAAACACCAGCCGCCCTTCCGGCACCAGCGTGATTCCCCGCTTTACCACCACATGGCTCGGCCGCCCCTCCAACGCCTCCCCATCAAACCGCACCGACCCCGATTTCGCCCGCAAGGCGCCGGCCACCACCTTCACCGTGGTCGACTTCCCCGCCCCGTTCGCCCCCAACAGCGCCACAATCTCCCCGCGCCCCACCTGGAACGAAACATCCCGCACCGCGGCCACCCCGCTATACGAATACGCCAGATTCGAAACGTCGAGCAGGATGTCGCGCGGCACCATGCGCCGACGTTACCCGATCTGCCAGGAATAGAAACGCTGTTGTAATTGACCACCCGGCAGACTGAGCCAAGACATCCCGATTGGGGGGAAGATTCCATGGCGCACAACACGACCACGCGCCGCTGGCGCCAGATCGCGCGGTACATGGTGCCGTTCCTGGCCCTTCCGGTACTGGCATGCACCAATCACACCTTCGCGCCCGGCCCAGGCATGGCCGCCAGCCAGTTCGAGCCGCACAGTGCCCACTGCCGCATGATGGCGCGTGGGGTCGCACGCCCCCAAGGTTTCGCCGTTGCCGGAAACGAGCGCTTCGTGCTGGCCGCCTCCGCCGGTATGCTGATCGGCGGTGCGATAAGCGGCGCGATCGAGCAGAACCAGAATTTCAACGACTGCATGATGGCAGCCGGCTGGCGCCCCGTCGACGGCTCCGGCACCCCCCAATCCGGCCCGCTGGGCGGACGCCTTGCGGTTCAGAACGAAGCGCCCGTACAACTCGCTGCCGTCGCCCCTACGACGCAGGTATATGCCCAGACCGTATTGCAAACCGGCGGACAGCCGCCCGCGCGCCAAGCCAGCGCCCGCCGCGCATTCGGTGCCGAGGTCCAGCCGATCGCCATGCCCTTCCATCACGCCTCCTACCCTCGCGGCACGCCCAGCTTGGTTGTGGTCGACATCCTCCCGGGTGGCGCCGCTGAAGCCGCCGGACTGCGGCGCGGCGACATCATCCTGAGCTTTGCAAACTTCTCGGTCGCAAGCGTGTACGGCATGCAAGGCGCGCTCCAGAGCGTCGCCGCCGGAAATACCGTGCCGCTGGAACTCTGGCGCGACCAGGGTGCAATGACTGCGTCGGTCCGGTTCTAAAACCCTAAGTGTCCGTCCGGAAGGTTCATACCTGATTGCATAGTCTTCGCAGCATGAGGCGGATTGATGCCACTCGGATGAACGCCACCGCCATTCGTGTCAGATTCTCGAAGTCCTTTGCCAAACGGCGACAGCGGTTCAGCCAGGCCAGC
>CAMBRC010000121.1 GCA_945869965.1 Asaia bogorensis
CGGACGCCCGGGCGTCCGAGGCGCGGCTCTCCCACGGCAGGATGACCGCGGCGCGGGTGATCGTGGTGGTGGGCTTGGCGGTCCACCCGGCACCTTCTGGCGCCGGGTAGTTCAGGCTGCCATCCCAGTCGGGCGGCTCAGTCGATGTCGGCAGTTGCGCTCTCCCGTGCCGCGAGAGTCAGCGTATTGGCACCGGTCGCCGGCGCCGCCGCACCCTCGGTCTTGACGCCGTCGAACAGCGAGATCGGCGCACCCGGCATGACCGTCGAGATGGCATGCTTGTAGACCAGCTGGGTATGGCCGTCGCGGCGCAACAGCACCGAGAAATTGTCGAACCAGGTGATGATGCCCTGGAGCTTCACCCCGTTTACCAGGAAGACGGTGACGGGTGTCTTGTTCTTGCGCACGTGGTTCAGGAACACGTCCTGCACGTTCTGCGATTTTTCAGCTGCCACGAGTTGGATCCTTCTGATGTGCCCCGCAGGTGTCCTGCCGGAAGGCGGTGTTATTGTTCTTCCCACCTGCCGGGCGGCGGACGTGGCGCGGCCGTCCGCACGGCTTGGATGGGCATTTCACCACCGCCTCAGTCCTTCCGAAGGTTCTCCTCCAGGAAACGGGCCAGGGCGCCGGCGTCGGCGAAGTGCAGTCCCGGCGGACACGCGCTTCCCTGCATCAAGGCGAGGCCGCCATCGTGTGCGGCATCGCCCAGCAGCACCGCGGTGCAGCCAGCGGCGTGGGCAGTTTGCATGTCCAGCGCCGTGTCACCGATATACCACACGGCGGGGCCCGGCTGCACGCCGATCATGGCCAGGGCGCGCCAAATTGGTGCCGGGTGTGGCTTGTCCGCCGCGCAGTCGCCCGCGCCGATCACCGCGCCGAACCGGCCGCTCCAGCCGAGATGTTCCACTTCGCGCCGCAGGAACGGCCCGGCTTTGTTGGAAACAACCCCCAAGGGCCAGGCGCGCGCAATATCCAGCATCTGGCGGGTCCCGGCCAGTTCCGCCAGATGGTCGAGATGCACCCTCTGCATGGCCGGTCCGAATGCGGCAACGGCCGCTTCCCAGTGATCGCCGAACAGCGGCGGAAACGATTCGCGCATCGATCCGCGAATCCGCTCGCGCGCCTGCTGCACCGTCCAGGCCGGCCGCCCGAACTGCGCAAACACCTCGTTCAGCGCCGCGACAATGCCGGCCCAGGCATCGACCAGGGTGTTGTCCCAGTCGAAAACCAGGGCTGCCGGCCGCACCATCAGTCGCGGTACGACGGATCGATCCGGTCCAGCCGCTTCAGCAGCGCCGGCCACTCCAGCACCCCGCGGCGGCGCATCCCCGTCGGCTTGAACAACCGGTTGGTCTCCGCCACCGCTTCCGGCGCCGGCATGTGCAGCTCGGTGTTGCACGACAGCGCCATCACCTGGAGCTGGCAGGCGCGTTCCAGCCGGAACAGGTTGTTGAACGCCTCGGCGATCGAGGTGCCGGTGACCAACAGCCCGTGATTGCGCAGGATCATCACCTCACGCTCGCCCAGGTGGTCCACCAGCCGCGCCCGCTCGTCCAGGTTCAGCGCCGGGCCTTCGAACTCGTGATAGGCAATATCGGTGAACCGCATCGACGACTGCGCGATCGGCATCAGCCCGATTTTCATCGCCGAAACCGCCATGCCGGCCAGGCTATGCGTATGGATCACGCAATCCACGTCGTGGCGCGCCATGTGTACCGCGCTGTGGATGACAAACCCCGCCTTGTTGCAGCCGAGCCCGGTGGGGTCGAACAGCACCTCGCCGGCATCATTGACCTTGACGAAGCACGACGCGGTCATCTGGTCATAAAGCAACCCATATGGGTTCAGCAGGAAGGTCCCCTCCTCGCCCGGCACCCGCACCGAGATGTGGTTGGCGATCATCTCGTCCATGCCGTAGTGGTTGACCAGCCGGTAACAGGCGGCGAGATCGACGCGGACCTGCCACTCCGCCGCGCTGACCTGCTCGCGCACTGGCCGGCTGTCGGTGCTGGCCGGCGCGGTCATCGCCTCGGCGCGCTGGATGTCGTTCATCGGTCGGTCCCCCGGAAATGTCCGCGCGCAGCGCAGCAGCAAACGCGCCCGGCCGCAAGCCATGCCCTTGACACATCGGACCCGCTAAAGCCGTCTGCCGCCAGGAGGGCCCGCGCCATGGACATCGACCACCTGAAAACCTGGATCGGCCGCCAGGAAGTGCTGGAGGACCGGCTCGGCCTCGCTCCGGTCGCCGCCCTGTCCGCCACGCTGGACCGCGACGACCCAGAACCGGCCGATGGCGACGCCCTGCCGCCGCTCTGGCACTGGCTGTATTTCCTGCCGCGCGCCCGCCAATCCGAGATCGGCCCGGACGGCCACCCCAAGCGCGGCGGCTTCCTGCCCCCGGTGCCCCTGCCCCGCCGCATGTGGGCCGGCGGCCGCCTCACTTTCCTGGCCCCGCTGCGTCTGGGCCAACCCGTCCGCCGCGTCTCCACCATCGCCGATGTCTCGGCCAAATCCGGCCGCTCCGGTAACCTGGTCTTCGTCCTGGTCCGCCACGAGGCCTCCGGCCCAGACGGCCTGGCGATCACCGAAGAGCACGACATCGTCTATCGCGATCCCCCAGCACCGGGAGCCGCCGCCGCCGCGCTACAGCCCGCCCCCACCGACGAGACCTGGCGCCGCGACATCGTCGCCGACGACGTGCTGCTGTTTCGCTATTCCGCCCTGACCTTCAACGGCCACCGCATCCACTATGACCGCCGCTACGTCACCACCGAAGAAGGCTACCCCGGCCTGATCGTGCACGGCCCGCTGCTCGCCACGCTGCTGCTCGACCTGTTCCGCCGCCACGACAACCGGCCGGTTAAATCCTTCACTTTCCGCGCCTTGTCGCCAGTCTTCGACACCACCCCGTTCACCGTCTGCGGCACACCAACCGACGATGGCGCCAAACTCTGGATCCGCCGGGCCGACGGCGCGCTGTGCATGGAAGCGGAGGCCAAAGCCTGTTGACTTCGACTGCTAGAAGCAAGTCAAGGCCGGGCTCCGCCCAGACCCGCCAGGGCCAAGCCCCTGGACCTTAAATGATAAGGGTCCAGGGGGCTTGGCCCCCTGGCGGGTCTGGGCGGAGCCCAGGCTTTTTCCTTGATGAGTCCTTGGCGCCCATCAATCCACAATGAACAGCGTCGTCGCCACCTTGGTCCGGCTGCGATGCGCCATCGCGCCATCCGCCACCTGATAGCTCATCCCCGGCGTCAGCACCGCCACCGACCCATCCGCCAGTTCGGTCTCCAACTCACCGGACAGGCACAGCAGGATATGCCCCTTCTCGCACCAGTGATCGGCGAGATACCCCGCGCTGTACTCCACCATCCGCACCCGGATCGCCGCGAACTGCCGCGTCCGCCAATGCGCCATACCGGTCTCGCCGGGATGCTCGGTGCGCGCCACGGCGGACCAGTCAGTGGTACCGAAGGGAATACCGGTCATGTCCATGGCGCGCGCTCCTGAAAACCCGCCAAGCCTACCCGGCCACCGTCGTGCGCACCATCCGCCGCCGCTCCCCGCTGGCGGCAAACGGCGTCGCCCGGTGCATCACCGCCCGGTTGTCCCACACCAGCACATCGCCGCGCGCCCAACGATGCGAATATACGAACCGCGCCTCCCCCGCGAACGCCACCAACCGGTCAATCAACGCCCGGCCCTCCGCCTCCGCCATCCCCTCGATCGCCCGCGCATGCGCCCCCAGGTACAGCGCCGGGCCGTGCGGATTTTCGTCGCGCACCACCGGCTGGCGCACCGGCGGATGATCGGCTGCCTCCGCCTCGGTCACCAGTGCCGGGTCCACGCGCCGTCGCGACCAGGCGAAATCATGCACCGCCACCAGCCCGCGCAACCGCGCCCGCTCCGCCGGATCAAGTGCCGCCAGCGCCGCCCGCATACTGGCGAACTCAGTATTGCCGCCCGCCGACGGGATCTCGTGCGCCGACAGGATCGAGATCCGCGCCGGCACCGGCTTGAAACTGCTGTCGTGATGCCAGGCCTGGTTGGCCCGCCCGTTCAGCACCTGGCGCGCGCTCGGCGCCGCAATCCCGCCATCCCCGGCGATATTGGTCAGCACAATCACCTTGCTGCCCGCCCCATCGGCGCCGGCCCGGGTCGCTTCCAACGCGCCAAACCCCTCGCTGAACGCGATCTGGGCCGCATCGGTGACGGTCTGGCCCGGGATGACCAGCACCTGGTGGCGGGCCAGCGCCTCGCGCAGCGCCGCGGACTCGGCGGGCGTGACGCCGGCGCCGATATCCAGGCCAGTGACAACAGCGGCGATGGCCGTGGCGATCGGGGTTATCGTGAGCATGGCAGGTCCTCCTGACACCGCTTGTCCCATGATTGCGTAATCCGGGACCAGCCACGCATCTGGCAAAAGATAATCCCGCTCAGCGGGACACTCAAATGCCCTGCGCCACCAGATGCGCCACGAAGGCGGTGATCTTGCCCGGCACCTGCGGCGCCGCCGCATGGACCGCGACCATCGCCGCATCGTACCCGACCGGCGCCAGCCGCCAGCCCGGCAACAGCGGCACCAACCGCCCGGCCGCCAGGTCCTGCCCCACCATCCACCCCGGCAGCAACACGATCCCCAGCCCCGCAAGTGCCGCCAGCAACAGCGCCTCGCCGCTATTGGCACGCAACGGCCCAGCCACGGCGAGCCGGCGCTGGCCGGGCATCGCCCCCTCCGCCACCCAGATCACCGGCTCGGCCTCGCGCCGATAGCCGAGGCAGGCATGGCGCAGCAGGTCATCGGGCAAAGCCGGCGTGCCATGCGCGGCCAGATAGCCGGGTGCGGCACAGAGCATCCGCTGCTCGCCGGCCAGAACATGGGCGACGAAGGATTTCTCCACGGGCGCCCCCAGCCGGATCACCAGATCGACCCCCTCGACCGGCAACTGGCTCGGCGCCTCGGTCAGCGTAAGGTCGATTTCCACCGCCGGATGGGCAGCCCGGAACGCACCGAGATGCGGCAGCACATGCCGCAGCGCAAAGGACCGCCGGGCAACCACACGCAATGTCCCGGCGGGCGCATCATGCAGCCGCCGGGCCTGGCCCAAGGCCGAATCGAGCTCGGCCAGCACACTCGCCAGCCGGACCCGCAACGCCGCTCCGGCCTCGGTGGCGGTGGCGTGGCGCGTGGTCCGGTCGATCAGCCGCAGCCCAAGCGCATGCTCCAGCTCCTGCAACCCGCGCGAAGCCGCGGTCGCGGAAACACCGAGCCCCCGCCCGGCGCCGGTGATGCTCCCGCTTTCAGCGATCCGGACGAACAGGCGCAGCGCGGTCAGCCGGTCCACACCGCACCCGCAACCAGAAGCCTAAACGCTGAACGCCTTGGCCAGGTCGCCCAGCACCTTCTCCTCGACATCGGAAATCCGCATGCCGATGCCCAGGAACCCGCCCGCCGCCAGCGCCACCGCCCGCGCCCGGTCGATGATCGGCCCCTGCAACGCGCGACGCCCGGCATGGTCCATGCCCCCGGTGATCGCGCCGATATAACCTTTCCACGACTCGACCAACCCCGCCGGCGGCGCGGCCTCAAGCCACTTCTCCAGCATCGCATAGCCGGACGCACCCGCCTTCAACCCGGACTCCCCGGCCGCCCGCAGCACCGCCGCGCGCTCCTTGGCATCGATGCTGCCATCGGCCCAGGCCACCGCCACCAGCGGCACCAGCGCGATCGCCGCCAGCGTCTCGGTCGAAATATCCAGCTTCACCAGCGTCTCCAGGACCGCGGCATCGGTGATGCCGGACACAGCGGTATAGGCCTCCTTGCGGGCGCGAACTTCCGCGGGCTCGGCCAGGCGCTGGCGCAGAACGGCGTCCTGCTTGGCGAAAAACGCCTCCTCCAGGGCCCGGCGGCGGTCGTCGAGGGCTTCGTGGCTCATGCTCTGCTCCGGTGCGTCTGAGTACAGACATGCACATAGACCGGCGCGCGCCAGAATCCAATCCGACCTCCCTTCCGCGAGGGCCGGTTAGCCTTTTCTTCATCCAGCGGACGCAATCTCGCAACCGACAGCACGGGTGCGCCAAAATGGATCACGCCGATTTCTCCTCGGCAGCCTACTGGGAACAGCGCTACCGCGCCGGCGGCCATTCCGGCGCCGGCTCGTACGGCCGGCTGGCAGCGTTCAAGGCCGATTTCCTCAACGCCCTGATCTCGTTCAACGCCATCACCTCCGCGATCGAATTCGGCTGCGGCGACGGCAACCAGCTCGCCCAGCTCGACATCCCCGACTATGTCGGCCTCGACATCGCCCCCGCCGCCATCGCCCGCTGCCGGCAACGCTTCGCCGGCCAGCCCGGCCGCGATTTTCGCCACATGGACGACCGCGCCGGTCTGGCCGCCGCCGAACTCGCCCTGTCGCTGGACGTGATCTACCACCTCGTCGAGGACGACGTGTTCGACGACTACATGCAGGCCCTCTTCAACCACGCCTGGCGCTTTGTCGTGATCTACGCCAGCGACCTCGACGCCGAATGGCCCAGCCGCCACGTCCGCCACCGCCGCTTCACCGCCCATGTCGCCCAGCACTTCCCTGACTGGCAACGCGCCGCGGTGGTGCCCAACATCTACCCGTACGACCCCGCCCAGCCGGACGAAACCTCGTTCGCCGCCTTCCACGTCTATCGCCAACCCGCCGAGGCCTGCCGCATCACCGTGCCGGCGGTGCCCTAGGGCATTCAGCCCCGCGTGCCGGCCGGCGTGACGCTGGCCGGGTCCCATCCCCCACCCAACGCCCGATACAACTGCACCAGGTTCAGCGACACCGCCGTCGTGCTGTCCGCCAGGTCCTGCTCGGCGGCCAGCAACAGCCGCTGCGCCGTCAGCACCTGGAGAAAATCCGCCACCCCCTGCTCATAGCGCAGCCGCGCCAGCCCCAGCGCCCGCCGCGACTCCGTCACCGCCTGCTGCATCCGGTCGCGCCGGCGCTGCTCGGTGCCATAGGCGGTCAGCGCATTATCCACCTCATGCAGCGCCATCAACACGGTGCGCTGATACACCAGCGCCGCCTCCTGCTGCTGCGCCTCGCGCAGTTCCAGCGTCTGGCGCAACCGCCCGCCCTCAAAAATTGGCAGCGTGACCTGCGGCCCGAAGCCATAGGTGCGCGACGACCATTCGCTGAGCTTTTCGATGTTCAGCGCCTGGATCGCCCCGCTGCCGGACAGCGTCACGCGCGGGAAGAAATCCGCCTTCGCCACCCCGATCACCGCGGTGGCAACATGCAGGTTGGCCTCGGCCATGCGAATATCCGGCCGCCGCCGGGTCAGCTCGCCCGGCACGCCGACCGGCACCCGCGGCGGCACCGGCGGCAACGCCCGCGGCGCCCCAAGTGCCGCCAGCCGCGCGCCCGGCTGCTCGCCCAGCAGCATCGAGATGGCATTCACTAGCCGGCTCTGCTGTTCCTCCAGCACCGGCAACTGCGCCTCCACCGTCGCCACCTGGGCCGAGGCGTTCGCCACATCGAGATCAGTGGTCAACCCGCCAGCCGCCCGATCGCGCGTCAGCGCCTGGTTCTGCCGCGCGATCTCCAGGTTCTGCCGGAAGATCGAGATCTTGCGCTGAACCCCACGCAACATCAGATAGCTGCGCGCCAGCTCGGCCGAGGCGATAACGGTGAGGTCCCGCCGCGCCTCCTCGCTGGCCGCCACCTGCGCCTCGGACGCCTCGACCAGCCGGGCCACCCGGCCCCACAAATCGATCTCCCACGACAGGTCAAGACCAAACTGGAACACATTGAACGGATTACGCAGACGCGAACCAGAGATCGGGCCATTACGGCTGTACTGCTGGCGCGCATAGGACGCGCCGACATTCAGGTTCGGCGTCGTCGCCGCCTCGGTGATGCCAAGCTGGGCGCGCGCCCCGGCCAGGCGGAAATCGGCGGTGCGCAGGTCGAGATTGGCGGTGGCCAACTGTTCCTGCATCTCGTTCAGCAGCGGATCACCCAGCAGCTTCCACCAGCTATGATCGAACGGCTCGGCCACCGGCACACTGACGCGCGCGGCCGGCGGCGTGACCGGGGCGTTGGCGAACCAGCTATCCGGCTTCCACCAGGCATCAGGCCGCACGAAATCCGGCCCCATCTTGGTGCAGCCGGCCAGCGACGGCAGGGCCGCCACCAGCAGCACATAACGATTCATCGCCACGCGATCATTCTCCGCCCATCATCGCCACGCGATCATTCTCCGCCCAGACTCCGCAAGCCTAGACCCCCGGCCCGCAGGGTCAACGCAATTGCCACAAGGTCAGCCCTGCATCAGCCCTGAACCACTTGGGCCAAAACCTCTCCAGCCCGCGCACACGCCGCCGCGTCGACATCCAGATGCGTGGTCACGCGCACGGTCCGGGCGGCAAACACGCTGGCCAAAACCCCCCGCTCGCGCGCCCGCGCCACCACCGTCGCCGCATCCGGCGCATCCGGCGCGGTGCGGAAGATCACGATATTGCTCTGCACCGTGCCGAGGTCGAGTTCCACCCCCGGCGCCTGCGCAATCCGCGCCGCCATTAGCCGCGCATTGGCATGGTCGTCCGCCAGCCGCCCGAGATTGTGCTCCAAGGCGTATAGCCCCGCCGCCGCCACGATCCCCGACTGCCGCATCGCGCCCCCAAACATCCGCCGCTGCCGCACCGCCGCCGTGATCAGGTCGCGCGGCCCCGCCAGCAACGACCCCACCGGACACCCCAGCCCCTTCGACAGCGCCACCCCCACCAAGTCAAACGGCGCCGCCAGTTCCGCCAAAGTTCGCCCCGCCGCCGCCGCAACGTTGAACAGCCGCGCCCCATCGAGGTAGCTGCGCACCCCCACCCCACGCGCCGCCGCGCAAACCGCGACCACGTCGTCCTGATCCCAAACCAGCCCGCCACCACGGTTATGCGTGTTCTCGATCACCACCAACCCGCTCGGCGGCTGCACCACATGCCCCGGCGCCCGATACACCGCCATGAAGTCGGCAGCGGTAAACAACCCCCCCTGCCCCACCACCCGGAACTGCACCCCGGAATTGACCGCCGCCGCCCCGGTCTCGTGCCACTCCAGATGCGACTCCACCCCGACGATCACATCATCCCCAGGCCGGGTCAGCAGCTTCACCGCAATCTGGTTGGCCATCGTCCCCGAGGCGACGAACAACGCCGCCTCCTTGCCCAACAGCGCCGCCACAAGCGCCTGCAACGCGTTGGTCGAGGGACACTCGCCATACTGGTCATCGCCCACCTCGGCCGCGGCCATTGCCGCCCGCATGGCGACACTCGGGCGGGTGACGGTATCCGAACGCAGATCAATAATGTCCATCCGCACACACTGCCATGCCACCCCGCGATTGCACCATCCCGGCGATCCCGCTGATATGCCGCAAACGGAGGCCCCCGCATGTCCGACGACCTGATCCGCCTGACCGCGACCCAAGCCGTGGCCCGCCTGCGCGCCGGCGAAATCTCCCCGCTCGACCTGATCGACGCCGCCGAACGCCGCATCACCGCCGTCGACGGCCCCGTCAACGCCCTCCCCACCCTCTGCCTCGACCGCGCCCGAGACCACGCCCGCGCCCTCATGGCCGGCCGCCGCCGCGACGCCGAAGCCGAACCCGGCTGGCTCGCCGGCCTGCCCGTGGTCATCAAGGACCTCGCCGACGTCGCCGGCGTCCGCACCACCTACGGCTCCCCCATCTTCGCCAACCACATCCCCGCCAAATCCCACGCCCTCGTCGACCGCATCGAGCGCCGCGGCGGCATCGTCATCGCCAAATCCAACACCCCGGAATTCGGCGCCGGCGGCAACACCTTCAACGAAGTCTTCGGCCGCACCCGCAACCCCTGGAACACCGCGCTGACCTGCGGCGGCTCCACCGGCGGCGGCGCGGTCGCCCTGGCCACCGGCACCGCCTGGCTCGCCCATGGCTCGGACCACGGCGGCTCCCTGCGCGGCCCCGCCACCCTGACCTCGGTCGTGGGCATGCGCCCCTCCCCCGGCCGCGTCACCCGCGGCACCAGCAACAACCTCTGGTCCCCCCTCTCCGTCCAGGGCCCGATGGCCCGCAATATCCCCGACCTCGCCCTCTTCCTCGACACCATGGCCGGCCACTGCCCTTACGACCCCCTCACCTTCGACTCCCCCGCCGAATCCTTCTCCACCGCCGTGGCAAAAGCCCGCCGTCCCCTGCGCATCGCCTTCACCGCCAACTACGGCGGCCGCGTCCCCGTCGACGCCGAAACCCGCGCCATCTGCACCCGCGAAGTCCGAAAATTCGAAACCCTAGGCTGCATTGTGGAGGAAGCCTTCCCCGACATCGGCCCCGCCGAAGACGTCTTCCTCGCCCTGCGCTCCCAGCACTTCGTCACCGACCGCGAACTCCAACTCCAAACCCACCGCGACCAACTGAAACCCGACATCATCTGGAACACCGAACAAGGCCTCGCCGGCACCCCCAGCAAAATCGCCTGGGCCGACCGCGAACGCGCCGCCCTCTACCGCCGCTTCGCCCAATTCTTCCAAACCTGGGACATCCTGATCACCCCCGGCGCCCCCACCCCCGCCTGGGACGTCATGATCCGCGCGCGGGACACCATCGACGGCCAGAAACTCACCAACTACATCGCAGGCTCCCTGCTCACCTCCGCCATCACCCTCACCTCCTGCCCCGCCGTCTCGCTGCCCTGCGGCTTCGATCGCTTCGGCCGCCCCATCGGCCTGCAAATCATCGCCCCCGCCCGCCAGGAAGCCCGCGCCCTGGCCGCCGCCGCCCTCTTCGAACAACTCTCCGGCCTGGACCGCCTCCTCCCCATCGACCCCCGCCCCGGCACCGTCCCCCCCGATGAACAGGGCACCCAATCGTGAAGCGCAGGACCGGGCCATGAGTGGCCCCCGCCGCCCGATCGCCGCCCTCTACCGCGAACTCGGCCTCCGCGGCCTCAACGTCGGCGCCTCCGGCAACGTCAGCGCCCGCACCAGGCACGGCATGCTGATCACCCCCAGCGGCATCACCGGCGAATCCGTCGCCCCCAAATCCCTCGTCGAAATGACCCTCGACGGCATCCACAAGGGCCGCACCATCCCCTCCTCCGAATGGGCCATGCACGCCGCCATCTACCAGCAAGACCCCGCCGCCCGCGTCATCGTCCACACCCACTCCGACGCCGCCACCGCCCTGGCCTGCCTCAACCGCCCCCTCCCCCCCTTCCATTACGCCGTCCTAGGCTTCGGCGGCCCCGACGTGCGCATCGCCCCCTACCTCACCTTCGGCACAACAGAACTCGCGCAAGCCGCCGCCGAAGCCATCCAAGGCCGCACCGCCTGCCTCCTCGCCAACCACGGCATGATCGCCCACGGCCCCGACGCCCCCTCCGCCCTCCTGGCTGCCTTGCGCCTCGAAGCCCTCTGCCGCCAATACCTCCTCGCCCTCGCCGCCGGCGAACCCCGCCTCCTCACCCCCCCCGAAATCGAAGCCGCCCGCCTGCGCTACACCACCTACGGCCAGCAACCCGCCAAAAAGGAATCCCCATGAGCACCACCGACCAGGTCCTGGCCCGCGCCACCACCCTGATGCCCCAAGCCGAGGCCCTCTGGATCGACTGGCTGCGCATCCCCAGCATCTCCGCCCAACCCCAACACGCCGCCGACTGCCGCCGCGCCGCGCAATTCGTCGTCGACGAACTCGCAGCCATGGGCTTCACCGCCTCCCTCCGCGAAACCGCCGGCCACCCCGCCATCGTCGCCCACCATCCCGGACCCGGAACCGGCCCCCACCTCCTCTACTACGGCCATTACGACGTCCAACCCGCCGACCCCCTCGAACTCTGGAACTCCCCCCCCTTCGAACCCACCATCACCGAAGGCCCCCACGGCCGCCGCGTCTACGCCCGCGGCGCCGTCGACGACAAAGGCCAGGTCGCCATGTGGCTCGGCGCCTTCCGCGCCTGGTTCGAGGAAACCGGCACCATGCCCTGCCCCATCACCGCCCTCATCGAAGGCGAAGAAGAAACCGGCAGCGCCAACTTCAAACCCTTCGTCAAAGCCTCCAAAGCCGAACTCAAAGCCGACATCTGCATCGTCTCAGACACCGGCATGTGGGACATCGACACCCCCTCCATCGGCACCTCCCTGCGCGGCATGGCCTACATGGAAGTCACCCTCAAAGGCCCCAACCGCGACCTCCACTCCGGCATGTACGGCGGCTCCGCCCTGAACCCCATCAACGCCCTCGTCACCGCCCTCGGCCAACTCAAGAACGCCGACGGCACCATCCAGGTCCCCGGCTTCTACGACGGCGTCCGCGACATCTCCTCCAGCAAGGCCAACCAATGGGCCTCCCTCGGCTTCTCCGAGCCCGACTTCCTCGCCGCCATCGGCCTCTCCGAACCCTACGGTGAAAAAGGCCGCTCCGCCCTCGAACGCCTCTGGGCGCGGCCCACCTGCGACATCTGCGGCATCTGGGGCGGATACCAGGGTGCCGGCACCAAAACCGTCATCGCCTCCGAAGCCTCCGCCAAAGTCTCCTTCCGCCTCGTCCCCGGCCAGGACCCCGCCGCCATCGAAGCCGGCTTCAAACAATTCATGGCCGCCCACGTCCCCGCCGACGCCACCCTGGAATTCTCCACCTTCGGCCTGTCCTCGGGTTTGGAAATGGCCATGGACTCCCCCTACATGAAAGCCGCCCAAGCCGCCCTCACCGAAGAATACGGCAAACCCGCCGTCCTCGCCGGCGTCGGCGGATCCATCCCCGTGGTCGAAACCATCATGACCGAACTCGGCCTGGACTGCATCCTGATGGGCTTCGGCCTCGAAGACGATCAGGTCCACTCCCCCAACGAAAAATTCGAAGTCACCTGCTTCCAGAAAGGCCTCCGCAGCCACATCCGTCTTCTGGGAAAGATGGCGAAGTAAGAAAGCAGTTCTTTTTTGAAAAAAAGAACCAAAAAACTTTCATCCGCTTGCGGGGGTGCAATCCAACCGGGATCGCACCCCCACAAACCCCGCCCTCCCCTCCATCGCCCTCCTCGTCGCCGCCCTCTTGGCCAGCAGCCACCCGGCACTTGCCAACGACCCCGGCCAAGGCCCGCCCGAAAGCCTACGCATCGCACCCGCTGACGAGTACCCGCGAAAAAGAACCAATACCCCTGACCGCCCCTACAACGAGGAGTATCGGTTCTCCCTCAAAGACCTTGATCGCGTTCTCCGGGAAGGAAACCTCATCGCCCTGACACTGGAGAACGGGCAGTACATTTCGCTCGTGGATAGGCACACTTGGCTACCCGCGGTCTACACCTCAATTGAAAAGACCTAGGGAAGTTTCTGGCGCGTAGATTTGGCGAATCAATTTTGACGTATTTACACAGAAAATCGTGTGAATAAAACAGACGTCCTAATATCTTTAGGAACATCGGTGTATTTTGTGGTTTCCAATTCCAATAAATACCTACAGGGTTGTTCAACGCTGATTAGATTTCCTTGTATGCCAAGATGTGATCGAGGCTGAGCGCGCCGTTCCAGAGTGCCTTCGCGACATTCGTTACGTGATTTTTCCGCAAGATGTTGAGGGCGAAACTGCGTGCCCTTGCCATGATGCC
>CAMBRC010000122.1 GCA_945869965.1 Asaia bogorensis
CATCATGGCAAGGGCACGCAGTTTCGCCCTCAACATCTTGCGGAAAAATCACGTAACGAATGTCGCGAAGGCACTCTGGAACGGCGCGCTCAGCCTCGATCACATCTTGGCATACAAGGAAATCTAATCAGCGTTGAACAACCCTGGCCTTTACCCCTCCCGGCAAGGCCGATGAGCGGGACGCATGGTATGCTGAGCTGCCGACAAAGTCTGATGTAATCCTCGTCAACAACTCTGTATTCAAGGGTACTGCACGGCCGCTACTCGAACCCAGCCTGGACAAGATTCAACGGTACCCAATGTCCCAATTTGCCGCATTCCATCCAGACTGCTGCTATGTTGGGGTCAAAGCAACAAAATTGCTGATCTTTCCGGCGTATAATTCCGCCATATGCGTCGCCGGGTATGTCCGGGGCCTAACCCAGGCTCAAGTGTACGATCTGTTTTGCGCCGATGTGTTCGATAAGTTGGGCTATTTTGACGGTTGGGACCCCAGCGTGGCACATATGCAGGCCGAATTCACTGAGTGTGCAATGGACTTCCGGCCATTTTATCTTAAGGTCAAACGGCTGGGAGCATTCATGCACTCGATGAACCACCCGAAAGCGGAGACCCTTATCACGCTTGCGCGCTTCCTCGCACTGGGATTCGGCGCCTCGAAGGAAGTGCTCGAGATGCCGGTGGCGCTGTCTGACGGACTCGCTGGCCTTGACTGGCCGCTCTATCCCGAAATCGGTGAAGTCTACGGGCTGCGGGGAAGTTACAGCTGGAAAATGGCTGGAGAGCTCGTCGATCTACGCTCTTTCATTGCGCGGTCGTTCGAGCGGTATGCCGAGTTGGGGCTGACGGCCGAAGGCGTGTTCTTCGGCCACCATGACTTTCATACTCGGTTCGGCAACCTCTTGAACGAGCGGGGCATCGGTAATGGCTAAGAACCCTTATCGTAATATCGAGGGGCATCAGTTCTGGTCGCGGGCAATGTCGTCGCCGGCGCCTGGGATGGTTGACCCGATGGTCGGCGGACCGAGGATCGCGCCTGGCGAGAAGGTGGTCACCATGGGCAGCTGCTTCGCACAGCATCTGGCACGCAATATGGCTGGGCTGGGGCTTAACTATCATGTGGCCGAACCGCCGCCGCCGGGTATGTCGGCCGACGAATCCCGCGAGCGGAATTACGGTGTGTTTTCAGCCCGCTTCGGCAACCTCTATACCGTGCGTCAGGCGGTGCAGCTCTACGAGCGGGCCTTCGGGACATTCCTGCCGGAGGACGACGTCTGGGACACCAAGGATGGATTTGTCGATGCCTTTCGGCCGCAGATTGAGCCTGTAGCTTTTACTACTGCCGAGGAAGTCCGCGATGCGGCGCGCAACCACCTCGTCGCGGTGCGCCGCATGTTCGAGGAAGCGGACTGGCTGATCTTCACATTGGGATTGACCGAGGGCTGGCGTTCCTCGATCGATGGCGCAGTCTATCCGGTTGCCCCTGGAGTGGCCGGTGGCAGTTTTGACCCGGTACGCTACGAGTTTGTCAATTTTTCAGCTCAGGCTGTGCAGCGCGACCTGAGCCGGTTCATCGAACTGGTGCGGCAGACCAATCCGAAATGCCGGTTCATCCTGACGGTTTCTCCAGTGCCTCTGATTGCGACGTACGAGAAGCGTCATGTCTGGACCGCGACCACGTACAGCAAGGCGGTGCTGCGAGTGGCAGCGGACGAGGTCGAGCGTGCTCACGATCATGTGACATACTTCCCGTCGTACGAAGTCATCACCTCACCTGCCGCCGCCGGGCGCTATTATGCCGACGACCTGCGCGAGGTCACCGATCTTGGCGTGAAGCATGTGATGCGAATTTTCCGCAAGCATTGCGTCGGCGTCGCCGCCGAAACCGACGCGGCAGCGGTCCACCCTGCGCCGCCGGTGCACGCAGTTGCGGCGTCTGCGAAGCTGGCCACAGCACTGCCGATAGCCCGCCCTCAGATCGCGGCGGGCAACGACGCGGCAGTGATCTGCGATGAGGAGTTGATCGAGAAATCAGTGCGAGAACTCGAGCGGCTTGACGCCATTGAGACTCCAGCGGATGAGTCTGCATCGGCGCTCGACCAAGCGAATGCAGTCGTCCAGCTTGCTGCCCGCGCAAAACCAGCGCCCGCGATGCCGCCTGAACCGGCTGTGGCTACTTCGCAGGCGACAGACGATTTTGCCGCCAAATTCGTGTTGCCGCGTGTGCAACCGGCTCCCCCCCCCGTTGTACCGAAGCTTGGCCTGATCCGGCGGCTATTCTCGCGAGAGTAGTGGCCTTCCTTTGTCTCAATCACCCCTTCTACTTCGCAATCCGCACCCGCGCCGCACTACGCCGGTTGGCCAGCCGCCCCAGCGCCACCTTCAGCGGAAAAAGCTCGATCTCCGCCGGCTCCCAGTTCATCGGCGATCCCCAACCCACCAAAACCGCTTGCACTGCTCCGCCCGATCGGTTATGAACATATCATGAACAAAGACCCTCTCCCCTCCCACCCAGCCACGGAGCTGGCCCAGCGCCTTGAGGGGATCCTTGCGTCCATCGCCCAGCTCGTCTTCGGCCGCGTCTTCATCCTCGGCGACCTCGCCGCCCGCCTGCACAACCGCGTCGGCAGCGTCCGCCGCCGCCTCGCCATCCTGATGGCGCACCTCGCCGCCGGCACCCTGCAGCGCCAGCGCGCGCCCCGTCCCGGCCAGAAGGGCGGTGCTCCCATCCCTTATGTCTCCCGCCGCAGCACCTGGGTCCTCGGAACCTTCGGCCACCACGCCGCCGGCTACGCCTCCCAGCTGCAATTCCTCCTCAACGACCCCGCCACCCTGGCAACTCTGGCCGCCGCCCCGCCCGCCGCGCAGAAATCGGCCTCCCGCATCCTGCGCCCGCTTTGCCATATTCTCGGCGTCACCCTCCCGCCGATCCTCCAGCGCCATGCGCCACCCGCCAAACCGCGCCTCCCCCGGCCCATTCGCCCGCGCACCCCGCCGCCGCCGCGCCCGCCGCCATGGGCCGAACCCACCCCCGTCCCGACCGGCACCGACACCGCCGGCTATGCCACCTCGCTCGACGGTCTGATTCTCGCAAAACCCATATTCTGAAAGCTGCCGGATCGCATCGTAAATATTTCGTTTACGAAATAATTTGCCTCACCCGTCAATAATCGCCACCGCCCGCGTCCACCCCGCACTCCCCCGATGCACCTTCACCGGAAAACACACGATCTGAAACCCGTCATCCGGCAACTGGTCCAGCTGCCCCAGCTTCTCCAGATGCGAATACCCGATCTCCCGCCCCGCCCGATGCCCTTCCCAGATCAGCCCGGCATCCCCCGTCTCCGCCACCCGCCGCTTCGTAAAACTAAACGGCGCATCCCAAGACCACGCATCCGTCCCCACCAGCCGTATCCCCTGCTCCAACAACCAAAGCGTCGCCGCCTTCCCCATTCCGCACCCGCGATCGATGAAGTCGTCCTGCCCATACCGAGCCCCGGCCGCCGTATTCACCACCACGATCTCCAACGGCCGCAACGAATGCCCAATGCGCTTGAGTTCTGCCTCGACATCCCCCGCCGTCGCCACATACCCATCCGGCAAATGCCGGAAATCCAGCTTCACCGCCGGTTGGAAGCACCACTCCAGCGGCACCTCATCAATCCGCCAACTCGCCTCGCCCCCTGGCACCAACCGCTCGTTCATCCGCGAAAAGTAATGATACGGCGCATCCAGATGCGTCCCGTTATGCGTCGAAATCTGCACATTCTCGACTGCCGCGTATTCCCCCTCCGGCAACTGGTCCAGCCGAACGCCCATGTATTCCGCCATCCGCGGTGCGGACATCTTGTGGTCCACATACTCGATCTTCGGCAGCATATTGGCCGGATCGGACGCGATCCCGGCCTGCAACGGCACCGAGATATCAATAAGTCGTCGCGCCATAACGGTCTCTCCCGATCGGTGTTGATGACGAATTGTTAAATTGTTCCATGCCAAGACACCTGTCTATAATCATTAGGGGTATCGAATAATGTCGACAAAATTCCGCGTCTGGGGCGGCGTCTTCCGCAGTGTCGGTGCCGCCTGTGCCCCCGCCCCCCAACGCAGCGACATCATCGAGGGCGCCGAGGAATACGGCCCCTTCGAAACCGAGGAAGAAGCCGACCGCGTCTGGCTCGGCCAAACCCGCCGCAAGATCGACATCGCCGCCCACCGCCTTGTCGTCGAGCCCGTCCAGGATTAACGGCTTAAAGCCACCACCGCCGCGGCACTCCCCGCGGCAATCCGTGCAATCCCGGCCACATCCACCGCATCGGGAAACCGGTCCTGCGGCAGATGGAACAACTTGTTCGATCCCACCAGCGTCACGTAATGCCCACCCGCCTTGTGGATATCCCGCGTCTCCCCGTTCGGCACCACCGACTTCTCCGCCATCCGGTTGACCGACGCTCCAAGCTCCGCCGAGAACAACGCCCTGAGATCATCCGCACTCGACTGAATGAACAACTGCCCCCCGGCCGCCCCGATATTGGCACCGTAGTGAACCCAACTCGCCCCCCCGGGCCGATCCCACCCCGGCCGGGCCGCCAAAAACGCATCCAGCCCGGTATGCCCCAATTCATGCCCGGAATTCGCCGTCAAAACCACATCCCGCCCCGGCGGAGTGGCCCGCAACGCCCGTAACGTCTCCAGCCAACACACCAACCCCCCGCCACGCTCGGACGTCGACTGCCACCACGACGACCGCGGCGTCATCACCACCAACGGTGGCCGGCTCCGATCCCGCCCCCCCTGTCCATGTCCGGCAATGGCGACGACGACATTCCGAGCCTGGCTCGCCGTCCGACGGCTCCTGACCGAAACCCGAAGGGCCGCCCCCCGTTGGGCCGCCGCAAAAATCTTCTCCCGCTCAGTGCTCGCCACCTGCAGGATCGGCGGTCCGAACGGCGCGGTAAACGACTCGGCGTTCAACAACGCCAGCCCCGGCGCGTCGCCCCGGGTGATAACGACCAACGCCTTGCTCTTGGTCTCCCGGCGGAACCGGGTGAACTCCGGGCTATAGACGGCCGACGGCGGCAATTCGAGGATATGGATATCGCCCTGTCCGGGATCGGCCAGTCCTGGCCCCACCGAGGCCAAGGCCATCACCCGGCCATCGGGGGTATCCGGCGCATCGAACATCTTCTCACCGGGGATCCGCTCGCCCTCGATGTCGACAAACGCCACGTCGACATCGATCCGGCTCACGGCAAAACTCTCGAAAGCCACACTGGCCCCCAACCCGCGCGCCTCGGCCGCCAGCCAGTCAGCCCCGGCCTCATCGCCCGGCGTGGCGGTCCGGTGAGTCCCTTGCGAGTCCCATGCCCGTAACCACCCGGCCGCGCGGGCTTCGTCGGCCGGACCGGCGGCGCCGGTCACCAAGGCACCGCCACACAGCAACAGCCCACGTCGCGAGACCGCCATGATGTTTCTCCCATCGTTTCTCCTCCCCGCGCGCGGCGGGCGGCGGCAGGAGTTCAGCTCTCCAACTCGCTATCCCAGTATAGATAGTCGCGCCAGCTTTCGTGCAGGTAGTTTGGCGGAAACCCCCGTCCATTCTCCTGCAATTCCCAGGTCGAGGGCTGGCACGGTTCGGCGAGCGGAAACATCCGGCATTCCCGCGGCAACCTGCTGCCTTTGCGCAGGTTACAGGCGCCACAGGCGGTCACGACATTTTCCCACGTGGTCCGTCCGCCCCGGCTGCGCGGGATGACGTGGTCGAAGGTAAGGTCGGGCGCCGGTGCTCGCGCATTGCAGTACTGACAGGCAAAGGCATCGCGCAGGAACACGTTGAACCGGGTGAAGGCCGGCCGGCGCGAGGTGGCGATATAATCCTTCAGCGCGATCACACTCGGCAGGCGGATGGTCAGGCTGGGGGAATGGACCTCGCGGTCGTATTCGTTCAGCACCGAGACGCGATCAAGGAACACGGCCTTCACCGCGTCCTGCCATGACCAGACGGACAGTGGAAAATACGACAACGGACGGAAATCCGCGTTCAGCACCAGCGCTGGGTAATGGTGGCCGCCGTCAGGCAAAAATCACCCCCGTCGTGAACAGTCGCGACAGGCAATCCCGATCCATCGACCGAATCGCCAAATCAAAAGCGTCGCCGAGAACACCGGGATCATCGCATCAGGGATGGGGACCCGCAAGGCACGCGGGACGGTTTCATCGGCATGTCATCCGGCCGCGAAAACCCGTTGCAGGAACAGCGCTCCCGCCGACAACCCGGCCTCGTCGATGCCGTGGCCGAGGCGCGGGCAATACATCGCCTGGACCTCGAAGCCACTCGCCTCCAGGGCACCCTGTGCCAGGCGGGAGCGTTCGACCGGCACCACCGCATCATCCTCGCCATGCACGATCAGCACTGGCGGTTTGACACTGGCCTCGCCCAGCCGGTCCGGCCCAACCAGGGCGCCGGAGAACGCCAGGACACCGCGCGGGGCGACGGTCCGGCGCAATCCGGTATACAGCGCCGTCATCGCGCCTTGGCTGAACCCCATCAGCGCATAGGCATCCGGCGCCAGGCCGAGCCGGGCCAGCTCGGCATCGATGAAGGCGTCAAGTGCGGTGCGGGCCACCGCCACGCCGGCGGCGATCCGGGCCGGCGCGCGATCGCCGAGCGAGAACCATTGCCGGCCGAACGGCCCCATGTCGCAGGCCTCGGGCGCGTCCGGGGCTGCGAAGGCGGCATGGGCCAGGGTTCGGCCCCAATAGGGCGCGAGGTCGATCAGGTCCTGGCCGTCGGCGCCGAGCCCATGGCACAGGACCACCAGTTGTTGCGCGGGGCCGGGTTCGCGCGGTCCCCAGCGTGGTCCATCGAGCAGGGTCATGGCGCGGCTCCTGTGTGGCCCCGCCACTCTACACATCCCGTCGCGTTGTCAGGGAAGGGGGCACTGTCTAGGGTGCGGAATGCCGCGAACCTGTCGAGGAGCGCCTGTTGGCCATATTCAACGAAACCGACGCCCTTTACTTCGCAACCGTGACCGACGCGATCAACGCTTCGTCGGCCGGTGACGTGCTGCGATTGCCGGCCGGGCAGTATGTCGAGGAATTCCCGCTGATCACCCATTCGCTGACTTTGCAAGGGGTGGGGGGCATGGCGTGGCTGAAAAACCCGAACCCGGCGCCGGCGAATGACCGGGCGGTGCTGATGGTGCCGTTCAATGCCGGCGCCGACCTGACGCTGCGCAACATCGAGATCTCCGGCGCGGCGCGGCCGATCTATCAGAACGGCGCCGGCGTGCTGTTCGAGACCGGCAACGGCCATCTCCAGGTGGAGGATTCCTGGTTCCACGACAACGAGAACGGCATGCTGGTGGGCGGCTCGCCGGGCATGACGGTGAACATCCTGCGCTCGGAGTTCGGCCATAACGGCCTGGCGCCGGGGGTTTGGACCGGGCTGCATGGGCTGCCGCATAATCTGTATGTCAACGGGGTCGACTCTCTGACCGTGGCCGACAGCTATTTCCACAGTGTGCAGACGGCGCACGAGCTGAAGTCGCGGGCGCAGCAGACGACGATCACCAACACGCGCTTCGTCGACGGGCCGGACTCGCAGGCCAGCTACAGCATCGACCTGCCGAACGGCGGGTTGGCGGTGCTGGCCGGCAATCAAATCTCCAAGGGGCCGCAATCGCCCAACCGCTATATTGTCCATTACGGCGGCGAGGTGGTGCCGACCTGGCCCGGTTCGTCGCTCGACATGGCCGGCAACATCATCGTGAACCAGCGCGGCGACGGGGCCACCGCGGTTTACAATCAGTCGCGCGATGGCCCGGGCGGCGTGGCCAATGCGGCGTCGATCACCGGCAACACATTCTACAACGTCGACGCGATCGAACAGACAGCGTACGGGCCGTCGCTGCTGACGCTGGCGAATAACACCATGCTGGCCGGGCCTGGGCCGGCGATTTCCAATGCGCATCCGTTCATGTCCGGCAGTGCCACGGTGCCGGAGCCGGGCACGACGCTGTTGCTGGCCACGGCGATCCTCGCCAGCGTCTTGCGCGCGAAGCTGGCGTCGTTCCGGCGGCGGCGCGCTGGCTGACGCGCCATGGCCGGGACGCTGGTCACTCGCTTTGCGCCGAGCCCGACTGGGGCGCTGCATCTCGGCCACGCCCATTCGGCGCTGCTGGCCTGGCGGCGGGCGCGGGCGGCGAGCGGACGCTTGCTGTTGCGGCTGGAGGATATCGACACCACGCGCTGCCGGGCGGAGTTTGCCGTGGGGATCATCGAGGATCTTGCCTGGCTCGGGCTGGAGTGGGACGGGCCGGTGCGGGTGCAGTCGGCGCATCTGGCGGAGTATCGCGATGTGCTTGGCCGGCTGCGGGGCAGGGGGCTGTTGTATCCGTGTTTTTGCACCCGCGCAGACATCCAGCGCGAACTCGCCGCGTCGGCCACGGCGCCGCATGGGCCGGAGGGTGCGGTCTATCCCGGCACCTGTCGCGGGTTGTCAGCCGCGGAACGTGACGGCCGGATCGCCGCCGGAATGCCGTATGCGCTGCGCCTGGACATGGCGGCGGCCTTGGGCGCGATTGGGCGGGCTCTGTATTTTCATGACGAGACCGCCGGGCGGGTGTGTGCCGATCCCGGCCCGTTCGGCGACGTGGTGCTGGCCCGCAAGGATACGCCGGCGAGCTATCATCTGTGCGTGACCCATGATGATGCCGTGCAGGGGGTGACGCTGGTGGTGCGCGGTGTGGACCTGCTGGCGGCGACGCATGTGCATGTGCTGTTGCAGGCGCTGATGGGCTGGCCGACGCCGGCCTACGCCCATCATGCGTTGCTCACCGACGGAGCCGGCCGGCGGCTGGCCAAGCGCGACCGGGCGGCGACGTTGCGTGATCTGCGCGAGGCCGGGCGGAGTGCGGCCGAGGTGCGGGCGCTGGCGGGTTGGCCGGACTGAGCCGGCGGATTCAGTAGCCGGCGGTGCGGTCGACGCGTTCGCGCAATGGCTTGCCGTCGAGAAACCGGGCCAGGTTGTCGACGAACAGCTTGGCCACCGTGCGGTCGCGGTCTGGGTGGCCGCCGCCGATATGCGGCAGGACCATAATGCCGGGCGCGGTCCAGAACGGGTGGTTTGCGGGCAGGGGTTCAGCGCGGAAGACGTCCAGAATGGCGCCGGCGAGGTGGCCGGAGGCGGTGGCGGCGATCAGGTCGGCGTCGACGATCAGGGCGCCGCGGCCGAAATTGAGCAGCCAGGCGCCGGGCTTCATCCGGGCGAGCATGGCGGCGTTGACTGAGTTGTCGGTGGCGGGCGTCGAGGGCAGCAGGAGCAGCAGGTAGTCCGACTGGGCGAGGACTTCGCCGGTCTGTTCCGGCGGGTAGACCTGGGCCACGCCGGGCAGGGCGCCCGGGGTGCGGCGGGTGCCGATCACGCGCATGCCGATGGTGCTGGCCATGCGGGCCAGGTCCTGGCCGATGGCGCCGAGGCCGACGATGCCCAGGGTCTTGCCGTTCAGGGGCGTGGCCATGCGGCGGGTCCAGGTGGCGGCCTTGTTGTCTTCGACGATGGCGGCGTACGGCTTGGCGATGTGGAACAGGGCACCGAGGATGTTTTCCGGCATCGATTCGCGGTGGGTGCCGCGGGCGGAAGTGAGGGTGAGGGTGGGCGGCAGGTCGGGCAGGGCGAGCCAGCCCTCGATGCCGGCGGTGAGGGCCTGTATCCAGCGTAGATTGGTCATGGTTGGCAGCAGGCCGGGGGGTGCCGCCAGGGCCAGCATCGCGGCGATATTGGCGCGATGGTCCTGGTTCGGGGTGTCTTTGCGGGACAGGGTTTCGACCGCCACGCGGCTGGACAGGCCGGCGCTGGCGATCGCCTCCAGATAGGCGGCGGGGGTGTCGGTCCACAGCAATACGCGGGTCGGTTCGGGCATGTCCGGGCTTCCTGTCCTGTGGCGTGACCCTATCGCGCGATCGGTGGCGGCGAAAGCGTCCGGCCGGCAAATATTTCTTGGGATAGTGTATATGTGCGGTGTGGGGCCGGATCGTGGTTGCGGTCGGTCAGCGCGACTCCAAGTATCGGCCTTTGCTGCCCGGCAGGCACCTATGTCAGCCCGGTCGCTGGCGGGCTGTAGTGGCGCGGAATTACTTGCGAGGGACCGGGAAACGCATGGATCGGGTGCCATGTGCAGAACCAAAGACGCGGAATTTGCCGACAAAAAGCGCAGAACGGCAAATGATGCGTTGCGTTCCCGCGAATCCGTAGCCTATACAGTCGGCACAACAGAAGAGAACACTGTAATGAGCGACGCCGCAAAAGACGCCCACATTCTCGGCCTGACGGCGCAAATTGTCTCGGCGCATGTGGCCAACAACACGGTCCAGCCGGACGCGCTGCCGGGTCTGATCCAGTCGGTGTTCAAGACCTTGGCCGCTGCCGGCAAGGAATCACCGGAGCCGGTGAAGCTGGAACCGGCGGTGCCGATCAAGCGTTCGGTGTTTGCCGATCACATCGTTTGCCTGGAAGACGGCAAGAAGCTGAAGATGCTGAAGCGCCATCTCGCAACCTCGTATCAGTTGACGCCGCAACAGTATCGCGAGCGCTGGGGCCTGCCGCACGACTATCCGATGGTGGCGCCGGACTATGCCAAGCATCGCTCGGCATTGGCCAAGGAAATCGGACTGGGCCGCAAGCCCGCCGAATCCGCCGCCACCCGCGCCGCGCGCAAGCCGGGCACCCGTGGCCGCAAGCCGGGCCGTCCGGTCGGTTCCTGATTTCGTCTGCCGTTCCCTGAGTTGGGAACGGCCCGGGCTCGACACTGCAATAGCACCAGACCGGCACGCATTCGGCGTGCAGGTCTGGTGGTTTCTTGCGTTCAGGTGACCGGCTTGGCGCGGGCCAATGCAGCCGTCTCGGGTTCGAAACTGAAGCCCTCGATCGTGGCGCGCGCGACCTGGGCAGCGATGAACTGGCGCACCGCCCCCTGCCAGGCGACGCGGCGCAGGTCGCGCACGACCTCGCCCGCCACTGCCGCATAGGCGCTGTCCTGTCGCGGGGCATGGCGATGCAGGTGCACGACGTGCATGCTGTAGCGTGACTTTACCACCACCGGACACACCTGCCCCGGGCTGAGTCCCGCCAGGAATGTCTCGAATTCCGGCACCGAGGTGCCGCGCACGATCCGGCCCAGGCTGCCGCCCTGTTCGCGCGAGGGGCAGTCGGAGTGGCGGGCGGCGAGTTCCGGCAGGCTGCCAGGAACCGCCTGCACCTGCACCAGCAGGTCGCCGGCCTTGGCCTCGGCCGCCTTGCGGGCCGCGTCGTCCTCGGGATCGGCGGCGATCAGGATGTGGCTTGCCTCCCACCATTCCGGTTGACCGAAGCGTTCCGGGTGGGCGGCATGCCAGCGGCGGCAGGCCGCTTCGTCGGCGTCCGGCAGGTGGATCTCCCGGGCGAGCAAGGCTTCGATCGCCGCTTCCTCGTCATCGTCACCGGCGTTCGCTGCCTCGCGCAGCAAGGCACGCACGACCAGCGCACCGGCGGCTTCCTGCCAGGCGGCTTCGGCGCTGTCGGCGGGATGGAGTTGCATTTCGGCGGCGATGGTGGCGGCCGGGATGGTGGTGCCGTTCACCACGACATCGAGGCCAGGGGTGATGTTACCTTCGGGCATGGCTGTCACTCCGCTGCCGTCGCGCCGGGGCGCGCTAAAGAGGTCGCGCCGGGGCGCGCGACCGGGCCGGGCCGCCTTGTGGCGCCGCCACGCACCCGCACGATCTGCCACGAGCGGAACAGATACCAGATCGGGGCCGAAAAGATGTGCACCAGGCGCGAGAACGGCGTGACCAGGAACAGCGTCATGCCGAGCACCAGGTGGACGAGATATGGCCAGGCCAGCCCATGGATCAACTCGGCGGCGCCGGTGCGGAAGATCACGATCGACTGCGCCCAGGCCGATAGCGCCAGCATCACGCCGCCGTCGCTATGGCCGAGCGAGAAGGGCAGGGTGATCAGGCCCAACACCAATTGGACCCACAGCAGCAGCAGGATGAAGATGTCCACCCCGGTGCTGGTGCGGCGGATGCGGTCGTCGAACAGGCGGCGGTGCAGCAGCATGGTCAGGCCGACGAAGCAGACCGCGCCCGCGATGCCGCCGGCGGTGATGGCGATGCGCTGCTTGGTGGCGGGATCAAGGAACCATTCATAGGCCCAGTGCGGCGTCAGCAAGCCGACGAAATGGCCGAAGAACAGGAACAGGATGCCGAAATGGAACAGGTTCGAGCCCAACCGCAGCTGCTTCGCGCGCAATAGTTGCGATGAGCCGGAACGCCAGGTGTACTGGTCACGGTCGAAGCGGATCAGCGAGCCGACGAAGAACACGCCGGCGCAAATGTAGGGGTAGATGCCGAACAGAAAGCCGTGCAGGTGATTGGCAAGGCCGTTCCAGAGAGCGGTCATGGCTTGCTCCTTCAGCGTGCGGGCGCGCCGCGCATTGTGCGCAGGCGGTCGATCATGGCGGAGACCTTGGCGCGGGCGCCTTTCTGGTCGGGGTCGGATTCCGGCCCGAAGACGACCGGCTCGGCCTCCCAGGCGGCGTCGAGCGCTGCCATTTCCTCGGCGTCGGACATCTCCTCCTCGACCGTGGGGGCGGCCTTGGGTGCGGTGCCGATTTCGGCCAGCACAGCGGCGACGACGGCCGCATAGGCGCGGGCATCGGCGGTGCCGCGCCCCAGCAGCTTGGCGTGGATGGCGTCCAGGATGGGGGCGGCCTGGCCGAGCAGGTTGGCAGCGACTTCGGCCGGGGCGACGGCGCAGAATTCCAGCATCATCGGCAGGAAGTCCGGCAACTCGTGTGCGTCCATCGCGTAGCCAGCGCTTTCGTAGATCGCGGCCAGTTCGAGCATCGCCGGGCCGCGGTTGCGGGTGTCGCCGTGGACGTGTTCGAAAAGATGCAGGCTGGTGCCGCGGCCGCGGTCGAACAGGCGGACATAGGCCTCTTCGCGGTCGAGCGCCTCGCCCACGCCGAGACGACGGGCAAGGCGGAGCAGCCGAGCCGTGGCCTGGCGGGAGAATTCCGCTTGCGGAATGGTGGCTTGGATGTCGGCGAGATCGGCGCGCAGGCTGGCGTCGGGGTAGCGCAGCAGGGCGGAGAGGATGGCGTAGCGGCGGTTCATGGACGTGTTCCCCGTTCGGCGGCGAGTGCTTCGTCGGCTTCCCTGATGCGCGGCGGCGCCATGCGGCCGGCCGAGGGGCCGGTGGCGCTGAACAGGTTGCCGGCCGTGCTGCCAGCCCGTCCTTCCAGCCGACATGGCCGGCGGTGACGGCGGACTGCACCGGCGACAATGGCGGGATGTACCAGACCATCGGCAGGGTCCGGTATTCCGGATGCAGCGGGAAGGCGATCTTCCAGTCGATCGCCATGCGATAGGCCGGGCTGCGGCGCGCGGCGTCGAGCCAGGCTTCCGGCACGCCGTCGGCGCGCGCCTGGGCAATCACCTTGGGGTCGCTGGGGTCGAGGAAGATGTCGAGCTGGGCTTGATAGAGGTCCTTTTCGTCCGGCACCGATGCCGCTGTGTCGATGCGGTCGGCGTCATACAGCATCACGCCGAGG
>CAMBRC010000123.1 GCA_945869965.1 Asaia bogorensis
TGGGCTCTGCCCAGACAGGCAAGCAAGGCTGGGCTCTGCCCAGACCTGCCAGGGGCCGAGCCCCTGGACCTCAACCCTATAAAAAATAATGGGGGTCTGGGGCCGTCGGCCCCAGCGGGTCCCGTGGCGCGGCTTCGCGCCGCGACGGCCGAGCCCTCGCCTTCCTTCCCTTCGTGTGGGTCAATCATTCCAATGGTTGGTATCAGGCGGCGTCGGTCAGCGTCCAGGGGGTGCCGGGTTCGCAGAGCATGGGCCAGGCGTTGCGGGTCCGGACGTTGGGTTCCAGGCCCATTTCGGCGCGCAGGGCGCGGAACAGAGCGCCGTGGGCGACGACCAGGACCATGCCCGGCCGTTCCAGGGCGCGGTTGACGGCGGCGACGGCGCGGGTGCGCAGGGTGGCGAAGGCTTCGGCATCGGGCGGGGTGTAGGTGCCGTTGACCCAGTCGGCGAACCAATCGGTCATGGGCTTGCCTTCCTGGGCGCCGAACGAGGTTTCGCGCAGGCCTTCGTCCAGGTGCACCGGGAGGTCGAGCAGGGTGGCGGCGACTTTCGCGGTGTCATGGGCGCGCGACAGGGGAGAGGCGACGATGCTGGCGATGCCGCGCTCGCGCAGCAGCGGGGCGGCGGCGTGGGCCTGGGCGATGCCGGTGGCGTTCAGCGGGATGTCGATATTGCCCTGGCTGAGGCCCTGGGCGTTCCAGTCGGTTTCGCCGTGGCGCAGGAACCAGAAGCGTTGGCGGGTCAGGATCACCGGTATTCTCCGTGCCGAAACAGCTTGTGGGGGGCGGCTCAGTCGAACAGCGAGCTGACCGAGCGTTCCTCGTGGATGCGCGCCATGGCGTCGGCGATCAACGGCGCGATGGTCAATTGCTTGACGTTGCTGGCCAGGCGGACGGCTTCGGTGGCCAGGATGCTGTCGGTCATCATCATCATCTCGATCGGGCTGGAGGCCACGCGGGCCACGGCACCCCCGGACAACACGCCGTGGGTGACATAGACGCTGGCCGACTTGGCGCCGTTTTCGATCAGCGCGCGGGCGGCGTTGACCAGGGTGCCGCCGGAATCGACGATGTCGTCGACGATGATGCAGTCGCGGCCCTCGACCTCGCCGATCACGTGCATGACTTCGGACACGCCGGCGGCCTGGCGGCGCTTGTCGATGATGGCGAGGTCGCAGCCCAGTCTTGTGGCGATCGCGCGGGCACGGACCACCCCGCCGACGTCGGGCGAGACGATCATCACGTTGCGGCCGGCGTAGCGCTCCTGGATGTCGCGCGAGAACAGCGGGGCGGCCTGCATGTTGTCGACGGGGATGTCGAAGAAGCCCTGGATCTGGCCGGCGTGCAGATCCATCGTCAGCACGCGCTGGGCGCCGGCCTCGGTGATCAGGTTGGCCACCAGCTTGGCGGAGATCGGCGTGCGCGAGCCGCTTTTGCGATCCTGCCGCGCGTAGCCGAAATACGGGATGACCGCGGTGATGCGCCGGGCCGAGGCGCGGCGCAGCGCGTCGATGGTGATGAGCAATTCCATCAGGTTGTCGTTGGCGGGGTAGGAAGTGCTCTGGACGATGAACACGTCTTCGCCGCGGATGTTCTCGTGGATTTCGACGAAGACCTCCATGTCGGCGAAGCGGCGGACCGAAGCGCGCGTCAGCGGCAGATTCAACGCGGCCGCGACCGCCTCGGCCAGCGGGCGGTTGCTGTTGCAGGCAACGATCTTCATCGGCGGGAATCCAGAAGGGGCGCGCGGGCGGGCGCGGGCGTTCTAGCAACGCGGATGTGACGTGTCCATGAAGGGGCGAAGCCTCGCGTGCGCGAAGGAAAGTAAGGCTGGGCTCTGCCCAGACCCGCCAGGGGCCAAGCCCCTGGACCTTAAATGAATGGGATCAAAGGGCCGCCGGCCCTTTGCGGGTCGAGGGCAGAGCCCTCGCCTTGTCTTCCTACTGCCGCTTCGTCCCGGTCTGATTGCGGATCACATCGCGTACCCCGCCCGCTGCCTCTTGGGCCACGACCATCGCCACATCGGCCCACAGCCCGGCCAGGGTGCCGCGCGGCACTTGGTTGAGCTGGGCCACTTGTCCCGCCTCCGCACCCCGGGCATCGGCGACTTTCCAGAGGATTTCGACCTGTTGCTGGCCACTGGCCATGTCGGTCACGCTGACTTGGCCGGCCACCGCGTAATCGGCGGATTCGGGCTTTTCCTGGACCACCATGCCGAGCATGGCCAGCTGGTCGCGCATGTGCCGTGCCAGCGAGCGGTTGCCGTCTCCCGGGGCGCCGGTGACCGGGCGGAGTTGGACCCGGACCGGGCGGTTGACCAAGCTGGTCGGGTCGGCTTCGCGGCGCGCCGCCTCGATGCCGGCCAACAGGGCGGCCAGGGTGGGGGCGGCCTCACGCCCGGCGCGGCGGAGGGTTTCGGGGGCGGCATCGGCCCAGGCGGCGGCGGGGACGGGAGAGGCTTCGGCGCGGCCCTTCTCGATGCCCGCGGGATCGCGGACACGGAAGCTTGGGATCACCTGGGCACCGCGCAATTCGGCGAGCAATTCCAACCGCCAGTCGCCGGGGCGGGCCGGCTCGGCGACGGCGGGCAGCGCCTCCTCCTGCATCGCGGTGGCGACGGCGGCGGCGTATTGGGCGGCGGAGGCGGTGGTCAGCAGTGCCTGGTCCGGCGTGACCACGGCCAGGCGGGCGGGTGGCGGCTGGGCCAGGCGCGACGCCAGGGCGCCTGGCCGGCCCTCGAACGGGCGGGGCAGGTCGCCGCAGCTTGCGAGCGCGAGCAGCGGCAGCAACAGGGCGAGACTACGCCAGGACACAGGACACCAGCATCGCCACCACGCTCATGATCATGAACATCCAGATATAGGGCATGGCGGGCTTATAGCGCGTTTGCCGTTTTGGCGCGGCTCACAGCATCGCTAGCGCGGTCGCGCGCCCGGGCGGCTTGAAGGCGGCGTCGATCTCCGCGAGGTCCTGCGGCGTCAGCGTGATCGCGGCGGCGGCCGCATTGGCGCGCACATGGGCGGCGTCGCCGGCCTTGGGGATGCTGATGAGATGGGGATGGCGCAGGCCCCAGGCGAGGGCGATCTGGGCGGGGGTGGCATTGTGGCGTTGGGCGATGGTCGCGAGGGCGGGGTTGCGCAGCAGCCGGCCACCCTGGCCGACCGGCGAATAGGCCATCACCGGGATGTTGTTCTGGCCGAGCCGGGGCAGCAGGTCGAACTCGATGCCGCGATGCTCCGGGCTGTAGAGGACCTGGTTGACCGCGCAGGCAGCACCGCCCTTGACCGCCAGAAGCTCGGTCATGTCGGCGGAGTCGAGGTTGGAGACGCCCCAGGCGCGGATCTTGCCCTCGGCCTTGAGTTTCTCGAACGCCGCCACCGTCTCGGCCAAGGGCACCGCGCCGCGCCAGTGCAGCAGATACAGGTCGATCACATCGGTGCCGAGGCGCTTGAGGCTGCGCGCACAGGCGGCCGGCACGCCGCTGCGCGAAGCATTGTGCGGATAAACCTTGGTGACCACAAAGACCCGGTCCCGCTGGCCAGCGATGGCCTGTGCCACCACCTCCTCGGACGCCCCGTCGCCGTACATCTCGGCGGTATCGATCAGCGTCATGCCGAGATCGATGCCCAGCCGCAGGGCATCGGCCTCGGCGCGGGTACTGCGTCCGCCCTCGCCCATCTTCCAGGTGCCCTGGCCGATGGCCGACACCGTGGTGCCATCGGGAAGCGGTATCCTGCGCATGCGTTCTCACCTTGTCGGCAACCTTGGGGCCCCGCGCATCTTCGCCCGGGGTCGCGTAGTCGTCACTGGATCACGGCTGCGCCCGCGCGTTAAGGTCAACTTTGTGACCCAATGCGTCCGTGGCCAATGTGGAGAAGCCGCATGTTCCTGTTCAAGCACCTGACTCAAGTGTCTCCGGCCTATCTTGCCGAGCGATTGACCATGCAGCACTGGATCGTCGGCGTTTGCGGCTGCGGTGCCGGCCGCGCGAACCAAGTGATGACCGACATCGAAAACCATAACGGCACCAACGCCGGCGGCGGCATCACCGCGCTCACGGTGACCAAGAACGGCGTCACATATCCCGTCTTCCACCATTCGCACGGCATAGTCGGTACCCACGACACCTGCACCATCTTCTGGTTCGTCCACCCCGTGGCCGGCGCCGTGGGCGGCACCCTCGCCAAGGCCGTCGCCCTGGGCGTCCACCGCACCGCCGTGACCTACCAGTTCCTCTGGATGGCCCCCGGCTTCATCTTCGCCCGTACCAATGCCGGCGTCGTCCCCACCGCCGGCGCGACCATCAACCCGTTCTGATCGGCGGTTAGCCGGCCGACTGCTCGGCGATGCGCAGCAGGCGCATGAAATTGCCGCCCCACAGGGCCGCGATCTGACTGGGACCGTAGCCGCGATGTAGCAGTTCGGCGGTCAGGTTCGGGCTCTCGGAGGCATCGCGCCAGCCGGAAAAGCCACCGCCGCCGTCGAAGTCGCTGCTGATGCCGACATGGTCGAGCCCGATGCGCTTCACCGCATAGTCGATGTGGTCGCAGTAGTCGGACACGGTCACCGTCTCGATCTTGCCGCCGGTCTTCAGGAAGCCGGGCACCGCGGTGACCTGAACCACGCCGCCCACGGCGGCCAGCAGATCGAGCTGCTCGTCGTCCAGGTTGCGGGCGTTGTCGCACAGCGCCTTGATGCAGGAATGGGTCGACAGCACCGGGGTGCGCGACAGCTTCGCCGCCTGCATCATGCAGTTCTTCGAGGTGTGGGCGATGTCGACCAGCATGCCGAGGCGGTTCATCTCGACGACGACCTCGCGGCCATAGGCGGACAGTCCGCCATGCTCCTGCGGCACATCGCCCAGCTCGGCGCGCGGGTTGGAGCTGTCGCCCAGGTCGTTGTGGCCGAAATGTGTGAGCGTCATGTAGATCGCGCCGAGGTCGCGGAATGCCTTGAGGTTTTCGACGTGCCCGCCCAGCGCATGGCCGTTCTCGACGCAGGGCACGATGATGGTGACACCATCGCGGTGGGCCTGTTCGATCTCGGCGGCGGTGGTGGCGACGCGGGCGCCCTGGTTGGTGGCGCCCATCTCGCGGATGGCCTTCAGCATGGCGGTGGCGCGGGTGAAGGCGGCGGCGTTGGCTTCCGGCGTGCGGGCGCCCTGACCGACATAGGCGGCGAAGCAGCCGGCTGCCATGTGGCCGCGCTTCATCTTCGGCAGGTCGACATTGCGCCGGGTTTCGTCGAAGAAATTCGGCCCTTCCGGGAAGGGGATGTCGATATGAGTGTCGATGGTGAGCAGGCTGCGGTGCAGCTGGAGGGCATCTTGGTTCATTCCCATACGGTCGGGTGCGGCGCGGCGCTCGTCAAGGGTATGACGGCATCGAAGCCGCGTCGTTTCGTGTAAGGTATGCGGCGGCGGGGCGAGGAGGCACAATGAGCGGCCGGCAAGGCAGGGGCAGGTTCGGGCGCGCGCCGGAGGTGGACATGGCGCTGGTCTTCGCCGTGGACAGTTCCGGCAGCGTCAGCAACGAGCGCATGGCGATGTATATTGAGGGCCATGCCCGCGCTGTGACCTCGCCCGGCTTCCTGGCGGGGCTGACCAACCTGCCGACCGGACGGATGGCGCTGGCCTATGTCGCCTGGTCCAACCATGACCGCCAGCAATACCTGGTGCCGTGGCAGGTGGTGGACGGGGCGGAGGCCGCGGCCGTGTGGGCGCATACCCTGCGCACCGCCGTCCGCCCCGGCGCCGGCTATACCTCGATCGCCGGTGCGATTGATTTCTGCCACGATCACCTGCTGCGCCTGGCCCCGCCGGCGGCGCGCCGGGTGATCGACATCGCGGCCGACGGCAAGAACAACGACGGCCGCCCGGTGATGGCGGCGCGCGACGCAGCCGTCGCCGCCGGCATCGTCATAAACGGCTTGCCGGTGCTCGAGGTGGAGCCGACGCTGGACACCTATTTCGCCGAGGAGGTGGTGGGCGGTCCGGCCTGTTTTGTACTCCCGGTGCACGATACCGCCACGCTGCTGGACGCGATCCGCCGCAAGCTGCTGGCCGAGATCGCTTAGTGAATGAAAGTTTTTGCTTCTTTTTTCAAAAAGAAGTGCTTGTTCTTTTTTGAAAAAAAGAACCAAAAAACTTTTATCCATTTGCTGTGAGAGGCCAGGGTGCGGATCGGGGTGGGGATTGCCACGGTGGGGCGGGCCGGCGTGCTGCGCGAGGCGATCGAGGAATTGCGCCAGCAGACGCGGCCGGCGGACCGGGTGATTGTGTGTGGCGCTTCGCCGGACGATGTCGCGGGGATCGATGCGGAGGTGATCATGGGGCCCCGCGGGTTGACGGCACAGCGCAACGCAGTGCTGGCGGCGGCAGCGGATTGCGACGTGCTGGTGTTTTTTGACGACGATTTCTTGCCCGCACCGGGCTACCTCGCGGCGATTGCGCAGGTGTTTGCCGGTGATGCCGGCATCGTCGCGGCGACGGGACAGGTGATCGCCGACGGGATCAAGGGACCGGGACTGACGGCGGCGGCCGGGCGGGCGTTGCTGGCGGCCGATCGTGGCGGCGATGGGTTGCGGGAGGTCTACAACGCCTATGGCTGCAACATGGCGCTGCGCTTGACGACGCTGCGGGCGCATGGGCTGGCTTTCGACGAGCGGCTGCCGTTGTACGGCTGGTATGAGGACATCGATCTGTGCCGGCGGGCGGCGCGGCACGGCCGCATCGTGCATGTGGCGGCGGCGCGCGGGGTGCATCTGGGCACCAAGCTGGGGCGCACTTCCGGCATGCGGCTGGGTTATTCGCAGATGGTCAATCCCGTCTATCTCGCGCGCAAGGGCAGCTATACCTGGGGCAGGGCGGTGCGCAGCATGGCGCGTAACCTGGCGGCGAATCTCGGACGCTGGGCGATGCCGGAGCCATGGGTGGACCGGCGCGGGCGGCTGCGCGGCAATGTGCTGGGCTTGGTTGATCTGTCCCGCGGGCGGGTGGATCCCGGACGGATCGTGAGGCTGTGACGGTGGCGCGCTGTGCGATCTGCTTTGCCGCCGATGCCGGGTATCTCGTCCCGACGCTGGTTGCCGCCGGGCAGGCGCGGCGCTGGAGCGATCCTCGGTTGGCCGACGTGCTGGTGCTCGGCATTGGGCTGGATGACGGGGTAGCCGCATATGCCGGTCCCGCGTTTGCCGCGGCGGGCGTGCGGATGTTGCGGGTGAGCGCCGACGCGGCCGGCGGCAATGCGATGATGGCGCGGTTGCTGCTGGATCGCCTGGTGCCGGCGGGGTTCGCCGAATTCCTCTACCTCGATGCCGACATCCAGGTGGTGGCGTCGCTCGATCCGCTGCTGTCCCGGCCGGTGCCGGCCGGGCATGTGCGAGCGGCGCTGGACCCGATGGCGTTTCGGGTGCGGTGCGGCTGGCGCAACGGGGCGGCGCGGATGCAGGCGGCGGGGATCGCGCCGGACCGCTGCGCGCACTACTTCAACAGCGGGGTGCTGCACATCGCGCGCGAGGGCTGGGATGCAATCGGCCAGGCGGCGCTGGCGATGCATCGTGCGGCGCCGCCGGACCAGCCGTTTCCGGACCAGGATGCACTGAATATCGCCGTCGGCGCGCGGGTGTTGCCGCTCTCGCTGGCGTGGAATTTTCCGGTTTTCCTGCGCAATGCCGGGCTGGATCGGGCGATTGGGCCTTCGATCGTGCATTACATGGCGCGGCCGAAGCCGTGGCAGGGCGCGTTTCCGCCGTGGTCGGACGCACAAATGCACCCCTACCGCGAGGTGTTGGCGCGATGGCCGCAACTTGCGCCGCTGCTGCCTGCAATGTCGCCGGCGCGGCGGGCGAAATATGCGGTGCAGCAGCGGGTCAAGCAGGTGCTGGAGGCGGCAAGCTGGGGCCGCGGTGGGCTGCGCGCGGCCGTGCTTGCGGCCGAGGCGGAGATATCTCAGCTGGCATAGTCGTCGCCTTCCTTGTCCAGGATGCGGCGCCAGGAATCGAGGTGCATGCGGGCATCCACCTTGGCGCCCCAGGGGCCGTTGTAGTTGCGGCGCAGGCGGTCGGGGAGGCGGCGCAGGGGCTGGCCGCTGGACATGGCGGTGAGCTGGTACATCGCGGTGCGTTCGGCGCCGTGCAGTTCGTCGAAGGCGTCCGCGACCGTGGGACCAACGACGGTCACGCCGTGGCTCGCCATGATCATGATGGTCTTGTCGCCCATCAGGTCGGCGATGCGGTCGCCCTCGGTGTTGTCGTGGACCGGCTCGTCGCCTTCAAGATCGACCACGATGCGGTCGTTCAGCATCAGGTTGTTGTGGTGCGACAGGGTGATCTGCGGGTTCGCCAGCATCGAGATCGCCGTCAGGTACTGCGGATGCACATGCATCACACAGGTCGCGGCGGGGTTGCGCAGATGGATGCGGGCGTGGATGTAAAACGCCACTTTCCGAAGCTCACCGGTACCGCGAACCACCTTGCCGTCGAGGTTGCAGACGATCAGCGAGGAGGCGGTCAGCTCCTCGAAGCGCATGCCGCGCGGGTTGATCAGGAACAGCGGCTCGGCGCCGGGCAGCATCAGCGAGTTGTGATTGCCGATCTGCTCGTTCCAGCCCAGGCGGGCGGATACGCGGAAGACGGCGGCCATGTCGCAGCGCAGGCGCCACTCCTCGGCTTCGGCTTCGCTGTTGGTCAGGTTCTTGATGACGGCGGACATGCGGGGCTCCTCGGGAAACAAGGTTGTTCTTTTTTGAAAAAAAGAACCAAAAAACTTTTGTCCATTTGCGAGCGTGCCGCACGGGAAGGCGCAGCCTAAACGAATAAAGTCTTTTTGCTTCTTTTTCTTCAGAAAAAGAAGAATCTAGCTTGCGTAATCGCTGCCTTCCTTGTCGAGGATCCGCCGCCAGGAATCGAGGTGCATGCGCGCATCGACCTTGTCGCCCCAGGCGCCGAGGTAATGCCGGCGCGACTCGTCGGGCAGCTTGCGCAGCCGCTTGCCGGTGGACAGCGCGGTCATGTGGTACATCATCGTGCGTTCGGCCTGGTGCAGTTCGTCGAAGGCGCTGGCGATGTCCGGCCCGACCACGGTGACGCCGTGGCTGCCCATGATCAGGATCGATTTGTCGCCCAAGGCGGCGGCCAGGCGGTCGCCTTCTTCATTGGTGCTGGCGCCGGCGCGGGCGCCGAGGTCGAAAGCGGTGCGGTCGTTGAGGATCAGGTCGTTGAAGTGCGACAAGGTGATTTCGGGCTCGTCCAGCAGTGCCAGGGCGGTGAGGTATTGCGGGTGAACGTGCAGCACGCAGGTGGCAGCGGGGTTCTGGACGTGAATGCGGGCGTGGATGAAGAACGCCACTTTGCGCAATTCGCCGGTGCCGCGCAGCACGTGGCCATCGAGGTCGCAGACGATCAGCGAGGAGGCGGTCAGCTCCTCGAAGCGATAGCCGCGCGGGTTGATCAGGAAGGTCGGTTTGTCGCCGGGATGGGCCAGCGGTAGCATGATGGAATTGTGGTTGCCGATCTGCTCGTTCCAGCCGAGGCGGGCGGAGATGCGGAAAACCGCGGCCATATCCAACCGCAGCGCCCATTCGGCCTCCTCGGCGGCGGTCGAGGACAGTGATTTCAGAATCGCGGACATCGGGACACTCCCTGGCTGCACGGCGATATCGTGCGACAGCACAAGGTTCTTGCCAAGCGGGCAGAGAGTCCGCAGCATCGATTCTTATAATAGTCTCGTCCACAGGGGGACCACACATGATCCGGCGCCGGACGTTCAATGCCAGCCTGCTCGCGGGTGCTGCCAGCACCGCCCTGCCGCTGCCCGCCTATGCCCAGAAGAAGGGCGGCGAAGCGGTGATGGGGCAATCCTCGCCGCCGCCGACGATCGATGCCCAGACCTCGTCGGCCGCCGCCAGCCGCAACATCTCGCTGCATGTGCACGAGACGCTGTTCGCGCGCGACGAGAATGCCAACCCGGTGCCGGACCTGGCCGAGGGCGTGGACATCTCGGCCGACGGCCTGACCTACAAGTTCCCGCTGCGCGGCGGGGTGAACTTCCACAACGGCAAGGTGATGACCTCGGCCGATGTGAAGGCGAGCCTGGCGCGCTATGCCCAGGTCGGCATGTCGAAGTTCTTCATGGGGCCGGTGGACGCGATCGAGACGCCGGATTCCAAGACCGTCACCATCAAGCTGAAGAACGTCTATCCCGGCTTCATCGAGAACCTGTCGTCGCCGCGGGCCCCCTGCGTGATCATGCCGGAGGAGGAATGCGCCAAGCCGGCCGGGCAGGGCGGGCGGATCGGCACCGGGCCGTTCACCATGGGCGAGTTCCGCAGCGACAGCCACATCATGCTGCATCGCTTCGACAAGTATTCGCCGAACATGAACTACAAGGGCCGGGACGGGTTCGCCGGCCGCAAGACCGCCTATTTCGACAGCGTGCGCATCCGCTTCATGCCCGAGGGGGGTGCCCGCACCGCCGGCCTGCAAACCGGTGAGCTGCATGTGATCGAGGCGCTGGACGCTCCCGTCGCCAAGCGGCTGGAAAGCGACAAGAACATCAAGTCGTACACCATGATGCCCTGGGCGTACCAGACGCTGATCATCAACGCCGCCTTCGGCCAGACCCAGAACCTCGCCTTCCGCCGCGCCATCCAGGCCGCCCTGGACCTGGAGGAGATCATGGCGATCTCCACCTCGGGCCTGTACCGCATGCAACCCTCGTGGCAGCACCCGGGCACCCAGCACTATCCGGGCATCGCCGGGCTGGAAAAGTTCCAGAAACAGGACCAGGCGAGGGCCCGCGAATACCTCAAGGAGGCCGGCTACAAGGGGGAGGAATTCCCCATGATGGCCGACAACACCAACCGCCCGCATATCGATACCGCCACCGTGGTCAGCGAGCAGCTGCGCGCCGTCGGCGTGAACGTGAAGCTGTCGGTCACCGACTGGCCGACCATCTTCGCGGCGCGCACCAAGCCGGAAGGCTGGTGCATGTGGCCGCTGCTGATGGGCATCGAGCCTTATGAGGGCCCCTACGGCGTCGTCAGCTTCTTCGCCGGACAGTCGGCGGCGATGATGAAGACCGACCCGGTGATCGAGGACGCGCAGGCCAAGCTGACCACCAGCCTGAAGCTGGAAGACCGCATCGCCGCGGTGAAGCAGTTCCAGGACCGCATCTACGACCAGGCGCTGGCCATCAAGGTCGGCGACAGCGGCTGGATCCAGGCCACCCGCGCCAATGTGGTGAACTTCGCGCCGTATCGCATTCCGCGCATGTGGGATGTGTGGTTCGCCTGATCGCGATGGCAGGAGGGAAGGAAGCATCTTCTTTTTGTGAACAAAAAGAAGCAAAAAAACTTCCTTCCTTCGCCTGCATCAGCACCTCGCCTCATCGTGGACGCCGCATGTCCGCGCACAAACGAATAAAGTTTTTTTGCTTCTTTTTGTTCACAAAAAGAAGACTCTTCCTTCCCGAACTGGAGCTTCCGTCTTGCTCCGCCTGATCCTCGTCCGCCTTGCCGCGGCCATCCCCGTGCTGTTGTTCGTCTCGCTGTTCAGCTTCGGGCTGACGCTGCTGGTCCCCGGCGACATCGCCGCCGAGATGGCTGGCCAGTCCGCCTCGCGCCAGGAGGTGGAGGAAATCCGCACCCGGCTGGGGCTTAACAAGCCGCCGCTGGAACGGATGGCCAGCTACTATGCCGGGCTGGCGCAGGGCGATCTCGGCCGCTCGATCCTGCTGAACCAGAGCGTCGGCTCGGCGATCCTGGAGCGCCTGCCGGTGACCTTGTCGCTGGCGGGGATCGCGCTGTTGATCGCCACCCTGATCGGGGTGCCGCTGGGCCTGCTGGCGGCTGCCCACGCGCATAAATGGCAGGACCAGACGGCGATGGGCGCGGCGCTGGTTGGCCTGTCCGTGCCGGATTTCTGGCTCGGCCTGTTGCTGATCTGGGTGCTGGCGGTGAAGCTCCAGTGGCTGCCGAGCGGCGGCTGGATTCCGTTCAGCGACGATCCCATCGGCTGGCTGCGCTCGATTGCCATGCCCGTGGGCGTGCTGGCGCTGAACCAGATGGGGCCGCTGGCGCGGATGACCCGCTCGGCGGCGCTCGAAGTGTCCAACAGTGACTTCATCCGCACCGCGCGCGCCAAGGGCCTGGCCGAGCCGCGGGTGTTCGCGCGCCACGTGCTGGCCGCCTCGGCGGTGCCGATCCTCACTGTGGCGGGCATCAGCTTCGGCTTGGCGCTGGGCGGCGCGCTGGTGATCGAGCAGGTGTTCTCGTTGCCGGGCGTGGGCCGGCTGGTGATCGGCGCGGTGCTGCGGCGCGACTGGCCGGTGATCCAGGGCGGGCTGTTGCTGACGGCGTTCGTCTTCGTGGCGGTGAACCTGATCGTCGACCTGCTCTATCTCTGGGTTGATCCGCGGCTGAGGGAACAGCGGTGAAGATCCCCTCGATCCTCAAGCGCCGCTCGTTCCTGATCGGCCTGGTGCTGGTCGGTACGGTCGCGATGGCCGCGGGCCTGGCCGATGTCCTTGCCCCGTTCGACCCGGTCAAGAACAACTACCGCTACCGCATGGGCGAGCCGAACGACGTCTACCTGCTGGGCACCGACCGCTTCGGCCGCGACGTGTTGAGCCGGATCTACTTCGGCGCCCGCGTGTCGCTGCGCATCGGCATCCTGGTGGTGCTGTTCTCCGGCCTAATCGGCGGGCTGGTCGGCCTGGTCGCCGGCTGGTGGCCCAAATTCGACAACTGGCTGATGCGGGTGATGGACGGGCTGATGGCCTTCCCCGGCATCCTGCTGGCGATCGCCCTGGCCGTCACCCTCGGCCCCTCCGAAATGACCGCCGTCATCGCGCTGACCGTCGCCTACTCCCCGCGCACCGCCCGCGTCATGCGCGGCGCCGTGCTGGTCGCCCGCGCCCAGGACTACGTCGAAGCCGCCCGCGCCGTCGGCGCCAAAACCAGCCGGATCCTGCGCCGCCATATCATACCGGCCTGCATGGCGCCGCTGATGGTTCAGCAAACCTACATCTTCGCCGTCGCCATCCTGGCCGAAGCCGTGCTGAGCTTCGTCGGCGTCGGCCCGCCCCCACCCCGACCCTCGCTCGGCGCCATCATCGCCGACGGCCGCGACAATATGGTCGAAGCCCCCTGGATCGCCCTGTCGCCCGGTGTGGTCATCGCCATGCTCGTTCTCGGCCTCAACCTGCTCGGCGACGGGCTGCGCGATGCACTCGACCCGCGGATGAAGAACACCGTGCGGTAAGAAAGCCGGGGCTTTGCCCCGGACCCCACCAGGGACCCGAGGTCCCTGGACCCTCAACCATAAGCGCCTTCGGCTTAGGGGGGCATCGAGGCCGTGATGAAGGCCTCGATGCC